>NZ_CP016786.1:1508571-1835714 GCF_002285495.1 Clostridium isatidis | reverse complement strand
GCTTTCTGGTTTTGAGCCAGGAGAAGACATACCAATTAAAATAACAGGCTTAAGACCTGGAGAAAAGCTTTATGAAGAGCTTTTAATGAGTGAGGAAGGCTTAAAGGCTACTAAACATAAAAAAATATATATTGGTAGACCTACCTTTGAGAACATAGATAGTTTAAATAAAAAATTAAAAGAATTAGAGGAAGTATTAAAAGAAGAAAGTAATGAAATGGTAAAGCTTAAAATGAAACAAATCGTTCCTACTTATAGGGAACCCAGTGAAGTAAATGAAGTAGCATTAACTGAAAGTTAGAAATTTAAAATTAAGAGGTAAAAAAATGAGCAAAATTGATAGAGTAATAAAAAGAATATTTGATTTTGTAGTATCCTTAATTGGGATAATAATAATATCACCTATTCTTATAATTGTAGCAATATGTATAAAAGCAGATTCTAAAGGAAATATATTATTTCTTCAAAAAAGAATTGGTAAAGATGGTAAGCCTTTTAATATTTATAAGTTTAGAACTATGGTAAGTAATGCTGAAAAACTGGGAGCCCAGATTACAGTTGGAAAAGATAGTAGAATTACAAGAGTTGGGGCTTTCTTAAGAAAATATAAAATAGATGAACTTCCTCAGCTCTTTAATGTATTAAAAGGTGATATGAGTTTAGTTGGTCCTAGACCAGAGGTTCCAAAGTATGTTGAATTATATACTGAAGAAGAAAAAAAGGTTTTAGAAGTTAGGCCTGGTATTACAGATTTAGCATCCATAAGATACAGCGATGAAAATGATATACTAGGTAAGGTTGAAAATCCTGAAGAATATTATATTAATGTTATTATGAAGGATAAGCTTAAATTAAATTTAGAATATATTGAGAAAAGTAATATATTTTTTGATATTTACTTAATTATTAAAACAATACTTAAATGCATATAAGTAATTAAATAATTATTTAAGAAACATTTAAAAAGAAAACGAGATATACAATTAACATAAAAAGGGAAAATAGCAACCTTAAGGAAATATTAATTGTTTTATTATTCTTAATTATTTATAATACTAAGTGTACAACTTATTTGTATACTTAGTTTTTTTATAGGAGGACTTATGAAGAAATCTACATTTTATGCTATTGCAAGCCTTATGATAGTATTTTTAGTATTAAGCACTTTTTCACGCAAAACAAAAATATATGAAAAGGAAATAAACTTTAATACTCCTGAGGAAGCAATATCTAGCTTTATTGGTTATGCTAATGCTTACGAAAGGATTGGTACTAAAGGGACTTATATAAATATGGCTCCTACTAAGTTTTTAGAAAGCTTATCAAGAAGATATAGATTATTTATTAAAAACAGTAATGATGCAAGATTTATTTATGGATATATACCTTCTTTCTATAGTTATGATTTAGAAGAAATAGATGAGAAATTAATAAAAGAGGAATATGAAAATAGTTTTGATAAAATACCTAATTATAAAAGAGCAAAGGATATAAGATTTTATAGATTAGATGGAAACTCTTATTATTATAATAAAGTTATAGATATGGAATTAATTAATGATAATGGAACAGTTTCAAATGATTATAGTTCTACTAGCACGGAAGAGTTAGATAAAACTTCTTTATATTTAGTTGTAATAGACGAAGGAGAAGGATATGTAGTTGATTATTATCAAGAAATATATTTAGATTAGCTATAGATTAAGGGGGGGAAGATAGTGCTAGAAGTTGAAAATTATTCTTTTAAGTATGGAGAAAATTTAGTTTTAGATAATATAAATTTTTCCTTAGAAAAAGGAAAGATTCTTGGTATAATAGGTCCCAGCGGCTGTGGAAAAACCTCTTTAGTCAAGGCAATAGTTGGACTATATGAATCAAATGAAAGTAATATTAGGCTTTTTGGAAAGCAGGTTTATGATAATCCTGAAATAAAAAGAAATATAGCCTATGTGCCAGATGAGCAGCCTAGCTTTTATTTAATTACTATAAAAGAGATAGTTAACTTTTATAAGAGCATATACAGTTCCTTTAGTGAGGAAAGATTTTATAAAATAAATAAGGTATTTAAAATACCTTTAAACAAGAGATTTATGCAGCTTTCAAAGGGGATGAAAATGAGAGTAAGCATAATGATAGCTTTTTCAATAGATGCCAGCTTATTAGTTTTAGACGAGCCTACTTCTGGCCTTGATCCAATTTTAAAGAGGGCTGTATTAAATTTAGTTAAGGAGAAAGTAACTAGGGGAGAAAAAGCAGCAATAATAACTTCACATAATTTGAGAGATTTAGAGGAAGTATGCGATGAAATATTAATAATTAATAATGGTAAGGTAGATTATTATAATACTTTAAATAATATGAAGGAGAATATTAAGAAGATTCAAGTAGCCTTTGATAAGCCAATTTATGAAGAGGACTTAGCTTGCCAAGGAATAATAACTATAGATAATGTTGGCAGGGTATTTACTATTATTACAGAAAAATATGATGATAAATTTATAAAAAGTCTGCAACAATATGAACCATTATTCATTGAAGAAATTGATTTAAACTTAGAGGAAATTTTTATTTATAAGCTTGGAAAGGAAAAGGAATATGAGAAAATATTTAAATAAAAGTCTTTTGTACCAAGGAGATTCAAAAATAATAGTATTTTTATGTGTAGTATATCTTATAGCCTTTTTTCTTAATAAAAGCATAGTTGATGATTATTTTAATTATAATATCATAAATAAATTATACAATTTAAATAATTATAGTCAGGGGATTGAATTTATCATTACAGGTGGGGCAATACTTTTACTTACTGTTTATTTAATGATTTGCTATTCAATTATTGTGGGACTTCATAAGAGGAAAAAGTGGTCATTATTTTTAAGTGGACCTTTCTCAAAGCTTGATATAAGAAAAAGAGAATTTACCTTGATGATAATTTCCTTTTTAGTTTTCTTATTTTCTTATATTATTTCAGTTATACAAAATGTATATTTAAATTATGAAGTGCTTTATTATATTGGCAACTTTGGAACTAGCTTTTTATTGGATATTATTAGGATTATATGTATTTCAACACTAATTATAGGATGCCTGGCCTTACTTGACTGCTTTTTTTCTAATTTGTATTTTGTATTTGGTTCCATGATATTTATACTGGCCTATCTTTTTACGCTTCTTATAAATTTAGAGGGCTATATTACTATGTATACTTATGCTAACAGGGCCTTTAACATAATTATAGAAAATATACAGTACTACCTTGAGGGTTACTATTTTTATGGAGATTATGCAGGTAATTTAGATAGAGCAACTATTATTTTAAGGGTACAAGGAATATCAGCAGCTTTATTTGTTATTGGAATAATATTAATTATAATCAGTAAAGGATTAACTAAGAATATGTTTGTTGAAAACATGAATGAGGGGATACTAATGAAATTCCCTAAAAAGGCATTTAAATTTATGCTAATAACTTTCTCAGGATTGGTTTTAGCTCCATTTCTTAGTGAATTAATAAATGAATTTTATTTTTCTTATACTTTAAATGCTAATATGTTATTTGCTGTTAAGTTATTAATAGTGATAATTTTTTCTTTTATTTCTTCTTATTTATTAAAAATGAGAAAAAATGGGGTCTGACCCCATTCCAAAAAATGTAATGGGGTCAGACCCTATTTTAGTAAGAAAAATGTTAAAGTGGGCAATAATATTAATATAGAAGAATTTGTTTATTGAGTTTATAAGGAGTATTATTTAACAATGGCATTAAATTTGGTAAAATATTTAAATAAATGCTATAATATAAATATGACAATTATGCAAAATAATTTGAATGAGAGGGATAATAATGAAAGTTAGAAAAGCTATTATACCAGCAGCTGGATTAGGGACTAGATTTTTACCAGCTACTAAAGCACAGCCTAAGGAAATGCTTCCAATAGTTGATAAGCCAACTATTCAATATATTATAGAAGAGGCTGTGGCATCTGGAATAGAAGAAATTCTTATTGTAACTGGAAGAAATAAAAAATGTATAGAAGATCACTTTGATAGATCTGTTGAATTAGAATTAGAATTAGAAAAAAACAAAAAAGATGAAATGCTAGAGATGGTAAGGGAAATATCTGATATAGCAGATATCCATTATATTAGACAAAAGGAACCAAGAGGTTTAGGTCATGCTATCTTATGCGCAAGAGCTTTTGTTGGAAATGAGCCATTCGCAGTATTATTAGGTGATGATGTGGTAGATGCAGAAGTTCCTTGTTTAAAGCAATTAATGGATTGCTATAATGAATATAAAACTTCAATATTAGGAGTTCAAACTGTACCAAAGGATGATGTAAATAAATATGGAATAGTAGATGGACTTCAT
The DNA here is from genome assembly GCF_002285495.1 of Clostridium isatidis. Lineage (NCBI taxonomy): Bacteria > Bacillati > Bacillota > Clostridia > Eubacteriales > Clostridiaceae > Clostridium > Clostridium isatidis. Next base: position 1,831,342 of record NZ_CP016786.1, on the reverse strand, counting down.
ATAGAAGATAGAGTATATAAGGTTAAGAATTTAGTTGAAAAACCAGCAATAGAAGAGGCACCAAGTAATGTAGCTATTTTAGGCAGATATATAATAACTCCACAAATTTTTAACATTTTAGAACAAACAAAGCCTGGAAAGGGTGGAGAAATTCAACTTACAGATGCTCTACAAACATTAATTTCCCAAGAAGCTATGTATGCTTATAATTTTGAAGGGAAGAGGTATGATGTTGGAGATAAATTTGGTTTCTTACAAGCAACAGTTGAATTTGCTTTAAAGAGAGAAGAATTAAGAGAAACATTTATGAACTATTTAGCAAATAGAGATTGGGATAATGAATTGAAGAAATAGATTTCTTTAGTTCAATTGACGAATGATAATTGACAATTAAGGAAGAGTTTATATGAATTAGCTATATAAGCTCTTTATTAATTAAATCACAATTTAAAATGACATAATTAAGGAGGATATTATATGAGGAGTTCATATAATATCTTTTTTATTATTTTGAATTACAAGCTATTACATTTTACAGCAAATTTTATCACTAGCTTTTTTCTTGGCATATTATATATCAGATAGAAATTTGCTTTAAAAGGGAATATAATGTTGGAGTTAAAAAGAATTAATAGGAGTCTAGAAGATTTTTTTACAAAATTATCATTAAGAGAGATATCCCAAATAGTACTAATAACCTTTTTAATTTTATTAATGATATCAAGATTTTTTGTTCCAGTAATAGTTGTAGGAAATTCAATGAGAAAAACTTTAGAAGATGGAGAAATTTTGATTTTATATAAGAAAGCCTATGTTAGAAAAGTGCCTAAATATAAGGATATAGTAATAATAAAAGTAAATGACAGCTTTAAGCCAGAAACTATTGTTAAAAGGGTAATAGGTGCTCCTGGAGATCATGTTGTTATAAAAGATAGTAAAGTATATATAAATGAAGAATTATTAGAAGAGAAATATATAAATGATGAAGAGGTAGTTAGTGGTAAATATGATATAGACATACTTTTAAATGAAGATGAAATCTTTGTTATGGGAGATAATAGAAATCATTCTTCTGATTCAAGAAATCCTAATATAGGAGTAATAAATTATAAAGAAAGTGTTTTAGGGAAAATTATATATAGCCTGTCTGATTTTGAGCTGATGTAACAAAAGAACCATTTGAAAAGTACTTTTCAAATGGTTCTTTAACTTTTTTATTTGAATAAAAGTTTGATATTCCTAAAATTAAGCATAATGTCATTATAGCCTTAGGTGAATTAAAATAACTGTCCACCATATTCATAAGTAAAAAGCATAAAAATGAAACTGCTGTTCCAACTATAATTGCTTGTTTATTAGAGTTTTTAAATAGTTTTATATTTTTATAAAAGTTATATAAAGTTAATGAAAAGAAAAGTACTAATAATATTGTTCCAAGGATACCTAACTCACTTTGAAATTTTAAAAATACATTATGAGGATGATAAGCCATATAGTCATCACGTATCATTAAATCTTTATAATTATTTACATAATCAGGATAAACAGATGAATATCCATCATAGCCTACACCAAATAGGAAATTATCTTTTATTATAAAATTAGTTATTTTCCATATTTTTATTCTACTAATATTTTGATTTGTACTTAGAATATCTATTATTCTAGTCCTGCTAATAGGCAATATTATTAAAGTTCCTAATGTTATAGCAGTTGGTAATATTAGTTTTTTATTATAGATCAATGATAAAAGTATACTTCCAAATATTAATGCTATTAAAGCATTTCTAGACTGAGATAATATAATATTTATAATAAGTAAAAGCGAACAAATTGAGAAGCATACTTTTTGATAGTTCTTTTTACTGTTTAAAAATAGCATTATAACTATAAATAGGGCTGATACAGCATATAAGCCTAGTATATTTGAATTTTCTAAAAATGAAGAAATTCTATTTTCAGCATTTATATGTTTGTTAATATGAAGATTTTCATAAGTCTGATATATAGAAAAAATACTAGAAATTGCTGCAACACCTACAAAAGAGGTTAATAATATCTTAAATATATTTTTTCCCCTTAAATTATAGACTATATTATAATAAATCCAAATATACAAAGAAAATTTTAAACTAGCTTTAAGGGTAGTATCGCTATCAAAAGAAATAAAACTAGAGGAATACATTAAAATATTTAGTAATAATAAAGAAAGAAAAATTTTATCTTCTTTAATATTTTTCATAACATTAAAATAATATTTTCTTTCTAAAGGAATAAAAATAATACCTAGAGCTTGTACAACAAAAATTAAATGCAGTATTTTATCTGGATTTTTATCACCATAACTGGGTAAAATTGGATAAAAAATAACAAAAATTATTATTAATGTATTTAATAAATTCTTATATAATTTAATCATATGACCTCACTTCAAAATAATAGGAAATTCTAATGAATTTCCCATGCCAAAATTATTTATTTTAAAATAAAACACAAGTTAATATAATAAACATAACACTAATTATAAAATTATAAAATTATAAAAGTATAATGTCAACTAAGTTATATATGGATAAAATTTACATAACTTTAGTTAAATAAATTTTTTACATTATTATTCAAATGATAATTTGCCATTCATAAAACAATAAACATGGTTATCATAACTTATTCCTCATACTTAATAAAAATATAAAACTTTATACATATATTATCTTGGAATAAATCCAATTTTCTTTTGCATTTTTCTTAAGGTTTTCATTGAAATATAATGCGCTTTTTCTGCCCCTTTTTTATAAATGCTTTCAAGGTATGCCTTATCTTTAAGAAGTTCCTTAACCTTTGTTTGTATCGGCTCAAGCTCTCCAATAATAGAATCAGCAACGTCTTTCTTTAATTCAGCATAGCCTTTACCTTTATAATATTCTACAAGTTCTTCAGGAGTTGAACCCTTAATAGCTATAAGAATATTTAGCAAATTTTTAACTCCTGGCTGTTCATCAGAGTAATTAACTACTCCCAGGCTGTCTGTAACAGCTCTAGAAACTTTTTTTCTTATAACTTCAGGTGGGTCCATAATTAAAATATAAGCGTTTGCATTTTCATCTGATTTAGACATTTTCTTAGTAGGATCTTGTAAGCTCATTATTTTAGCTCCAGCCTTTTGAATATATGGTTCAGGAACTTTGAAAGTTGGGCTGTAAGCATTATTAAACCTATTTGCAAGATCTCTAGCTAGTTCAAGATGCTGTTTTTGATCTTGGCCTACTGGAACAAGATCTGTGTTATATAATAATATATCAGCGGCCATAAGTACTGGATAAACAAATAGTCCAGCCCCTATAGAATCATTATCTCCATATTTTTTAGATTTATCTTTATATTGTGTCATTCTACTTAATTCACCCATGTAAGAATTACATGTTAATAACCAAGCTGCTTCAGAATGAGCTGGTACATGAGATTGAATAAAAATAGTATTCTTTTCAGGATCTATTCCAGCAGCTAAATAAATAGCTAACATTTCTAAAGTTTTTTCTCTTAATTCCTTTGGTACTTGCTTAACAGTTATAGCATGTAAGTCAACTATACAAAAGTAACAATCAAATTCATCTTGAAGTTTAACCCAGTTTCTTAATGCACCTAAATAATTACCTATGGTAGGATTTCCAGAAGGCTGTATTCCGCTGAAAATAACCTTTTTACTTTCATTATTGTTTTCCAAATCAAAGCACTCCTTTCATTTGTGCATCTTATAATACGAACAACTATACCTTTAATTATAAAATTCCAAAATTTTTATGTCAATAAGGATAAATCGAGGTATTATAACTATCAATTAATGTAATGGGGTCAGACCCCAAAAAATAATAAAAAAACTAACCCAAAAGGGTTAGTTATTAAAACAGATTACTTTCTGTTGTATTGTGCTTTTCTAGCTTTTCTACATTCAAAACATCTTACTGGTTCGTTATCAAATCCTTTTTCTTTGTAGAATTCTTGTTCTCCAACTGTGAAAACAAATTCCTTTCCGCAGTCTTTACAAATTATTTTCTTATCTTCCATATTTAAAATCCTCCTTAAAATTCATAGGCATAAAATTGTTATAACTTCTTACCTTTTTATGAATTTTAAGAAAGAAACTATACAATTTTTCCTAATCATTTCATTTTTTCAAGAATATTATAGCATAAAAAACTTAAATTACAATATTAATTTGTAAAAAATATAAATTATTCTGAAAATTTAGTATTTTTACTGTTGTTCTTATATTTAATTAGATAAATAGTATAAATTATTAGAGGTATTATAAAGAAAACAGCTAAATTCATAAGTTGAATATTTTTTAATGTAAAGTAGAGTATATAATTATTTTGCCCTATAAAGGTTGATAAGGAAAATATAATAAAGGAATAAATTCCAATAAATAATGGTTTAGTTTTTATGTATTTTGAATTTAAAGTCAAAATGCTGTAGGTTGATAATATATATTTAATAAAAAATCCCAGTACAGTTTGGTTAATAAAAAATATTTCCCCGAATTCTATGAAGCCTCCTAGTTTAATTCTTTGGCCAATTACAAATTCAGGATAAAATAAGTTTTTTCCTCTTTCAGGTCCAAAAGCTGTTATTACTCCTATAAAGGATAATATTATAAAAACAGAAATTATAGCAGCAGCATAGAGATTATTTTTTCTTAAGTTTTCATGATCTACTACATATTTTAAAAATGGAGCAATAATCATAAAGCATGAAAGAGCTCCTAGTATTGAAAATAAAGCGGTGTAGTAGTTTTTAGGAAATCCAGTGCCTAAAATAGGCAGAAGTTGAGTTACTTCTTTATAAGGTTGTGACAAAATTAAAAATATAATTCCGTTAACTATTAAGGCAAAGACACTAACAAGTATGAATATTAATATTGTTCTTAAATTCTTATTAAGAATAAAGAAAGAAGGAAAAAGAAAAAAGATTAAGGCATACCAAACTGGAGTATCTATAAATATAGTGGAATGTAATGCGCTTATTTCCACAGATGCTGCTTCTATTGCATTAATAAATAAAGCTATGGTATAAATTGCTATTAATATCATACTAATAAATCTTGGAGTAGATTGAATAAAAATATCTCTGATATCAAAAGTATTAGTTGATAAAGAAATATGTGTTATATAAGTTAAAAATACAGTAAATATTATACAAGCAAATAAAGCTATCAGCCAGGTATCTCTCCCCCCAAAATTAATAAATATAGAAGGATAAGTTTTTAAGGATATAAGGGTAGCTCCAACTATAAATAATATAAAGTGTTTGCTAGAAATTTTATTCATATAATACCCTCCAAATTCTATCATTTTTCATTAATACTTATCTTTTCTTATTTTGAACAAAAATATGTATATTAATCATTTATAAATCTAATAATATACTTGGTGATGAATATGGATAAGTTACAAGAAATTAAACAAAGATTAGAAAAAAACTTTGATGTTAAATATAGGAAAGTAGAAACTGCAATAGGCAATGCAACAATCGTATATATAGATGACTTATGTAATGTAAGAATGATAAGTGAATATATTGTAATGCCGCTTAAGAATATTAGGCAGTTACCAGAGACAAAGAATCAAGATAAAAGCATATTAGATCAAATAATGGAAAATGTTTTAGACATAAATGCCTTAGGTTTATGTGATGATGTAGATGATGCCCTATGGCATATTTTATCTGGTGATCCAATTGTAATATTTGAAGGAATTGAAGATATTATTTTTCTAGAAGCTAAAGGATTTCCGGTAAGAAGTGTTGGAACTCCTGAAACAGAAGCTGTACTAAAGGGGCCTAAGGAAGGTTTTAATGAGTTAATTGTAAATAATATTGCTTTAATAAGAAGAAGAATAAAATCTACAGATTTAAAGTTTGAAATAGCAGTAGTAGGTGATAAATCAAATACTTCTGTTGCTATTTGTTATATAAATGGGTTAGCTCCAGAAGCTTTAATAAGAAATGTAAAAGAAAAGGTTGCTGAGCTTGATTTAAGTTTTATATTAGATACAAATTATGTAGAGGATGCTTTAAAAAATCAGATAAGTTTCTTCGATACAGTAGGATATACAGAAAAGCCAGATGAAGTTTGTGCGAAGTTGTTAGAAGGAAGAGTTGGAGTAATAGTAGATGGTACTCCTTTTGTTATTACAGTACCATATTTCTTTTTAGAAAACTTTCAAATGCCTGATGACTATTATTTAAATAAATATTTTACAAACTTTAATAGAGTATTAAGATGGATAGCATTTTTTCTAGCTGTATTTGTACCAGCTTTATATGTAGCGGTAACAACCTATCATTTTTCTATTATACCATCGATATTTATGTTTAGATTAGCAGTATCAAGGGCTGGGGTGCCATTTCCAACCTTTTTAGAAGTATTAATAGTTATGTTAGCCTTCCAATTAATTAAGGAGGCTGGTCTAAGGCTGCCAAAACCAATAGGCGGAGCTATGAGTATAGTATCAGGTTTAATTTTAGGTGAATCAGCTGTAGCTGCAGGAATAGCTTCAAGAATTACTATAGTTATAATAGCTTTAAGTTCCTTAGCATATTTTTTAATTCCAAAGCTTTATGGACCTTTATCTTTCTGGGCCATTGTTTTGGTTGGCTTTTCTTCTGCTTTTGGGATACCAGGATTTTTATCTGGAGTTTTATTGATGTTAATTCAATTATCACAGTTAGATTCAGCTGGCTATCAATTCTTATTCCCAATTGGAAGCACAAAAGAATTGAAATTTAGAGATATAGCTTTTAGAGGAAGTTTATCTAAAATTTCAAAGAATGTAATAAAAGAGGGTGGTAAAGATGAAAGTTAATAAAATAATAATTGCTATAATGCTATTACTTACTCCTGCCCTTTTAAGCGGATGTTTTAATTATAATGATATTAATAAACTTACCTTTGTAACAAGTATAATATTTGATGAAGAAGATAGTGATAAGATAATAGTCTACGTTGATTGTATTAAACCCTATAGAAGCAGTGATGAGGGGGAAGAAAAGGCTAGAAGAATAATGTATAAGGGAGAAGGGAAAACAGCAATAGAAGCCTTAAAAAATGTAAATTTAATTTCTAGTACGAGATTAAATTATTCTCAAAATAGAGCTTATATATTTACTGAAAAAGCTGCTAAATCAGGAATAGAGAAATATTTAAGCCTTATTAATAATAATCAGCAATTATCAATTAAGCCAGATATGTTTATTTATTCTGGAGATATAAGTAAACTATTAGAAGTAAGTTCAAAAGATGAAGAGTATCTAGGGCAATTTCTTGAAGAACTTATTAATAGAAATAAGACTAATCCAAAAGCAGTAAGTGCTAATATGAATGATTATTTAAGCAAGGTGATAGAAGAAGATGATTCTTTTATTGTAGGAAGTCTTAAAATAAAGGAAGATGAAATTGGAGAAAAAATTGAGCTTAGTGGAGGGGCTATATTAAAAGATCATAAGTTAGTTTCTAATATGAATCCTGAAGATGTAATAAGTTATAATGTACTTTTAAATAATATTACAGATGGTATATTGGAAATAGCTAACCCACAAAATGATAATGGACTTATTACAGTGGAAATATTAGGTACAAATGTTGAGAGTAATATAGAAATTGAAGATGAAAAAATAAAGCTTATAAAAAATGTAGATTTGAAAGTAACAATAGCAGAAGCACAAAGCGAACTAATTGTTAATGATGAAATTTTAGATTATATAAAAGAAGAGACTGAAAATTTAATGAAAGATTATTTAGTAAGCACATTTGATAAGTTCAAAAAAGAAGAATTAGATATTTTTGAAGTGAAAAGATTATTAAATATAAATTACCCTAAATTTGACATAGAAAGCCCTCTGTTAAATACTAACTTAGAAGTGAATGTTAAGGTAATAATTGATGGCAGCAGTTTAATAAAAGATATTTTATAGAATACATCTTAAGTTTTGTATACATTTTTTATTTGTACAAGAAAATCTATTGATATTAAAAGGAAAATAAAGTAATATATAAAATATATGAGTTATTATATTATGTTATTTTAATTCGATTCATACTAAGTTAAGTATAAGTAGGGAGGGAGTATGGACGATTATAAGTTTAGGTATCATCAACTTAAGATGGAATATGAAGGGTATCAAAAAATTACAGAAGAGAAGATACAGCAACTCAGCTCCGAAAATATACAATATCAAAAAAATCTTGATATGCTATCAAATGTAATCTTAATTAGCAATTACATAAATTCAAATTTAAGTAGTAATAATATTATCTCCATGATAAATGATATGATAATTGGTATAATTGGGGTAGCTCAATCAACAATATATTTATTTCAAGACTTTAAATTTGTTATAAAAGCAACTAATGGAACAAAAGAAAGTATTAAGTTAACCAATAAATGTAAAGGATATATTAGTAAAAAGAAAACCTTTATAATAAATTCTAAAGAGCCTATTGTAGAAGACCCGCAGAACAAAATAGCAATACATTCTAGAATGGGAGTTCCAATTAAAGTAGGAGATAAGTTTATTGGATATATAATTGTTGATCATCCACATTACAATTTTTTGACGGATTTTCACGAGATATTTTTAAGTTCAATAGCAAGCCAAATTGCAATTGCTTTGGAAAACTCCATGTTATATAAACAAATTGAAAGAGCTGCTCAATATGATGCTTTAATAGGCGTTTATAATAGAAAGACCTTTTATAATATTATTGAAGAAAGATTAGCTTCCGGTACAGTAAATAAGTATGCAATAGTTATGATTGATTTAGATAATTTTAAACAAATTAATGATACTTTAGGCCATCAGTTTGGAGATAAGGTTTTAATAGAAACCGCTGGCATTATTAGTAGCAGGCTTAAAGAGGAAGATATAATTGCTAGATATGGAGGAGAAGAACTAATACTATATCTTAATTGTAATAATGATGAGAGAAATATATATGAAGAAATAGATGAGATAAGAAATGCTATATCCAATCATATTGTTTCAAAAGAAGGAGCGAACACTAGTATAACTGCAAGTTTTGGTGTTGCTTTTTATCCACTTGATGGAGAAAACTTAGAAAGAGTAATAAATAGTGCAGATAAGTTACTTTATAAAGCTAAGTCTGAAGGTAAGAATAAAGTAGAAATTTCTCAAATGTTTATTAAGGAATCCTTGACAGCAAAAAGATAGATAAGCTTAAGTTTATTTATCTTTTTTTATTTTGTTCAAATATCTGTAAATAATTGCAATCTTCAAGAATATAATAGATTAAGAGTAGAAAAAATTCTTTAAAGGAGTGGATTCCAATGATTCAGGTTTTTTGCGCTAGTAAGGGGGACGGAAAAACAAAAAGATTAATAAAACTTGCTAATGAACGTTTATATCAATCAAAAGGTGATTCGGTATACATTGATAATATGTCAAAGAATATGATGCATCTTAAGATGAACATTAGATTTATAAATACTGGGGAACTTGGAATAGAAGATATAGATAGTTTTTATGGATTATTATGTGGGATAATATCTCAAAACTATGATGTGGAGAATATATATATAGATAACTTATCAGAAATAGTTAATTTAAGGATATCAGAATCAATGGAACTATTCAAAAGATTAAAGGAATTCTCTCAAAAGTTTAAAGTAAATTTATTTATTAATATAGATTGCAATACAGGAGAACGTTTACCAGACTTTATTAAGGAATATGTAGCATAATATCAGTTAGGAGTTTGGAGTGTGGAGTTTAACTCTAGTTTGGAGTGAGACTCAGTTTGGAGTTAGGAGTGTGGAGTTAGGAGTGTGGAGTGAGACACAGTTTGGAGTTGGGGTGATTTATCAAAAAAGAAATTAATATATAAAATCGAGGCTTGCCTCGATTTTTTTGTTTTATCCTAATTGTTCTTGCAAATAATTGAATGTAATTGATTTTGTAATAATAAAAAGATATACTATAATAAGTAAATTAAACTAGGAGGTACGGCAAAATGGCTAATGTTTTAGATGAGTTACTAGAACGTGGTTACATAAAACAATTTACTCATGAAGAAGAAACTAGAGAGTTATTAGATAAGGAGAAAATAACTTTTTATATAGGTTTTGATCCAACAGCTGATAGTTTACATGTAGGGCATTTTATTGCCTTAATGTTTATGGCACATATGCAAAAGGCTGGACATAGACCAATAGCTCTTATAGGTGGTGGAACTGCTATGGTAGGAGATCCATCAGGAAAAACTGATATGAGAGCAATGCTTACTAAGGAGCAAATTGATCACAATGTTGAAGCAATAAAAAAGCAAATGGAAAGATTTATTGATTTCAGCGATGGTAAGGCTTTATTAGTAAACAATGGAGACTGGTTATTAAATTTAAATTATGTAGATTTCCTAAGAGAAGTAGGGGTTCATTTCTCAGTAAATAGAATGTTAACTGCGGAATGTTTTAAGCAAAGATTAGAAAGAGGTCTTTCTTTCTTAGAATTTAACTATATGTTAATGCAAGGATATGACTTCTATGTATTAAATCAAAAATACGGTTGTAAAATGCAATTAGGTGGAGACGACCAATGGTCAAATATGATTGCTGGAGTTGAGCTTGTTAGAAGAAAGGCTCAAGGTCAAGCTATGGCAATGACATGTACCTTATTAACTAATAGCCAAGGTCAAAAAATGGGTAAGACAGTTGGAGGAGCTTTATGGCTTGATCCTAATAAAACTTCACCATTTGATTTCTATCAATACTGGAGAAATGTTGATGATGCAGATGTTAAAAAGTGCTTAATGCTTTTAACTTTTGTTCCAGTTGAAGAAATAAATGAAATTACAAATGTTGAAGGTGCTGCTATAAATGAAGCCAAGAAGAGACTTGCTTTTGAAGTTACTAAATTAGTTCATGGAGAAGAAGAAGCACTAAAAGCTAAATCAGCAGCAGAAGCCTTATTCTCAGGCGGGGTAGATATGTCTAATGTTCCTACTGTAAAAATAGCTAGAGATAAGTTAGGTTCAACTTTACTTGATATAATTGCTCAAACTAAAATTGTTCCTTCAAAAGCAGAAGGAAGAAGATTAATACAACAAAATGGACTTTCTTTAAATGGAGAAAAAGTAACAGATCTTGCTAAAACATTAGAAGAAGCAGACTTTAAAGATGGATTTGCTTTAATTAAAAGAGGAAAGAAGAATTATCATAAGATTGAGATAGAGTAAAAGTAACAGGTAAGGCTGATTTTATTGGAATTAAAATCGGCCTTACCTGTTAATTATTTATAATAGATTTGTTATGATTATTTGAAAGAGGAAGTTTTATTGTTGAAATTATTGTATCACCATTGTCTAGTTTTATTATGCCATCATGCTCTTTTATTATTTCTTTACATAAATATAACCCCAAGCCTGTACTAGATAAATCCTCAGAAGTATTAGATTTAACAAATGGTTCAAAGATATGTTGATATACATAATCTGGAATAGGATTTGCTTCGTTTATTATATCAATAATATAAAAATTATCACAAATATATGAATTAACAATTATAATAGTACTTTCAATAGAATATTTTATTGCATTATCAAGTAAGTTTATTAATACTTCTTTTATTTTATTTGCTTTTATAGAAATTTCTCCGCTTTCTAAAATAGTGTAAATATTTAAATTGTATTTTTTAGCTTTTATATTCATATCTGAAGAAATGGATTCAATTAAAGGTGCAATATCCATACTAATAAATTCTTCATTTATTGATGATAAGCCCTTTGAAATATTGATTATTTCAAGTACAAGTTTATTTAGACGATTACTTTCAGAGTATATTCTATCAAGGGCATGAACTTTAAAATTCTCGTCATCAACTATATTTTGTATTATCATTTCAGAATATCCCATTATAGAAGTAAGGGGAGTTTTTAATTCATGTGTTACAGTGTCAAAAAATATTTTTCTGCTTAAGGCTAATTTTTCAACCTTTTCTTTTTCCTTCTCTATTTCTAAAATTTGTTCCTGAATTTTTGTTTTCATATTAATAAATTCTTTAGATAAAATAGATATTTCATCATTACCTTTTATATCTATATTTATATTATAATTTCCTTCACTTAACTTTTTAGAAGCATAAGTTAAAGTTTCTATAGGCTTGACTATCTTATTTGTAAGCCTATAGGAAATAAAAAATATAAAAATAATAAGGGATATTTCGATTAATGTTAATGTGTTAATAGCTTTTTTATATTCCATAAATAAAATTGAATAATCTTTAGTTAGATTTATAATACCTATATAAGATTGATTTATTATCAAGGGATATGATATTAAACCAGTGAGAGAATTTTTGCTATATTTTATATTAACTATTGTTTTTCCTTCGTTAATTTCATTAAGATTTTCAGAAAACTCAATATAATCTTCTGATAAATTACTGGAAATTACCTTGCCATTAACATCACAAATTCTTAGCTTGCTTTCATAATTTAATGAAATATATTCTATTAGATAATCAGCCTCTTGTACTAATGCTATATCTTTGAATATATAGTCCCTTATAGATAAAGTATATTTTATTGATTCTCGAGCACTTTTAGTGACTTCCTTTAAGGAGTTTATTATTGAATTCTCCATATTATCTTTTAAAATTTTTCTAACTGAAATATTAAGGGATAAGCCTAGAAAAATCATAATAACAGTTATTATTAAGGTAAATTTATATTTTATTTTCATAGATTTACCTCGTAATATAACCAACAGAAAATACTGTTTCAATTATTGATGCTTCTCCAGGGGTGTCCAATTTGCTTCTAAGTCTTCTTATATGAATGTCCACTGTTCTAATATCGCCATCATAAGAAAATTCCCAAACATTATCTATAAGCTGCTCTCTGGAAAAGACCTTGTTCCTATTTTGAACAAAAAACTCTAAAAGTTCATATTCCTTAGGTTTAAGTTTTACTACTTTATCATCTTTTAAAACAGTTCTGTTTTTAAAGTTTATCTTTATAGAATTATTTATATTGATAAAGTTGGAATTAAAGTTTTGGGATGACTTTTCTATTCTTCTAAATACAGCTTTTATTCTGCTTAAGACTTCTTTTATATGAAAGGGTTTAGTTATATAGTCATCAGCCCCTAGTTCTAATCCTAATACTTTATCTACAATGTCATTTTTAGCCGTAAGTATTATTATTGGAATAGGGTATTTAGAACTTATTTCCTTACATAAATCGAAGCCGTCACCATCAGGTAAATTTAAATCAAGTAAAATTAAATCAGGAGTATTTATATTTAGATATTCTTTAGCCTCTTCTAAAGTAAATGAACTAAAAGGATTATATCCCTCAGATTTTAAACTATGAAAAAGTATATCATTTATTGATTTATCATCTTCCACTATTAATATTTGATTATTCATATAAACATCTCCTTTAGTTATATATTTAATTATATGGTATATATGGTTTATTTTTGAATAAGAATGCAAAAAGAACTTGTATCTTTAATAAATGGACATATAGTCTTATTCATATATGTCCATTTTTTTAGCTTAATATTTCATTTTTATGGTGTAAATTGCCTATAAACTGAGTATGCAACTCCATTTTTTAGTTCAATCCAGCATAAGGTTCTTCTGTTTGTTTTTTCATTGTTATATGGAGTATATAAATTAATATAGTTTTTAAAATCATTAAAGGAAGCTGTATTAGGTATAGTATAGCTGCTTGAGGGTGGAAGTTCATATCCTAAGAATAAAAAATCATTAGGTAATAACTGAAAGCTGCAACTATCAGAAATTTCATAAGTGATTAATTCACTATCATTATTTCTTATATAATAGCCGTTAGGATAATATGGAGTTCCATCTTCATCATATAAAAGAATTTTATTGTCTTTTAAGGCTTCTTTTGAAGCTGTTTCAGTTCCCCAATAAAACTCAACGAGATCAACATCGATATAACTTTTACCATTAATAGTATAGATGTTTTGAATAGATCCTATTTGCTTATCATAGATAACTTCTTTAACAGTTAAAGTGAGTTGTATTTTTCTTCCATATTCAGCATTAAAGCCGTAATAATCAAAGCTTCCTATATTAGTCGTATCTGCCTTTTGATAATCCCAGATTATAGGTAGATCTATTGATTTGTTATTTATAACTGTAGTCACTGTATTAGGAAAATAATATTCTAAATCTTGATAAATACTATCATTAATTTTTATAATTTCAAATTTTGAAGAAATTTCTTCAGCTATCTTTGTCATATTTTCAACATCTACATTATTCGAAATAGCACTTTTAATTAAAAAATAAGCATCATCTAATCTATTCGCTTCTAAATAAATATCTTTAATTTTTAAATATAAATTTTTATTTGATTTATCTAATTCTAGAGCTTTATTAAAATAAGCATTAGCTTCATCATATCTTTCATCGTTAAGGAGTTTTTTACCTTTATTTATTAGTTCGCTTATTTCATCTTCTTCAAGGAGAATTTCTTTATTAGTGTTATTAGAAATTGTAATTTTTTTATTAATGTCAGTACAAGCAAAAAGAGAAATAGCTAGTGTTAATAAAGCAAGCATATTAATTTGTTTTATTAATTTTTTATTCATAACCAATTTCCTTTGCTATTATTTTTATGGCAAGTATTGTTCATAAATTTTATAAACTACATTATTAGAGTTGTTTCTTATCCAAACCGGATCAGGTAAAAAATATTCTCCATTTTCATTTATTCTAGCTTTTCCATCTTTAATAGCCTCTCTAAGGGCTTCTTCTTTACCTAAATATAGTTCAATTAAATCAAGATCAATATATAACTTTCCATTATCAATATAGAAGTCTTTTAACCAGCCTACCTGCTTATCATAAATGTTTTCTAAAACAGTAATATTCATTATTACTTTTCTACCATATTCTTCATTAAAGCCTTCATATTTAAAGCTGCCTAAATTTTCAGTATTAACAATCTCATCGTTCCAAGTTATAGGAATTGATTTTGCTTCTCCAAGTATTGTTATATTAGTGCTTTTTGGTAAAGAATAACTGCTATATTGATAAATAGAAGTAGATAAATTAATTACTTCAAATTTAGAAGAGATCTCTTGAAGGATTAATTTCATATTTTCAATATCAACATTATTTGATATTGCAGTTCTTATAATTGCATAAGCTTCATCAAGCATATTTGCAGATAGATATTTATTTTTTATTCGCAAATAGGTATCTTTATTTGATTTATCTAGATAAATAGCTTTATTAAAGCTTTCTTTTGCTTCTTCAAGTTTTCCTTCATCTAAGAGTTTTTCACCTGTAGTTATAGCTTCTGTGATTTCTCCTTCTTCTAACAAAAGTACTTTTTCCGTATCTTCGAATAAAGTAATTTTTTTAGAATTATTGCTACAAGAGATAGTGATTAATGGAATGAATAAAACAATAAAAAGTAATAATTTTTTTTTGTTTTTTGTAGAAGATAAACTCATATTAAAACCTCCCAAAATTTCTATTATCCTATGTTTTTATATTACTCTTAAAAAATTTCTAAATATAATAATTATATTTCTAAAATGTTTCCAAATATACTAAGTATATAAAAAGACAGTAGATATACTTTTAACTTATCTACTGCCTTGATAAAGTAATAATGCTATTTTAAGATTGAATTATGGTCTGTATTGTTGATAAACTTTATATCCTTCTCCATTCTCTGTATCTATCCAGAGACTTAACTCAAAATAAAGATCTTTGACATAGTCTATAAATTCTTCAGATGATACTTCAACTAAATTTGCACCTTTAGTACTATAGGGATCTATAATATGATAACAAATATAAAAAGTAGCAGTATCTTTGATTTTATAGCTTGTTAGAGTATTATAATTATTTCTAATATAATAACCATCTGGAACAAAAAATTTTCCGTCTTCATAATAGCCAGCTCCATCCTTTAATGCTTCTATAACAGCTTCTTCTCCAAAGAATATTTCTGCTTCATCTAAGACTATAAATAGTTCATTATTTTCATAGTATATATTTTTTAGAAAGCCAAATCTACTGTCATATTTTAATTCTTCAGAACTAATAGGACTACTTTCTTCTGATTGATCTATATCCTCTTCATCCATATCCTTAGATGGCACAATAAACGCATCCTCTTCCGTAGAAATTATATTTTCTTCTTTTGAATTATTTTCCTTCTTAACTTCTTCAATCTGATTATTATTTAGATTTTTATTAGAATTTTCAATAGGTGCTTTACAAGCACTAAAAAGCATTATAACAAGAAAGGTTAAAAGAATTAATAATTTTTTATGCATATTACATCTCCTATAAAAAAATTTCTATACTCCTATATTATTTATAAGAAATTTCTAAATATAATAATTTTATTTCTAACTTATTTCCAAAGGGACTTCTATTAAGAAAAGTGCATTAACATTCGATATTATAAATAATAGATAATGTTGATGGGGTGGGATAATGGCTGGAATTTACAATATAGGGAATGTTTATAATAGTAACAATAAAAAAGTATCTAGTAAGCTCAGCTTTGATGTTGGAGATAAGTTTTCAGGAAAAATAGTAAAAGTCGGAGAAGGCAATGAAGTTTTAATAAAACTATTAGACGGATGGCAGTTTTTAGCGGAATTAGATGAAAATATTACTGCTATGCTGGATGTTCTTCAAAAATTTGAAGTAGAAGGTTTTGAAAATGGTAAGTTAAAATTAAAGCTGATAAATAAAGAAAGTGAAGGAGAAGGACTAGCTCAAAAAGATCTTACTGAACTGGTTGCTAAGGGAAGTTATAGTAAAAATGATAAGCTTCTTTTAGAATCTATGCTTAAATTTAACATTCCTTTAACTAAAAAAAATATAAAAGACATACAGGGAATAATTCAATTTTTAGATAGAATTAATAACAATCCAGAAGAAATAGATAAATTTATTCAAAATTATTTACTAGGCAAGGGAATTAGTGAAGGATCGGAAAAGGGAGAGAAAATTTTTAATTTATTAAAGAATTTCCTACAGGAATTTAAGAACTTATCTAAGGAAGACATATTATTGTTTTTAGAAAATAATATAGAATTTAATAAGGAAAATATTGAAGCTTATAATAATCTATTTAAGGGAAATAGTAAGCTGCCAGAACTATTATCAAGTTTTTCTGACATAATTAATAATGAACAGGATGATAGCGGAGTAAATAAGACCTTGTTAAGTGAAGATATTAATAATTTTGAAGAGGAAATGCTTCCAAAGGATATAGCTCCAAATAAGAGTCAAGATGGAAGTATTGAAAGTAAAATAGCTAATAAAACTTATCATAAAAATGATGTTTCTAATGCTAAAATAAGTATGTTATCCTTATTAAAATCATTATCAGGGCAATCAGAGGAAATAATAAATACTACATTAAAGGATATAATTATTAATAAAAGACTTTCCTTTACAAGCAATGAGTTTGAAAGAGTACTTAATGAGATAAATAAACTAGACGCAAAAGAATTTATCAATAATTTAATAAAGACAATGAATGATTTTGAAGAAATAGGACCTAGAGGACTAGTAGACGATTTTAGTAATTATGTTAATAAAAGAAATTACGAAGTTTCAGGATTTAAATCATATTTAGATTTTACTAAGACAGAATTAGAATTTGCATTATCTAAAGAATTAGGTAGTAGAATAGAATTAATGAATGATGAATTTACTAAATTAAAAGATGCAATTAATTTAAAATATCAAAGCTTATTAGAAGAAAATTTAATATATACAGAAAATAAGGAAGCCGAAAACAGTGAAATAGCAAATATTCAAAATGAAAATTATATAGAAACTAATGAGAATGCAATAAATAATAAGGAAATAATAAATAATAAAAATGTATCTAATGATAATATAAATAAAGAAAATAATATTAATGAAGCTTTAAATAAGGATATATTAGATAAGGAAATAATAAAGGGGAATTTAACATCAAAAGAGCAGGTAGAAGTATCAATAAGTAAGGCTGGGGAAGAAAATAAAAGTATTATTAAAGAAGCTTTATCAATTTTAAAAAGTGAAGGTCAGTTAACAGAAAAGGTTATTGATATAATTAAGAATAATTTTAATGAAATAAAGCTATTTAATAAATTTAGTGAAGAATATTATTATGGACAATTTCCAGTTACAGTTAAAGATAATGAATACCCTTGTAAGATAATAGTTAAAGACAATAGAAAAAAAGGAAAGAAAATAGACAGCAAGAATGTAAAAATGATTATTACAATAGATACAAAAAATCTTGGAACAATTGACAGCTATGTAATGGTAAAAGATAAAAATATAAATATTAACTTAAAATGTGATGAAGATTCTGTTAAAATAATAAACATGAGCAAAATAATATTAGAAAGAAATATTGAAAACATGGGCTTTAATGTTAATATTAACGTATCAAAAAAAGAGAAAGAAGTTTCACTTACGACTTGTAGGGACTTTTTCAATACAGGAGTAAGCCTAAGATTAGATAGAAAGGTCTAAGAAAGATTTTGTGCTGCAAAATCTTTCAGTTTATAGTGATAAGTTTATTGTGCACAGTTAAAAATGAAATTTATAAGAAGCTTCTAAAATTTTAGAATATAAATTAATTAATTTAAGAATTGTTGAATTATTATAACATTTTTGAATTATGAATTGTGCATTGATTTTGGGGGTATATATGAAAGATATAAAAAAAGCGGCTGCTTTAAAATATGAAGAAAATTCAATAGCTCCAATAGTTACTGCAAGTGGTATGGGGCATATTGCCGATAAAATAATAGAAAAGGCAGAGGAGAATGATGTTCCGATAGTTTATAATAAGGAACTGTCCGATTTGCTTAGCAATGTAGATGTTGGCGAATATATTCCTCCAGATCTTTACGAAGCAGTAGCGCATATAATAGCCTATGTAGCGGACTTAGATAGAAAGATTGGCGGTGATAGGTAATGGCATTATATGCTATTTCAGATCTTCATCTTGCTTTTACAACAGATAAACCAATGGACATATTTGGTGAAAAGTGGTTTAAGCATGATGAAAAAATTAAAAATAATTGGCTTAAAAAAATTAAGGAAGAAGATACAGTTCTTATTGCGGGAGATGTGTCTTGGTCTATGAATTCTAAGGAAAGTAAGGAAGATTTAGATTGGCTGGATTCTTTGCCAGGAAGAAAAATTGTATCTAAGGGAAATCATGATTATTGGTGGACTGGAATTACAAAATTAAATAGTTTATATGAAAATACTAAATTTTTACAAAACAATTTTTATATATATGAAGATTATGCTATTTGTGGTTCCAGGGGATGGATTTTAAATACTTCAGATAAATTTACTCAAAAGGATCAAAAAATATTAAATAGGGAAATAATAAGATTAAGATTGTCTTTAGATGCAGCTGTAAAAAGTGGATATAATAAAATAATCGTTATGATACATTACCCACCAGTCAATGAAAAAAAAGAAGCTTCTATTTTTACAGATTTATTTAAAGAATATAATGTAGAAAAAGTAATATATGGTCATATTCATGGTCCAGCTTTGGCAAATGTGTTAGATGGAGAATTTGATGGGATAGAATATATAATGACTGCCTGTGATTACTTAGATTTTAATCCTAGAAAAATACTTTAAACAGTGTGAATTTAGTGTGGAGTTAGGAGTTTGGAGTGTGGAGTTGAACTTAGTTAGAAGATTTGACTTAGTAGTAAAGTCGAATCTTTTTTTATTTTTTGCTTATAAAGCAAATAAATTTAAAGAGTTAATTAATAATGATTATTTTAGAAGAATTACAATTGATAAAAAAATATCAAAAAAGTTTATGATGTTATTGACAATCAATATCAATTGAATATAATTATATATAGGTGGAAATTTTGTGCAAGGGGGAACTATATATGACAGTTTATAATTTAAAGGTCGGAGAAAAAGGCACAGTAAAAGAGGTTCTTGGAGATAAGAAATTAGCAAAGAGATTATTAGCATTAGGATGTGTAAAAGGAACGGAGCTTGAGGTTAAGATGGTTGCACCTTTAGGAGATCCTATTTTAGTTTCTTTTAGAGGATTTGATTTGGCTATAAGAAAAAAAGATGCTAAGAATATACATTTAAGTAAATAAGGGGTGGAAGTATGATAAATGCAGCATTAATAGGGAATCCTAATACAGGTAAAACAACTGTATTTAATGCCTTAACTGGTTCAAAACAATATGTAGGAAACTGGCCAGGAGTAACAATAGATAAGAAGTATGGATTTTTAAATAAAAATATAAAAATAGTAGATTTACCTGGTATTTATGCTATGGATACCTTCTCTAATGAAGAAAAGATATCAAGACAATATTTAGAACAAGATGATGTAGATGTAATTTTAAATGTTGTTGATGCAACAAACCTTGAAAGAAATTTATATTTAACAACTCAATTAATGGAGTTTAATAAACCAATCATTATATTACTTAATATGATGGATATTGCTAAAAAAAGAGGAGTAGACATTGATTGTCAAAAGCTTGGAAAGGAATTAGGAGTTACTGTTCTTCCAATATCAGCTAAAACTAAAGAGGGGTTAGATAAAATAGAAGAAACAGTAATGAATGTAAAAGGCAGTGTAGTAAAATATAACTTAAAATTTAACTCTGAAAATGAAACTTACAGCTATTTAAATAAGATAATAAAAAATAGCTTAAAAAATCCAGGAAAGACTAAAAAATTTGTAACAAAAGTAGATAAAATAATACTAAATCCTATACTAGCTTATCCAATTTTCCTTTTGGCACTATTAGTAGTATTTAAGTTTACTTTTAATTGGTTTGGACAACCTTTAGCAGATATGTTAGATGCTTTCGTGGCAGATACTTTAACACCATATATAGGAGGATTTTTAGAAAATTCTTCAGAATGGTTTCAATCATTAATTTTAGATGGTATCGTTGCAGGAGTTGGTGGAGTTATAGTATTCTTCCCAATAGTATTTGCTTTATTCTTAGGAGTATGTTTCCTAGAAGATAGTGGATATATGTCAAGAGTAGCCTTTTTAATGGATAGAATTATGAGAAGAATTGGATTATCTGGAAAGGCATTTATTCCAATTATAATGGGCTTTGGATGTTCAGCACCAGCAATAATGGCAACTAGAACATTAGAAAGTGAAAAGGATAGAAAGATGACAGCATTAATTGCACCTCTTGTTTCATGTGGAGCAAGATTGCCAGTATATGCCTTATTTGCATCAATCTTTTTTGAAAAAAATCAAGATTTAGTAGTTATGTCTTTATATTTGTTAGGAATTATAGTAGCAATATTAATTGGATTTTTATTTAAAAATACATTATTTAAAAAAGATGAAGAACCTTTTATATTAGAATTACCTGAATATAAACTTCCAAGTTTTAAAACATTAATATTAAATGCTTGGGAAAAGTCAAAGGGCTTTATTGTTAGAGCGGGAACATTAATCTTTGGAATTTCTATATTAGTTTGGTTTTTAACTTACTTCAATATGAATGGATTTACAACAGAAATAGATTCAAGCTTCCTTGCAGCCTTAGGAGGAATAGTTGCTCCAATTTTTGCTCCATTAGGCTTTGGCACATGGCAGGCAGGAGTATCAATACTTTCCGGTTTAGCAGCTAAAGAAGTTATTATAGGAACTATGGAAATAGTTTATGGGGATCTAGCTGTAGTATTACCAACAGTATTTAGCACAATAACAGCATATGCTTTCTTAATATTTGTATCATTATATACACCTTGCTTTGCAGTTATTGGAGTTATGAAACATGAATATGGAACTAAAATGATGTGGCTGTCAGTTAGCTATCAATTTGCATTAGCTTGGATTTGTTCATATATTTTTAAGTTTGCAGCAACTTTAATCACAGGAGTAGCAACAGGAGCTGATATAATTCAATTCCTAATAATTGGAGCTGTAGTAGCAGCAGCTATTTTTGGATTAATTAAATACTTTAATAAAGAAGAGCTTGGGCAAACTGCTCATGTTAGCAAATAAATTTAGTAATTAAAAATAGAAATTTATATGATACTGTTGACAAATGCTAAGAAATTAATATAAACTTAGAATTTGAGATATAAATTAATATTTTTGATTACAAAAAAAAGAAGTTATTCTGGGACATTTTTGATATTGTTGTAGAATAACTTCTTTTTTAAAAAATATCTGGATTAATTTTTTATAGCTTTTTTAGAAGAAATATTAAAAGAATTTAATTGAAATAATGTATAACTTCTTATTATAAAAATTACTTTTGTGACTTTGTTACAGTTTATACAAGAAAAGTATAATATAATTATTGTATAATAAAATAATTAATTGGGGGTTATATTTATGAATAATATAAAGGTTTATACAACATCAACATGTCCATGGTGCGTTAAGGCAAAGAATTATTTAAAGAGTAATGGGATAAGCTTTGAAGAAGTAAATGTTGGACTTGATCAAGATGCAGCAAGGGAAATGGTGCAAAAAAGCGGACAAATGGGAGTTCCGGTATTAGATATTAACGGAAATATAGTTGTAGGTTTTGATAAGAAGAGAATAGATGGTATATTAGGTTTATAATAATTCTTAATATGCATTTAAGGAATGGAACTGCCTTTTATAATTAAAGACAGTTCTTTTCTTTTTATTAACAATAAAATTAGAGTTATAATAAGATATGTAATAAAGTATTAAGGAATTTATATGAGGTAAATTATGAATATTAGAAATAAGGTCTTGAGATATTATCCTTTTTTAAGAAGTCTAGATGATAAAGCTTTAGAGGAAATGTTTAATGTACTTGTTGTTAGAAGTTATGAAATTGGCAGCAGAATTTTTAATGAAAAACAAAGCTGTATAGGTTTTTCGCTTATATTATCTGGTCAAATAAGAGTCTATAAAATAGGTGATGATGGAAAAGAAATCACCTTATATAGATTAAGAAGAGGTGATAATTGTTTTAATACTGTCTTATGTGCATTAACTAATTCTGAAAGTGATTCTTTTATAGAAGTAGAAGAAAATGCATTAATTGCTCTTGTTCCCATGCCTTTCTTTAAAATGTATATATTAAATAATGTTCATTTTCTAAAATATATTTTTAGAAATTTATATAACAAATTCGAAAATGTCGTAAGTGGTTTAGAAAAGGTAACCTTTGATAGTATTGAGAATAGATTGATTAATTATTTTAAAGAAAATATTGCTAAAAATAATGGCAGCAGGATAATATATGTAACTCATGAAAGAATTGCAGCTGATATAGGGACTTCTAGAGAGGTAGTCAGCAGAAAGCTTAAGGAGTTAGAAAGAAGGGATCTTGTAGAGCTTGGGAGGGGAAAGATAAAAGTAAAAAAACTTTAAAAGTAAAGTTTTTTGTAATTCATGGTGGAAAAATAATAATATTTTGTATACTAAAAAAAGAAGACTGGTTGCAATCTTCTTTTTTTAGTAACGGATAATTTAAATTGACATTTTAAAAATATACTAGTATATTAATTTGATCCTTTTAAGTTATATTTTAATTAAAAAACAACTTTGTGCTATGTAATAATCTTGAATTAAAGTTGATTATTTAATGCTGAAATAGAATTATTTAAGTTTTCAAGACTAGTTGCTTGTAAATCCATATTTGCAACAATTTCTTGGCATAATGCTGAATGTTCTTGTGAAATATTGCTTACATTATGAACAATTGATAAAACTTCATCTTTTTGAGAAGCTGCTTCAGTTAAGTTAACGATGGCAGTATCTATTTCTTGAACTGCTTCACTAATAGAGGTTTTTATATTATTAAAGCTATTTTTTGTATTAGCTAAAGTATCTTGTTGATTATCAATAGCTACGCTTCCAGCTTCCATAGCCTTTGAAGTTTCTAAAATATCAGTTTTAATATCATCTAATATTTTAGTAATGCTTTGAACTGATTGCTTAGAATTTTCAGCAAGTTTTCTAACTTCTCCAGCAACAACAGAGAATCCTTTACCAGCTTCTCCAGCTCTTGCAGCTTCAATTGCAGCATTTAATGAAAGTAAGTTTGTTTGGCTAGCGATTTGGCTTATAGAGTCTGTAATTATATTAACTGATTCTATCTTAGAAACAAGATTGTTAACTGTATTACTAACCATTTTAAAAGCATTTTGTAAATCTTTTAATGATTCATCTAATACGCTGAAGGCACTTAAACCATCATCTGCAGCTTTATCTGTATCCAATACTGTAATTTGAACATTGGTAACGTTGTAAGCTAATTGTTCCATTTTTTCGCTAAAGCTTGATAAAATACTGCTGGCATTTGATATTTCTTCAGTTTGAGTAAGCGTAGAAGATGCCAAGCTAGATAATGAGTCGTTTACATCTTGTACTGAACGAGAAATGTTAGAACTACTTTCACTTATATTTGCTATTTCTTCCTTTAAGTGATTGTTTAGGTGTAGATCAGTAGCCATTGAATCATTTTCTATAAAATCATCTTGATTTACTTCTTCTGTTGATTCAACAGCATTTTGAATATTTTTTTCTTTATTTTTTTTAGAAAATAACCCCATTTTAATACCTCCTAATATATATCCTAATTGAGTCATTTTTTATATTTTCGATTTATTTAGTTTTATCTTTAGCTGCATATATTTTAGATAAATTTTATCCCTTAGTATATTATAACATATTATCCCTTATGTATAATATATTATAACATATTATGAAAAGAATGTAGATGATATAAAAATAAAAGTTTTTAATCAATAAAATAAATCTGATTACACCTAATATTATTTTTGATATAATTATAAGGTGAAGTTTAAAGAGGGTGATTAGATATGACTGTTCAAAATTGGAAGGGATTTTTTATGCCCTATGAACAAGCGGTTGAAGAGTTAAAGGTAAAGCTTAGAAGTATAAGAAAAGAGTTTAGAAAGAAAAATGAATATTCTCCAATTGAATTTGTAACAGGGAGAGTAAAGGAAGTATCAAGTTTATTAGAAAAAGCAAATAAATTTGGTATCCCAATGGATAGATTAGAGTATGAAATTGAAGATATAGCTGGAATTAGGATTATGTGCCAGTTTGTTGATGATATAGATACTGTTGTAGAAATAATAAGAGGCAGAAAAGATATGCAGATCCTTTATGAAAAGGACTATGTGAGAGGAGTAAAGGAAAGCGGTTATAGAAGTTACCATATTATTATTAAATATCCTGTAAATATGGCAGAAGGGGAAAAAGTAATATTAGCTGAATTTCAAATAAGAACTTTATCTATGAACTTTTGGGCTACAATAGAACATTCCTTAAATTATAAGTATAAAAAGCAGTTGCCAAGTCATGTTAGGGAAAAACTAAAAAAAGCAGCAGATGCAGCCTTTGAACTAGATGAATTAATGTTGGATATTAAGGATGAAATAAAAGATGCGCAAAAGCTATTTGAAGTAAAATCAGATATAATATCAAATATTATGAATAATATTTTAATTTTACATTCTTTAGGAAAATTTGCAGAAGCAAGTAGATTTGAGCTTTCTTTAAATAAGCTAATTGAAGATGGGGAAGTACATGAGCTTAATAATCTATTAGAATTAATAAAAAAAGAAATTAGAAAATATAGAGAGTAAAAATTAATTAGATTTTAATAAATGTTCAATTTAAGTAATACAAAATAAAAGGAGTTATCAGGTTTATATTTGCCTAATAACTCCTTTTATTATGCAGATGCTATTTTAACTCAATAGTTACCCCTGCACTTGCATAACCATTTATTGGAGAAGTAGCTATTGTTGCACCTGTTCCTTGAGCTACTGCTGAGAAAACAAGGATTATTCGACTTTGTGGACAAATTTCAGGTGCATGAATATTTCTTTTAATTCCAACCAAAATACTTCCGGAAGGAACAACACCAGTTAAAGCAGGACCTAAAGTTATTTCAGTACCAGGTATTGCAGAAAAGATATTTGATGGAGGGAAGGACCTATATAATTGAGCTTTTATAACTATTGAGCCTGAAGTTATTTGTTCTGCATCAACTAAAGTGAAATCTGCAGTAATTGATCTTATTTTTATAAAATTAGATGCTGTATATGCCATATTAGTAGTGCCGCCAATTGGTACAGTAATGGTTCTACTTGGAATATCAGTTGCAGTAGTAACATTATTTCCAAAAGCTATTATTCCTACATTTGCATTTGTAGAGCTAGGCTGGATAACATCTAAAGCTACAGTGCCACCTGAAGCGTAAGGAATAAGGCTTAAGGAACCCTTACAGTTTAATATTTCAGGTTCTTTTGGACATATTTCTATGTCCCTGCATTTTCCTGGTATTTTAAATTTTTCTTCCTTTAGCAGATCAATTTCTTTTCTGACCCTTTTCTCTCTTTTGCATGGAGCTTCTTCCAAATCTTTAAGGATTTCATAAAAGAAGCGGTCAGAATCGTATTTTAAAGACAAATCATCGCAAAGTTTGTCTATATATTTTGGTTTACCCATAAAATCCTCCTTTGTTCCTTAAGGATATTTAATATAGTACATAATATTCCATTTATTGTAGAATGTTCTTTATATTAAAAGAAGAATAGTATCTTTATTTATAAATAAAAAGCTTCCACACAGTAAATCTTTGTGTAGAAGTTTTTTACTTTATAATAATTATAATAGTTTTTATTATAATATGGTTACTCCACCGTTAAGATTAGCTGCAAAGTTAAATTCGGTGTCAACTGCTGCTGGAATTGACACAGAAAAAACTAATGCCAAACGTTCTAGTTTATTTAAGGAATAATTTAAATTATCTACGCATCCGTTAAATACTGTTCCTACAACAGTACTTGAAGTGATTGATGGAGCTAGAATAATTTGAGTTCCAGGAATAGGAGCAAATATGCTGCTATTACATTGGGCTTTATATAATTGAGCTATAATTGTTATTATTGTTCCAGCTGGGATTTCTGATGGATCGGTTACGGTGGCAGATACAGCTAGAGTTTGTAGGCAACCTGCTCTAGGAAGAACAAAGGCTGTCATACCGTCATTATCAACTCCATTGATAAGTCCTGTTGGCTGTATTGTTACGAGTGCTGAATCTCCAAAACCAATAGCAGTGGAAAGAGTAGTTAAAGTCACACCATTAATTAGCTCAAATGAAAATTCTCGTTCTCCATCAGATGAATAAGGAATTATAGTTGGACCTATTTTTTTCGGCCCACATTTTGGACATTTTTTATTTTCTATATGATCTTTACAGCAGCAAAAGTGCATATTAGCTCTTTTAATTTCATCATAATATAGTTCATCAATATATCTAGTATTTTTCATATTAGTTCCCCCCTTTTTATTATCTTAGTTAGTATTTGATATAATATATAATATGATGTGAAATTAGTAATTGTTCTAATTAATATGGTTTATTTAACTTTATATGTTTAATAGAATAATTTTTTAAGTGATAGAATAAAGGCTGTTATACAACTGAAGGCGTTGTATAACAGCCTTATTTATTTTATAAGACTTTTATTTTAAAGATTTTAATATGATTATGATATAGAAATTCCTGCGCTTGCAGTAACAGGTATAGTAATTGGATCTGTTCCTGCTGCTGTTGTAGAAGTTGCTGAATAAACTAGCAATAGACGGTCTTGTTCACATAATGGATAATTTATTCCTTTAATAATACCATTAAAGGTAGTACCTGCAGCTGTAGTACTAGAAATAGCAGGGAAGGTTATTGTTGCCCCTTGAATTGGCGTAAATAGAGTGCTTCCTGCTTCAGCTCTGTATAACTGAGCGTATACAGTAACTAATCCTAGAGCAACATCTATTGCACCAGTTACTGTTAAATATGCTGTAAAGGATCTTAAGCAGCCTTCTCTTGGAACTGCAAAGGCAAAGTTACTTCCATTAACTAAATTTATAGTACCTAGAGTAGTAGCAACAGTAACAGCTCCACTGCTTCCAAAGCCAACTGCAGCAGATGCTGTAGTACCGCCTGCAGCAATAGTTAAATCAAGATCAGCTCCTGAAGCATAAGGAATCCAAGTTTCAGATGCTTTTCTATTTTTATCTATATGACACTTATAACGTGGTTGAATTTGTGCAGGACATTGGCATGATTGATATTGTTGTGGATAATGTTTTGGGCATACAGGATATTTTACACATCTAAATTTAGGTTCTCTGCGTTTCTTGCATTCTTTTTCCTTCCATTCATCCCATTCAAAATCATAATCGTCATCATATTTTTCAAATTCTTCATAATAAAGTGCGTCTATATATTTATCGATGTTCATTTAAGTTCCTCCTTTTTATTATCATAAGTTATACCCGATATACTACATATTATGATAAAAATTCTTAAATGTTCTAAGAAATACATTTGATAAATTAAATTCTTTATAAGAACTTTCTAGTAAAATTGTGGAAAATAACTATAGCTTTTTACTAGATATTATTACAAAGGAAAGAAAATATTTCAGCTATTATAAAAAATGTTCATTTAAAGGAAATATTTTATTAAAAAACCATTGACAATGATAATTATTATCATATATAATTCATTTAGTGTTGATAATTATTATCAATTGTAAAGGAGAGTTATTATGTCTAAAAATTTATCTACAAAATTACTTTTTATAATTACAGTCATATTATCTATAGTATCTCTATTTGTAGGAGTATCAGATATAAGTATTTTTAATATAGGAAAAGAGGAGTTAGACATAATACTCATAAGTCGTGTACCAAGATTAATAAGTATTTTATTTGCTGGAATAGGTATGAGTATTAGTGGAATCATAATGCAGCAGATTGGTAACAATAAATTTGTTTCACCATCAACAGCAGGAACTATAGATTCAGCAAAACTTGGGGTTTTAATGGCTCTTGTATTAATTCCAAAACCATCAACAAGCCAAAAAATAGTAATATCATTTATTTTTGCAGTTTTAGGAACTTTTATTTTTATGAGAATACTAAAAATGCTTAAGGTAAAGGATATAATATTTATTCCCCTAGTAGGGATAATGCTTGGAAATGTTGTTGGTTCAATAGCTGATTTTATAGCCTATAAAAATGATTTAAGTCAAAATATGGGTTCTTTTCTTAGGGGAAGTTTTACAACCATAATAAAAGGAAATTATGAAATGTTATATCTGACTATACCATTGCTTGTAGCAGCTTTCCTTTATGCTAATAAGTTTAACTTAATTGGTATGGGAGAAGACATATCTGTAGGACTTGGGCTTAATTACAAATTAGTAAGTAATATTGGAGTTATAATTGTATCTCTAATATCAGCTTTAGTCGTTATAGTAATTGGAAATATACCTTTTCTAGGTTTAGTTATTCCTAATATTGTTTCAATAATGAAAGGAGACAACCTTCAAAAGAATATGCCTTTTATAGCAATGCTTGGAGCAAGTTTTTTACTTGTTTGTGATATTATCAGTCGTATAATTATATTCCCTTACGAGATACCAATTGAAATGACAGTTGGTGTTATAGGAGGAGCAATATTCCTTTACTTAATCTTCAGGAGGAATAAATAATGGACAATAAGAAAAGAACAATAATTTTGCTTAGCTTATTAGCTTTGATATCCATAGCTTTATATGTATTTTGGGGCTTAAATCCTAAAATTTTAAGATACAGCTTTTACATAAGAGTGCCTAGGCTTATAGCAATTGTAATTGCCGGCAGTGCCATTGCCCTTTCCAGTATGCTCTTTCAAGGGGTTACTCAAAATAGAATAATAACTCCTAGCATAATGGGTCTTGATGCTCTATATGGCTTAGTACAGACAGTAGTTGTATTCTTGTTTGGTTCGACATCTATTGTTTTTACAAGTAAGCCTGTAAATTTTGTAGTAAACTGCAGCCTTATGTTAATACTGGCAATGATCCTATTTAAGCTGGTTTTAAAGGATGGTAAGAATAATATTTTCTTTCTGCTTTTGGTGGGAACAGTAATAGGGACTTTATTTAGAAGTATTTCAAGCTTTATGCAGGTAATTATAGATCCTAATGAATATGATGCTTTATATGCTAAGATTAATGCTTCTTTTAATTTAATAAATAAGGACATATTACTTATAGTTTTAGCAGTTGTTCTTATAATCTTTGCATTAGTTTATGAGGAAATAAGTAAAATAGAAGTTATATCATTAGGAAGAGATACAGCAATTAACCTAGGAGTTAATTATGATAAATTTACTAAAAAAATGCTTACATTTGTGTCTATTTTAGTATCTGTAGCAACAGCTTTAGTTGGCCCTATCACTTTCTTAGGTATATTAGTAGTCAATTTAACTCATGAGCTGACAAAAAGTTATAAATACAATTTGCTTATACCAGTATCAATACTGATAAGCATTATAGCCTTAGTTGGAGGTCAATTTATATTAGAAAGACTTTTAAACTTTGGAGGAACTATTAGTATAATAATTAATTTTGTTGGAGGATTATATTTTATAAGGCTATTACTTAAGGAGGGAAAAGTATGATAGAGGTAAAAAATCTTTGTAAATCATATGGAGATAAAAAAGTTGTTGATAATGTTTCCTTTAATATAGAAAAGGGAAAGATTACATCTTTTATAGGTGCTAATGGTGCAGGAAAAAGTACAATATTATCTATGATTTCAAGACTTATAGCTATGGATTTAGGCGATGTAGTTATAGATGGTAAAAATCTAAAGGACTGGGATACAAAAGAATTATCCAAAACCTTATCAATACTAAGGCAAAGCAACAATATAAATGTTAGATTAACAATCAGGGAACTTGTTTCTTTTGGTAGATTTCCTTATTGTGAAGGAAGGTTAAAGAAAGAAGACATAGAAATGGTTGATAATGCATTAGAGTATATGAGTCTAAAGGATATTGAAGATAAGTATTTAGATGAACTTAGTGGAGGTCAAAAGCAAAGAGCATTTATTGCTATGATTATAGCCCAAGATACAGAATACATAATGCTTGATGAGCCATTAAATAATCTAGATATGAAGCATTCAGTTGAAATGATGAAACTTCTTAAAAAGATGGCAGAAGATCTTGGAAAAACAATAATTCTTGTAATCCACGATATTAATTTTGCCTCTTGTTATTCAGATAATATAGTAGCTTTAAAAAATGGGAAGTTAGTAGCTAATGATACAGCTATGAACATAATTCAAAAGGATGTATTAAATGATATCTTTGATATGGACTTTAACATTCAAAATATTAATAATAAAAACATTTGTATTTATTTTTAAAATATAAATGACTTTAATATATAAAAATACTTTAGGAGGATTTTTAACATGAAAAAAAGAACAGGAATTATAATTGCAATTATCCTTGTAGTTGCGGCAATTTTAGGAGTTACACAATATAAGGGTAAGGATAATACAAAGGCAAATTCTGATGTTGAAACAGCAAAACATCAAGATGGAGATATTATAACAGTTACAGATAGAAAGGGGGAAGTAGAAGTAGCTTACAATCCTAAAAATGTAGTAGTTTTAGATTTTGCTTCATTAGATATAATGGATGACCTAGGAATTGAACCAGTGGCACTTCCAAAGGCATCAATACCATCATACTTAGAAAAATATAAAGATGATAAATATATTGATTTAGGAAGCTTAAAATCATATGATATGGAAGCTGTAGCAGCAGCACAACCTGACTTAATTATTATCGAAGGAAGACAAGAAGAAGCAATTGCTGAATTCCAAAAGCTAGCACCAACTTTATACTTAGGAAGTGATGGAGACTATTTTGCTTCATTAGAAAGAACAGCAAGAGTCTTAGGCCAAATTTTTGGTAAAGAAGCAGAAGTAGAAGAAAAATTAGCTTCAATAAATGCAAGAAAAGAAGAATTAGTTTCAAAGACAAAGGCTTTAAATGCAACAGCTTTATTCTTAATGGTTAATGAAGGTTCCTATGGTGCTCAAGGAGCAGATTCAAGATTTGGATATGTTTATAATGAATTTGGATTTACACCAATTGATACAAACATAGATGATGCAACTCATGGACAAGAAGTAACTAATGAATACATTAAAGAAAAGAATCCGGATTTCTTAATAGTATTAGATAGAACTTATGCTACAGGCAGCGGAGAAGGAAAAGCTACAGCTCAAGAAACTTTAGATAATGATTTAATTAAGAGCACTGATGCTTACAAGAATGGACATATTATTTATGTTGAACCAACTGCTTGGTATATAGGAGGACCTGGATTTAAGGGTGCAGATGTTGTATTAAGGGATATGGAAAATGCAGTTAAATAATATATAAATATAAATAAGAGCTTTCTACATTAGTTATAGTGGGAGGCTCTTATTTATATTTGTGATAAGTTTTTATAAGGGTTCTAATAAGATGGCAGCTTTTATACTTAGAGGAAAGGTGTTATTAAAAAGATAAAAAATAAAAAAAGTTAAAATTTACTATAAAACACTTTACAACAGATAATTACTATTATATAATAATGACTATGAAAAGGGATTGCTTAAAAAATTCCTAGTGTAAATAAATTCTTATGATATTGAAATTAAAATATTTAAATTTTAGGAGGTAAGTTTATGAAAAAGTTTGTATGTACAATTTGTGGATATGTTTATGAAGGAGAAGCAGCACCAGCTGAATGTCCAGTATGCCATGCTGGAGCAGATAAGTTCGTAGAACAATCAGGAGAATTAAAATGGGCTGACGAACATAGAATAGGAGTAGCTCAAGGTGTAGATGAAAGAGTTATAGAAGGTTTAAGAGCAAACTTCGTTGGAGAATGTACAGAAGTTGGTATGTATTTAGCAATGTCAAGACAAGCTGACAGAGAAGGATATCCAGAAGTTGCTGAAGCATATAAGAGAATAGCATTTGAAGAAGCAGAACATGCTGCAAAATTTGCTGAATTACTAGGAGAAGTTGTTGTAGCTGATACTAAGGCTAACTTAGAAGCAAGAGTAGAAGCTGAATACGGTGCAACTCAAGGAAAGAAAGATTTAGCAACATTAGCTAAACAATTAAACTTAGATGCAATCCATGACACAGTACATGAAATGTGCAAGGATGAAGCAAGACATGGAAAGGCATTCTTAGGATTATTAAACAGATATTTTGGTGATAAATAAATTTATCCAATTCATAATTAAAAATTAGTAGGAATTTCAGCAAACTGAAATCCTATGAATATAAGGAGGGTTGTTGTGGACAGCCCTCCTTATAGAATTTTTATTAAAAATAATTTTAGAAAGTAACTTTATATTGACATTATCAGAATATTTGATATAGAATTATATAAAATATATAATTGTAAGAAAATATAAGTAAAATATAAGAAATGTAAATAAAATATAAGTATATGTTTTCTAGATTTATACGGAGGAAATTATGAAAGGTATTATAAAGGGAATAGCAAAATTTTATAGCTTTTACTTTGCTTTCTGGGGCTTTTATTTTAGCGCTGGCTATTTTCTATACAATAAAATAATCCCTTTCAGCAGAGTTTTTTAAATAAATTTAGAAACTATATAAGTATAGTTATAAATTGCTTTATTGGGGAACTCTTTGGGGTTCTCTTTTTTATATAAAAAAACAATAATAAAAGGGGGCATATTAATGGTTGTAGTATTAAAAGCAAAAACTAGAGAAGAGGATATAAGAAAATTAACAGAAGAATTAAAAAAAGAGGGCATAGATGTTTGTCCTGTAATAGGTAAGGAGTTAACAGTTTTGGGAATCATAGGAGACACAACAAAAATTGATCCATTAAAAATTGAAGCACATGATATTGTAGAAAAGGTAATAAAAGTTCAAGAACCTTTCAAAAAAGCCAATAGAGTTTTTCATCCAGAAAATACAGTGGTTGATGTTAATGGAAGAAAAATAGGCGGAAATAGAATAGCAATGATAGCGGGACCTTGTTCTGTAGAAAGTGAAGATCAAATAAAATTTATAGCTGAGGAAGTTAAAAAGTCAGGGGCAAGCTTTTTAAGAGGTGGGGCATTCAAGCCAAGAACATCACCTTATAGTTTCCAAGGCTTAGAATATGATGGACTTGAATTATTAAAAATAGCAAGGGAAAAGACAGGATTGCCAATAGTGACAGAAATAATGTCAGCTAAAGATATTGAAATTTTTGAGAGAGACGTAGATATAATTCAAGTTGGAGCAAGAAATATGCAAAACTTTGATTTATTAAAGGAATTAGGAAAAATAAATAAGCCAATATTATTAAAGAGAGGGTTTGCTGCAACTATAGAAGAATTTTTAATGAGTGCTGAATATATTTTAGCTGGCGGTAATAATAATGTAATTTTATGTGAAAGAGGAATTAGAACCTTTGAAACTTATACAAGAAATACCTTAGACTTAAGTGCAATACCTGCAATTAAAAAATTAAGCCATTTACCAGTAATAGTAGATCCTAGTCATGCAACAGGTAAGAGATTTATGATAGCACCTTTAGCAAAAGCAGCAGTTGCCGTTGGAGCAGATGGGCTTATAATAGAGGTGCATAATGACCCTGAAAAAGCTTTATCAGATGGACCTCAATCAATTAAGCCAGAAGATTATGATGCTTTAGTAAAAGAACTTAAACCTATTGCAAATGCAGTTGGAAGGGAAATTTAAATTGAAGCTAGAGGTAAATTTAAAAGAAAATAGCTACTCTATTAATATAGAAAAGGACATTCTAAATAAAATTTCTGAGAAAATAAGAGAGGTCTTTAAAGGGGATAAGGTATTTATTATTACTGACAGAATAGTAGATAAATATTATGGAGATAAGGTGTTAAATAATTTATTAGAAGCAGGCTATAAGGCAAAAAAGCTGGTATTAAAGGAAGGAGAAGCGACAAAATCCTTTAATACTCTGCCTTTAGTTTATGATGAACTTCTTAATTTTAAATTTACAAGAAGTGATTTAATCATAGCCCTTGGGGGTGGAGTAATTGGGGACTTAGCTGGCTTTATTGCTTCAACTTACCTTAGGGGAGTTCCCTTTGTTCAATGTCCAACAACTTTACTTGCCCAAGTTGACAGCAGTGTTGGAGGAAAGGTTGGAGTTGATTTAGATAAGGGAAAAAATTTAGTAGGAAGTTTTTATCATCCAAAGAAGGTTTTAATAGACCCTATAGTTTTAGAAACTTTGACAGATAGAGTTTTCAGTGATGGAATGGCAGAAGTAATAAAGTATGGCTGTATAAAGGATAGACAGTTTTTTTATAAATTATTAAATTATAAGAATAAAGAAGATGTTATGCACAATATTGAATATATTATTCACACTTGCTGCAAAATAAAAGCCCAAGTTGTTGAAAAGGATGAAAAAGATACTGGAGAAAGAATGTTATTAAATTTTGGCCATACAATAGGTCATGCAATAGAGCAGTATTATAACTATGATAAGTATACCCATGGGGAAGCTGTTGCTATCGGAATGTATATAATAAGTAAAATTTCTGAAAAATACACTATAACAAAAGAAGGAACTTCTGAAGCAATTAAGGAAATTTTAATTAAATATAAACTGCCTTATAATTTGGATATTGATATTAAAGAACTTATAAAAACTATAGAGTTAGATAAAAAGAATTTGGGCAAGACTTTAAATATAATTGCTTTAAAGGAAATAGGGGAAAGCTTTATTTATAAAACAAAAAAGGAATTTTTTCTTTAAGAGAGGGGAAATCTTATGAATAAATTACACTTAAAAAAATCACTTCTTAGTGGAAGTGTAAAAGTTCCTCCTTCAAAGAGTATAGCTCATAGAGCCATTATTTGTGCAGCCATTGGAAAGGAAACATCTATAGTAGAAAATATAGATTATTCTGATGATATTATAGCAACCATAAGCGCCATGGAGGAATTAGGGGCGATAATAGAGAAAAATCCTGACAGTCTTAATATTACAGGTATCTTTAATGAAAAGGCAGTAAGAAAAAATGCAAGGGATATAAATTGTAAGGAATCTGGTTCTACCCTGAGGTTTTTAGTACCGATTTCCTTATTATTTGATGGAATTTCTAAATTTACTGGAGAAGGGAATTTAGGAAAAAGACCCTTAGATGTTTATTATAATATTTTTGCTGAACAAGGAATTAAATATAATTATACAAAGGATAAATTAGATTTAATAATTAAGGGGCTTCTAAAGCCTGGAACTTTTACAGTCCCAGGAAATATAAGCTCTCAATTTATATCAGGACTTTTATTTGCCCTGCCTTTATTAAAGGGAGATTCAAAGATTATTATAACAACAGAACTTGAATCAAAGGGCTATTTAGATTTAACTATTTCCTGCATGAAGGACTTTGGAGTAGAAATAATAAATAAGGATTATAAGGAACTTATAATTAAGGGAAATCAAAGCTATAAATCAAGGAACTACAGGGTTGAAGGAGACTACTCCCAGGCTGCCTTTTACTTAGTAGCAGACCTAATTGGCTCAAAGGTAAAAGTAAAAGACTTAAATTTAACTTCCCTTCAAGGAGATAAGGCTGTTATAGATATATTAGAGAGTATGGGAGCAAAATTTTATAAGGAAGAAGATGGAATTGGGTGTACAGCTCCTTATGAAATTAAATCAACAATTATAGATGGATCTCAATGTCCAGATATAATACCAGTTTTATCTGTTGCCGCAGCCTTAGCCAAGGGAAAAACAGAAATAATAAATGCAGGAAGATTAAGGATAAAGGAATGTGATAGATTAAGGGCTGTTGCAAGTGAGCTTAATAAGATTGGTGCAAAAATAGAAGAAAAGGAAGATGGCTTAGTAATATATGGAGTAGAAGAATTTAAGGGAGGTGTTGATGTCTGGAGCTGGAAGGATCATAGAATTGCAATGACCTTGGCAATAGCATCAACTAGATGTAAGGAAGCTATAAATCTTATTGATTATGACTGTGTAGCTAAGTCCTATCCAAGTTTCTTCGAGGATTTTAAAACTTTAGGAGGAATTGCAGATGAGTGGAATATGGGGAAATAACATAAAAGTTTCAATCTTTGGCGAATCTCATGGTAATGCTATAGGCATAACCATAGATGGCTTGCCATCTGGTTTTGAAATAGACATGGAAAAGCTGCTTTTTGAGATGGAAAGAAGGGCGCCAGGGAAAAATGAATTGTCTACTGCAAGAAAAGAGAAGGACCTTCCTGAAATATTAAGCGGATACTTTGAAGGAAGAACAACAGGTACTCCCCTATGTGCGATAATTAGAAATAAGGATACAAGGTCTAAGGATTATAGTAAACTTAAGGATTATATGAGACCTGGCCATGCAGATTATACTGGACATATAAGATATTCAGGCTTTAATGATTATAGAGGTGGAGGTCATTTTTCAGGAAGAATAACAGCTCCCTTAGTTTTTGCAGGAGCTATATGTAAGCAGGTTTTAGAAAAAGAGGGCATATATATAGCTTCCCACATATCTTCAATAAAGGATATAAAGGATGACGACTTTAATGGAGTTAATTTAACCAGGGAAGAATTATTTAACTTAAGGGAAGAGGAGCTTCCTTTATTAAATAAATCCTTAGAGCATAAGATCAGGCATAAAATATTACAAGCTAAATATGAGGGAGATTCAGTTGGAGGAACAATTGAATGTGCAATAATAGGAATTAAGGCTGGCCTAGGAAACCCCTTCTTTGATTCAGTTGAATCAACCCTTGCCCATTTAATTTTTAGCGTTCCGGCAGTAAAAGGAATAGAATTTGGTAAGGGCTTTGAAATGACAAGGATGTTTGGCTCAGAAGCAAATGATGAATTTTATTATGATGGGGATTTAGTAAAAACAAAAACTAATAATAATGGAGGAATACTAGGGGGCATAACAAATGGAATGCCAGTAATCTTTAAGGTTGCAATAAAGCCTACAGCTTCTATTGCCAAGGAACAAAATACAATAGATATAAATAACAAGACAAATGTTAAGTTTAGGGTCGAAGGAAGACACGATCCTTGCATAGTTCAAAGGGCAGTGCCAGTAATTGAAGCAGTGGCAGCTATAGGAATATTGGATTTAATTAAGGGGGCAGGGCAGTGAGTAAATTAGAGAACTATAGAAAGGAAATTGACTTAATAGATAAGGAACTTGTTTCTCTTTTTGAAAGAAGAATGGACCTTGCAGTAAAGGTAGGGGAATATAAAAAGGAAAATAATCTTCCTATATTAAATGAAGCAAGGGAAAAAGAGGTAATTAAAAAAAATATATCTAAGCTTAAAAATATAAATTATTCAAATATAACAGAAGAGTTTTTTGAAAAGATAATGGAGCTTAGCAGATCCCTTCAAAAGAATATAGTTAAAGAGGAAGCTGATGAAAGCTCTATAAATAAGGAAGAAATGGTAATTGGCTATCAGGGACTAGAAGGAGCCTTTAGTGAGGAAGCAGTTTTAAAGTTTTTCAATAATCCTAAAAATACAAAAAAATATGAGCATTTTGAAGATGTCTTTGAGGCCATAGCGAAAAAAGAAATTAATTATGGGGTATTACCAATAGAAAATTCCTATACTGGAGCTATAAGCGAAGTTTACGACCTTTTAGTTAAATATGGCTTTTATATAATTGGAGAAGAATGTGTAAAGATAGATCAGCATTTAATTGGAATTAAGGGTGCTGCTTTAGAGGAAATTGAAGAAATTTATTCCCACCCTCAAGGCTTTCATCAAAGTAAAAAGTTTTTAAGTCAATTTGATAAGGTTAAGCTTATTCCTTACTATAATACAGCCATAAGCGCTAAATATGTAGCTGATTTAAAGGATAAAAGGAAAGCTGCCATTGGAAGCAGAAGGGCAGCTGAGATATACGGCTTAGAAATATTAAAGGAAAAGATAAATGATAAAAAAGATAATTGTACCAAGTTTATAGTTATATCAAGAAATCCTAATTATGATAAAAAGAGCGATAAAATAAGTGTAGTATTTTCGCTGGAAGATAAGGCAGGGAATTTGTATAGTTTATTAAGATATTTTGCAGAAAATAATATAAACATGATAAAGATAGAATCAAGGCCAAATAAAAATGAATCCTGGAAATACCTTCTTTATGTAGATTTTGAAGGAAATTTAGAAAATGAATATGTAAGAAAGGCTTTAAGCCGAATAGAAGAAAACAGCAGATATTTTAGGATATTAGGAAGTTATAAATCAAGTTTAAAATAAAAGAAGGTGACTTTATGGAGTTTTATGGTTTATTGGGAGAAAAACTTTCCCATAGTCTATCAGAGGAAATTCATAGGGAAATATTAAAATATATAGGGGAAGAGGGAGCCTACAAATTATTTGAAGTTGAAGAAAAGGACCTAGGGGCTTTTGCTAATGCTTTAAAAATCTTAAAGGTCAAGGGCTCTAATGTTACCATTCCTTATAAGGAAAAAATAATGAAATATTTAGATCATATATCAGAAGAGGCTAAAAGAATTGGAGCTGTAAATACAATCTCCTTGCTTAATGGAAAACTTTATGGGGATAATTCTGATTATTATGGATTTGTCTATATGTTAAAGCTTCATAAGATAGATTTAAAGGATAAAACTGCTGCTATTTTAGGCAGTGGGGGAGCAAGCAAGGCTGTGCTATGTTATTTACTAGATATGGGGATAGACAGGGTTTATATCGTAAGCAGAAATCCTAAGAAAAATGAATTTACTCAAAATAATGTAGAAATGATAAGCTATAAGGAACTGGAAGGCATAAAAGGAGATATAATCATAAATTCAACTCCTCTTGGTATGTATCCTAAGGTAGATGTTTCTCCAGTCAATGAAGATATAATAAGGAACTTTAATATTCTAGTAGATTTAATATATAATCCAATTGAAACTAAGTTTTTAGAAATGGGAAGAAAGCTTGGAAAGCAAACTGTTGGTGGTTTATATATGCTTATTGGGCAGGCCCTTAAAGCCCAGGAAATATGGCAGCAAAGGCCTATCGACAAGGAAATAATAAAAGAAATATATGATAAATTAAAAAATCATCCTAAAATAAATAAAAATAATTAAGAGGAAAGCTTATGAATAAGGAATTGATTTTATTAATAGGAATGCCTGGAGCAGGCAAAAGTACTATAGGAAGGCTCTTAGCTTCAAAATTAGGCTATGATTTTTGCGATATGGATCTTTATATTGAAGAAAAGACTAATAAAGCAGTTAAGGAGCTTTTTGCCATAAGTGAGGATTATTTTAGGGCTTGTGAAAGTGAGGCCTGTTTAGAACTTTCTAAAAAAAAGAGAACAGTTATAGCAAGCGGCGGCGGAGTAGTTAAAAGAAAGGAAAATATAGATGCCTTTAAAGATAAGGCTGTAATTATTTATATTTCTAGGTCTGTTGAAGATATTTTAAAGGATATAGATACAGAAAGCAGACCTCTATTAAAGGATGGAAAGGCCCGCCTTTATAGCTTATATGAAGAAAGGCATAAGTTATATGAGAAATACTGCCACTACAAAGTA
Source organism: Clostridium isatidis (assembly GCF_002285495.1). NCBI lineage: Bacteria > Bacillati > Bacillota > Clostridia > Eubacteriales > Clostridiaceae > Clostridium > Clostridium isatidis. The sequence continues at coordinate 1,790,856 of NZ_CP016786.1, read as the reverse complement.
GCAAATGATGGGACAATTAGTGATGTGCTAGATAATATTATTAAAATAATAAATAAAAAGTGCTAAGTACTTTTTATTAGTGCGCAGTGTATAGTTTACAGTGTACAGTTTAGGAAATAATTCAGCTTAAGCTGAATTATAATATTTATAATCTTTAAAAGAGCTTATAGAAATATAATTTTAGAAACTACGCAGTAGTTTCTTCCTTAACTGTTAACTGCACCTTATAAACTGTAAACTAAAAGATTGCTTCGCAATCTTTATTAAATAGGAAGTAAAGAGGGTAGGATTGTAGTATGGAAGGGAAGAATTTAAAAATTTTAATTGTAGGGCTTGGTGTCATAGGGGGAAGTTATGCTATGGCACTTAAAGCTGCAGGTTATAATGAGGTCTATGGAATAGATATAGATTTAGAAACTTTAGAAAAGGCTAAAGCTCTTGGAATAATAAAGGAGGGATATTCAAAGGGGAAGGATATTATTAAAGATATGGATTTAATAGTAATTTCCTTATATCCTAGGTTGGTAAAAGATTTTATCTTAGAAAATAGGGAATACTTTAAAGCTGGAAGCCTTATTACAGATGTAGCAGGAGTTAAAGAGCTATTTGTTCAAGAAATCTTAGATATATTGCCTGAGGATGTAGATTTTATTTTTGGACATCCTATGGCTGGAAGAGAGAAAAAAGGAATAGATTATGCATCAAAGGAAGTATTTAAGGATGCAAACTATTTGATAACCTTAACTGAAAAAAATAAGAAGGAAAATATAGAACTTTTAGAAAAGATAATTTATGACCTTGGATTTAAAAATATAAAATATGTTAGTCCGAGCTACCATGACAAAATGATAGGCTTTACAAGTCAGCTTCCTCATGCTATTGCTGTAGCTTTAATTAATAGTGATGAAGAGGGAAGAGATACTGGAAAATTTATTGGAGACAGCTATAGGGACTTAACAAGAATAGCGAATATAAATGAAGATTTATGGAGTGAGCTATTTTTTGAAAATAAGGAGAACTTACTTGAGGCAATAAATAACTTTTTGAATGAATTAAATAAGATAAAAAGTGCTTTATTAAATGATGATGAAAAATTATTAAAGGAGTTATTTATAAAATCAAGCAGGCGCAGAGAAAAATTATAATTTTAATATAAAGCAAGACAAGAAAGAAACTATTTCTAAATGTAAAGAAATAGTTTCTTTTTATATAATAAATCGCAAATAAAAAATAAATTCGTATATTTGAAAAATATATGGAAATAATTATAAAAAAGTTGTATAATTAAAATATAAATAGTTAGAAAATTCTTAATATTATAAAAATATATATTTAATATATTTTTATATATTAAATCTACACATATGATATGGGGGTATAATTATGGTAGGATTTGATGTTAGAACTATAAAAAAGGGAGACTATAACTATATTATTAAATTAAATCCAGATAAAGCATATTTGGAAGAAGAATTAGTGAGAGATAATAAGATAATTGTTGCTCAATTAAATGATGATGTAATAGGATATTTAAAATATGATATAGATGAAAATAATAGAGTAAAAATAATAGATTTAGTAGTTGATGAAATGTATAGGGGGCTTGGTGTTGGATATCAATTGCTTTTAGAATTAGAAGCTCATATTAGAAAAGAATATGTAAACGATATATTAGTGACTGGAAGAAAGTTTACAAAAGAAGAACTTAATTTTTATAATAGACAAGGTTTTAGATATAATGTAAATTCTAATTTGGAAAAAAGATTAAATTAAAATAAAAAGCCTAAATATAAGTTAAAAGGATATGCTTGTTTAGCATATCCTTTTATTCAGCCTTTATATATTTAAAGGATTTTTGTTACAGTTAAATCTTTTTCTGTTTTTAAATCAATAAATTTTTCATCGCATAGAATTAAAGGTTTGGAAATATTGTTTATATCCATTTGAACTATTCTTCCTACTTCTCCGTTTGATAATACAACTTCTTGTCCAACATAGAAATTTAGCAAACCATTTAAGAAAGTGTTACATAAAGTGTAATCAAGTTTTCCTTTTAAGCTTTCATCTTTAATTTCTTGAAGAGACTCAAAAGGCTTTTTCTTTTTCTTGTATAGTCTATTTGAATTTATTGCATCAAATACGTCAGCTATTGCTATAATTTTTGCAATTTCCGGTATTTTATCACCAGTTATACCAAGAGGATATCCAGAACCGTCATTTCTTTCATGGTGCAATAATATTCCAAAAGCTATATCTCTATTAATATATGGAATAGTTTTTACTGCATTATAAGAAAGAGATGAATGAGTTTTGAGAATATCATATTCATCTTTAGTTATAGGGTCTTTCTTGTTAATTATATTTTCGTCTATCTTTGTTTTTCCAAAGTCATGTAATAGGGAAGCGTATACTAAATTATGTAGCATCTTATCATCATAACCATGCCATTTACCAATTAAGTAACTTAATGAAGCAACATTTACAGAGTGAGTATATATTGTATCTTCATTACTTCCATTGATAATTAGACTTTTTAGAACACTTTTATTTGATCTAATAAATTTTTCTAATTCTACAGAGTATTTACTTATTTCACTAGTAGTCTTAAGGTTAATATTATTTTCGCTAAAAATGTCTTTTATATTCTCTGATACGGTTTTAAATTCACTTTGGACTTCCTTCAATTCTTCTATTTCTTTTTGATTATCCTCCTTGGGAGCATACACCCAAATCTTCTTACCAGGATAAAACTGAATTAGTTTATTTAATATACCTTTTGTTATGTAGATATTTTTACCAACTAAAACAGTGTTATCGACCATAATTTCTTTGGAAGTTATCATTCCAACCTTTAAATCTTCTAAATTAATATATTTTTTATTAAGCTCCATTTAACTTACCCCACTTCCATAAAAATAAATACTATATCTATTATATAATTATTTTTGAAAAAATAAAACAATCTAATACTTTTTAGGTAAAAAATGTATAGCTTTTTTATAAATATTAAAATGAGAAAGTTTATTATTAATTAAATTTGTGTTATGTTATAATGATTAAAAAATTACTTATAGGAGGTTTTTAAATGAAGGAATTAGAAACAAGGATTTTTGATATAGATGTAGAAGAAATCAGAAGAAAGTTAGAAGGATTAAATGCTATAAAGGTTAAAGAAGAAAATCAAATAAATAATATTTACGATTTTAAGGATAATTTTCTTTTAAAGCAAAAAGGCTATGCAAGAATAAGATTAGTTGAAGATAAATTAAATAATAGAGAAGTAGTTTATATGACAACAAAGAAAATGTTAAGTCAAGGTACCTTTAAGGAAATGGAGGAAAATGAAACTATAGTAGAAGATAAGGAGGCTGCAGAAAGAATATTTTTATCTTTAGGCCTTGAATTAAAACATTCAATAAAAAAATATAGGGAAAGTTATAAATTAAAAGATTCGCTTATTGAAATTGATATTAATGATAAGAGTTTTTGTCCTTTTCCCTACATAGAAATAGAAACTAAATCCTTAGAAAGTCTAAAGGAGATAGTTAATTTACTAGGTTATACATTAAATGACACAAGCTCAAAAACTATTTATGAATTTTTAGAAGAAAGAGGGTTAAATAAAAATAAAACTGCAGGATTATAAAGTTCAATGGAATTTTTTGATGATATTTGTAACCAAATAAAGTTAATTTAGTAGATTAGTAGTAAGGACTTTTTTATTAGGAGGTTTAATATGGAGTGGTTTGGTGAATTAAACCCTTTGTTACAGGGGTTCCTTGCTACTATATTTACATGGTTTGTTACAGCTCTTGGAGCTGCTTTAGTATTTTTCTTTAAAAAAGTAGATAAAAGAATTTTAAATACAATGATTGGTTTTGGAGCAGGTGTTATGATAGCTGCCAGCTTTTGGTCTCTGCTTAGTCCTGCCATAACCTTATGTGAAGATTTAGGCTTTAATAGTATTATTATTCCTGCCTTTGGCTTTTTATTAGGAGGATTATTTCTAATTTTTGTTGATAAATTAATGGACAAATATTGTTATGGTTTTGAGATTGAAAATAATAATTCTGAATGTGCTACAGAAGCTATTATAAAAAATAGTTATAAAAGAAGTATTTTACTTGTTTTAGCTGTAACTCTTCATAACGTACCAGAAGGTCTTGCCGTTGGGGTAGCCTTTGGAGGAGTTGCAGTAGGAATTCCAGGAGCTTCATTAGTAGCTGCCTTAACCTTAGCTTTAGGAATAGGGCTTCAAAATTTTCCGGAAGGAGCAGCAGTTTCTCTTCCATTAAGAAGGGAAGGCTTATCAAGAACAAGAAGCTTCTTATATGGACAAGCTTCAGGCTTAGTTGAACCAATCGCAGGTGTTATAGGAGTGGCAGCAGCCTTAGCAGTTAGAAGTATATTACCATTTTTATTATCCTTTTCAGCAGGAGCAATGATTGCCGTAGTTGGAGCAGAACTATTGCCAGAAGCTTCTATGGAAAATAAAAAATTAACTACATTAGGCCTTATTTTAGGATTTATTGTGATGATGGTCTTAGATGTTGCTTTAGGATAGAGAGCATCAGTTTACAGTGCTCTGTGACTGCATAAAAAAAGAGCTGATAACAGCTCTTTTTTTATGTTATTATGCTTTGTTGATTGATCCGAATAGTTCCATTTTTTCTTTAACTGTAGCTTTTATAGCCTCGAATCCTGGGTTTAAAAGCTTTCTTGGGTCAAAGCCCTTTCCTTGAAGGTCTTTTCCTTCTTCAATATATTTTCTAGTAGCTTCTTGGAATGCTAATTGACATTCAGTGTTAACATTGATTTTTGAAACTCCTAAAGAAATAGCTTTCTTTATCATATCTTCTGGAATACCAGTACCACCGTGTAATACTAATGGCATTTCTCCAGTTGCTTGATTTATTTTTTCTAAAGCTTCAAAGTTTAATCCTTGCCAGTTTTCTGGATATTTTCCGTGGATGTTACCAATACCAGCAGCTAACATAGTTACTCCTAGGTCAGCGATTGCTTTACATTCATTTGGATCAGCAATTTCGCCAGCACCAACAACTCCGTCTTCTTCTCCTCCGATTGAACCAACTTCTGCTTCTAAAGAAAGACCTTTTTCAGAAGTTAATCTAACCATTTCCTTTGTTTTTGCTATATTTTCATCTATTGGATAGTGAGAACCATCAAACATTATTGATGAGAAGCCAGCTTCCATAGCTTTTAAAGCACCTTCATAGCTACCGTGATCTAAGTGTAGTGCAACTGGTACAGTGATGTTTAATTCTTCAATCATTGCTTTAACCATTGCAGCTACAGTCTTATAGCCAGTCATGTATTTAGCAGCTCCTTCAGAAACTCCTAAAATAACAGGTGAATTATTTTCTTGAGCAGTTAATAATATAGCTTTTGTCCATTCTAAATTGTTAATATTAAATTGACCAACAGCATAATGTCCTGCTCTTGCCTTAGTTAACATTTCTTTTGCTGAAACTAACATGGTACAAACCTCCAAAATATAAATTTAATTATAATTAGTACTAAATCTAATTACTACAAGGATAGACAACGGGGAGTTGCGTATCCATATATATGTATTATAACCTAAATTAAGTTTAAATGAAATAAAAAAATGAAATTTACATTTACAATAAGAATATTATATCTAATTAAGACGAAAATTATGAGAAAATATTATAAATTGCGGATATAAAAGCTCGATAAAAGGATAAGTTCAATATTATAAAGTTTACAGTGCACAGTTTGCAGTACACAGTTTCATCCTTTAACTGTGAACCGTGAACTGTGCACTCTGTACTGGTAAATATTGTTATTTAAGTTTTTCAAAGATTTCCTTATATTTTATAATTGAATTTTCAAGAATTTCTAATTGAAGTTCTACTGAGAAGGAGCTTGGGCCGCCAATTACTTTTCTTTCTTCCACGCATGTTGTTAGGCTGATTGCTTTATATATATCTATATCAAAAAGAGATGAGAAGTTCTTTAATTCCTCTAAAGATAAATCATCAATAGCAAGCTTTTTCTTTATACAGTATAAAACAATTTCCCCAACAATTTCGTGAGCATTTCTAAAGGGCAGGCCTTTTTTTACTAAATAGTCAGCCACATCAGTAGCATTAGTATAACCTAGAGCTGCACCTTTTTTCATCTTTTCCTTGTTTATAGTCATTGTATCTAACATGCCAGTGAAGGTTTTTAATGACAGTTTTACAGTATCTAAAGCATCAAATAATGCTTCTTTATCTTCCTGCATATCTTTATTGTAAGCTAGAGGGAGACCTTTCATAACAGTTAGAAGTGTAATTAGATCTCCGTAAACCCTTCCTGTTTTACCTCTTACAAGTTCAGCTACATCAGGATTTTTCTTTTGAGGCATAATGCTGCTGCCTGTACTATATTCATCTGATAATTCAATAAAGTTAAATTCATTAGTTGCCCATAGAATTATTTCTTCAGAAAATCTAGATAAATGCATCATTATCATAGATAAAACTGATAAGGCTTCAATTGCATAGTCTCTATCAGAAACTGCATCAATGCTGTTATAAGTTATAGAAGAAAATCCTAATTCTTTTGCAACCATGTTTCTATTTAAAGGATAGCTAGTAGTAGCAAGGGCACCACTTCCTAAAGGCATTTCATCTAGTCTTTTATAGCAGTCTTCCAGCCTGCTTAAATCTCTTTGAAACATTTGAGTATAAGCTAAAATATGATGGGCAAAGGTAATTGGTTGAGCCTTTTGCATATGGGTATAGCCAGGCATTATTGTATCAATGTTTCTCTTTGCCTTATCATATATAACTTCTTGAAGATTTAAGAGTAAACTAGCAACTATTTTTAACTCCTTCTTTAGATATAGTTTTGTATCTAGGGTTACTTGGTCATTTCTGCTTCTTCCAGTATGAAGTTTTTTTCCTTCTTCACCTATATAGGAAGTCAGAGTTTTTTCAATAAAGCTGTGGATATCTTCAGCATTATCATCTATAACAAGAGTTCCTTCCTCAATTTCTTTTAATATTTTATTAAGCCCAGAAATGATTTTTTGACTGTCTTCTTCTGGGATAATATTTTCTTTTCCAAGCATTCTTGAGTGGGCAATGCTTCCTTTTATATCTTCCTTATACATTCTTTTATCTATTCTTATTGATGAATTAAAGTCATTTACATTTTCATTAATTCCTTTTTCAAAACGTCCGCCCCAAAGTTTCATTTATTTATCACCCTTCTTTAATTTTTCTTCCATTTTTGCTTTTACTGTTATAGGCAGTCCAAAAAGATTTATAAATCCAGAGGAATCATTTTGATTATAAACAGCATCTTCTCCAAAGGTTGCATATTCTTCGCTATAAAGTGAATAAGGGGAAGTCATGCCGGCATTTATGATGTTGCCTTTGTATAGTTTTAAAGTGATTTCTCCAGTAACTGTTTCTTGAGTTTTGTCTATAAAGGCTGAAAGGGCTTCACGAAGTGGAGTGAACCATTGGCCATTATAAACAAGATCTGCAAATTTTAAGGCAACTTGCTGCTTGTAGTGAGCAGTTTCTTTGTCTAAGCATATTTCTTCTAAATCTTTATGGGCTTTATAAAGAATAGTTCCCCCTGGAGTTTCATAGACTCCTCTAGATTTCATTCCAACTAATCTATTTTCTACCATATCTATTATTCCAATAGCGTTTTCTCCGCCAATTTTATTTAATTTTTCAATTAAAGTAACGCCATCTAGTTTTTCTTCATTTAATTCAACTGGAATACCTTTTTCAAATTTTAATTTTATATAGCTTGGATTATCTGGTGCATTTTCTAAAGTATTGCACATTTCAAGAATTTTATCATATTTAGGTTCATTAGCAGGATCTTCTAAATCAAGTCCTTCATGGCTTAAATGCCATAGATTTTTATCCTTGCTATAGTTAGTTTCATAGCTTATGGATATAGGAATTTTTCTTTCTAAGGCATATTCAATTTCTTCTTCTCTAGATTTTATATCCCAAATTCTCCAAGGAGCTATTATTTTCATATCAGGAGCAAAAGCTTTAACAGCCAGCTCAAATCTTACTTGGTCATTTCCTTTTCCAGTACATCCATGAGCAATAGCATCGGCTCCTTCTTTAATAGCAATTTCAACTAATCTTTTTGCGATTATTGGACGGGCAAAGGATGTTCCTAATAAGTATTTTCCTTCATAAACTGCTCCAGCCTTTATTGTCGGGAAAATATAATCATTAACAAATTCATCTGTTAAATCCTCTATATAGCATTTAGATGCTCCGGTTTTTAGAGCTTTTTCTTCTAATCCTATTAGCTCGTCCTTTTGTCCAACATTTCCAACTACGGCTATAACTTCACAATTATAATTCTCCTTAAGCCATGAAATTATAATTGAAGTATCAAGCCCTCCAGAATAAGCAAGGACAACCTTTTTTATACTATTAATATTTTTCATTGTTTCTACCCCCAATGTGTTAAGTAATAAAAAGTAAAATCTTATTTATAATTATAAAACTATTTTGCATAAATATGCAAGTAAAATTTATTTTTATGCACAAAAAAAAATGCACAGTTAAGGAATAAAATTTTAGGTATTTAAAAATGATTTAGCTATAGCTAAATCATTCCTCTAACTGTGCCCAGTGAACTGACTAAAGTATGTTTTTTAAATTTATCTTTTGTATTTTTATTAAATGTTCACAGGAAAATTCTATTAAATCTAAGGAGGCAGAGGCCTCGGCAAGATCTTCCCTTTTTATATAAACACATAATTTTAAACATTCATTTATTAAATCGTCATAATCTATATGGTTTAAATATATTGATGGAATAAAATCATTGGAGCTTATATAATCTAAAAGTTCTAAAGATTTTAAGTAAGCTGTATCAAAATCTTCTTTATCTAATAATTTCTCTATTTCATTGGATTGATCTATTAAATTAGAACATAAATTAGTAAATTTATAATTAATATAAATTAAACTAGTTACTAATATTAAAAAGAGTATTACGGAGATAACTGTATTTTTCATTAAGCATCACCTTTTTCTTCGTATAGTTGACAAAAGAATTTTCCATTAGTATCAGTCATTGCTATTAATACATTTTCAATTGAAGAAACTCCATGTTTTTTTAATTCTTTAAGTATTGTATCCTTGCTTTTACCAGCAGAAGTTAGAGAGTTTGTATTTATTTTTCCATCTAAAACGTAGATTACCGGCATGGAAGATGATTTATTATTTTCAGAAGTTAAAAAGGACATTTGACCATTGTTCTCTAAAATTCCGTATTCTATTTCTGATAAGTCAAAATATCCAGCTAATCTTATTTCCTCCATAAGCTCGTCTAGATTGATTTGTTGTTTTTTTAGGTTTTCAAAATGAATTTTTCCTTTTGCAATTAAAATTGTAGGTTCTCCTTCTAATATTTTTCTAGCCTTTTGACTTTTTAATTGAATTATTGATAATACTATTTTTATAAACAATAATGTAATTATGGGTATTATTCCTAAAATCAATGGAAGCCTTGTATCTTGCATTGGTAATGATGCAAGGTCTGAAATCATTATTGTAATAACGAATTCATAAGGTTGAAGTTCACCTATTTGTCTTTTTCCCATTAATCTGATTACTAATATAACTAAAGCATATAAAATTATTGTTCTTAGTAAGACGATTAACATATAAAACACCTCTCAATGGTAGTATTTGCATTTTTTTATTGATTATTCTTGAAGAAGATAAACTTATGATGTTAAAAAGATAACTAGTGTTTTTCTTATGCATTTTTACAGCTATATGTATATAATGTTATTAAAATATATTAGAATATAATAGAGATAGGAGGAATTATGGGAAATTTTAATGTTAAGTTTAATAATAAAGAGTATATTGTGAATAAAGACACAAATTATAGAGAATTTATAGAAAACTATCTAAAAATGGATCCAAGTGAATTTGCCTTATGTAGAATAAATAGCGAATATAAAGAATTAATAGATAAAGTAGATAGAGATGGAATTATTGAATTAATAAGTTTTGATAGTCCAATTGGATATAAAATATATACTAGGACTTTGCAGTTTATATTTATCAAGGCTGCATTAGATGTTTTTCCAAAAGATGCGACTATAACTATAGAACATAGTTTAGATGGTGGGGTTTTTGGCGAAATTCATAAGCCGGAGCCTTTAAAAGAAAATGATGTTCATAAAATTAAAGATAGAATGATTGAAATAATAAATAAAGATATAGTTATAAATAAGATAAAAGTTAAAAAGGAAAAGGCCATGGAAATTTTTAAGAGCTATGGCATGGAAGATAAAATATCCTTATTAAGTCATGTTGATTTTGAAACTGTAAAATTATATGAGTTAGATGGAAGATATGATTATTTTTATGGGCAAATGGCTTATTCTACAGGTGTAATAAAGACTTTTGATTTAATGTATTACGAGCCAGGTTTTATTATAAGATATCCTAAAAAAGATAACTTAAAGAAATTAGCTTTCTTTAAGGAAAATAGAAAGCTTTCACAGATTTTTATAGAAACAGAAAGATGGATAAATATACTTGGCGTTGGTGAGGTAGGATCATTAAATAATAAGATAGAAAATAACGAAATTAGAGACTTAGTTATGGTTTCTGAAGCTTTACATGAAAAGAAAATAGCTCAAATAGCTGATATGATTCATGATAAGAAGGGAACAAAAATAGTTTTAATTGCTGGACCTAGCTCTTCAGGTAAAACTACCTTTGCAAACAGACTTGCAATTCAGCTTAAGGTCAATGGTTACACCCCTATTCCAATTTCCTTAGATGATTATTTTGTAAATAGAGAGAACACACCAAAGGATGAAAATGGAGACTATGATTTTGAAAGTATTTATTCCCTTGATTTAGATTTATTTAATAAGAATTTAACTGGCTTATTAAAGGGGGAAGAAGTAGAAATTCCTTATTATAATTTTAGGACTGGAGAAAGGGAATGGGTAGGTAATAAGCTTCGTCTTCCAGAAAAGGGAATACTTATAATTGAAGGAATTCATGGTTTAAATCCAATGCTAACCAGCTCTGTACCTGATGAAAATAAGTTTAAAATATATATTTCAGCCTTAACTCAGTTAAATTTAGATAATCACAATAGAATTGCAACAACAGATATAAGAAGGGTAAGGAGAATAGTTAGGGATATTTTATCAAGGGGCTATGGAGGAGAGCTTACCTTAAAGATGTGGCCTTCTATAAGAAGAGGAGAAGAAAGAAATATCTTTGTTTATCAGGAAGAAGCTGATGTAATGTTTAATTCAACCTTAGTATATGAACTATGTGTTTTAAAGAAATATGCTTTAGAGGAATTAGATAAGATTAAAGAAGATAGTCCAGTGTATTTAGAAGCCAGCAGGCTTAAATCTTTTTTAGGTTTCTTTAAGGAAATAGATAAGGATTATGTTCCAACTAACAGTATATTGAGGGAGTTTATTGGAGGAAGCATTTTTTATAAATACTAGAACAGTGTGAAAAAGTTAGGAGTTAGGAGTTGAAGTTCAGTTAGGAGTTAGGAGTGTGGAGTTAGGAGTTAGTAGTTAGGAGTGTGGAGTTAGGAGTGTGGAGTTAGGAGTGTGGAGTTAGGAGTTAGTAGTTAGGAGTGTGGAGTTAGGAGTGTGGAGTTAGGAGTTTGGAGTGTATAATAGTGTGGAGTTGATTAATTGAAAATCCCCTAGTAATGGGGGTTTTTTTATTAGTTCATATTACAATTTATATATTTATTTACTTTTATTGGTGTATAATATTATATAAAAAACAAGATTATTGTAGGGGGCTATATGATTTTAAGAAATAAGAAGGGGAAGGAACTTATTATAGCTAATGATGAAGAATTTATATACAAGGGAAGATTTAGAAAAAGAATTATAGATAATTTTTTAATTTATTTCCTTTTGATTAATCCTATTTTGACTAATTGGAGGAAGTCATTAATTCAAATCTTATTTTTAGTTTTAGTAATAACATTATTTATTTGTAGTAGTTATTATTATACTAATATAGTATTTAATATAGATAAATATCAGTTTGAAATAATAAAAAGGAATAATACAATAAAATATAAAATGAGTGAAATTGATAAAATTAATTTAAGAGAAAATAATAATAAAATATATACAATTGGCTTTGAAAAAGATAGAAAAAAATTATATTTATTATTTAAAGATAATCCATACTTAATAAAAATATATAATACAAGTTTAGTAAAGCTTTTTTCTAAAGAGAAATAATATTTTTAATTTATTATTTTTTGTGTATATATCTAACTAGTTTTAGAAAAATAATATATAATACTTTTAAATAGTTTTTAGTTATAAAATTTTTAAGAAAAGATAATTTATTGCAATATTGTCCCTAGTGGCTTAAAAATAGAAATGAGGATTAAAGAAAGGAAATAAAATATGTCTGGATTAGGAGTTTTTGATATTATAGGTCCTATAATGGTTGGTCCATCTTCTTCACATACTGCAGGGGCTGCTAGATTAGCAAAGGTTGCTAGGGCGATTGCGGGCTGTGAAGTAAAGGAAGTAACTTTTTTATTACATGGTTCTTTTGCTAAAACCTATAAAGGTCATGGAACAGATAGAGCTTTGGCTGCAGGAATATTAGGGATGAATCCTTCTGATGACAGATTAAGAGATTCGTTGAAAATTGCCAAGGAAAAGGGAGTAAATATTATCTTTAAGGAAGAGGATTTGGGAGATTATCATCCAAATACAGTTAAGTTTTTAATAAAATGTACTAATAATAACATTTGTGAAATAGTAGGAAGTTCAATTGGTGGAGGAAATATTGAAATAGTTGAAATTAACGGAAGCAAAGTTCATTTTACTGGCACTTATGATACTATTATAACTACTCATAGAGATATTCCAGGTACAGTAGCAAAGGTAACTAACATATTATATTCAAGTGCAATTAATATAGCTTTTATGAATTTAGAAAGAAAGCAAAAAGGTAAAATTGCTACTATGAGCTTTGAATTAGATAGCAAGGTAGATAAGGCTTTAATTGATAAAATAAAAAATGTAGAAGGAATAGAGAAGGTTATACTAATAGAAAAGGTAGAGGATGGCGAATAAGGTATGGATATAGCAAAGTCTGGTGAAGAACTAATAAGAATATGTAAGGAAAATTCAATTTCCTTAAGTGAATATGCAATTTTAAGGGAAATGGAAGATAATGATTTATCCAGGGAAGAAGTTATTTTAAAAATGAAGAGAGTACTAGATGTTATGAAAAATAGTGCCAAGGAAGCCAGAGAAAGAGAAGTTTATTCTGTAAGCGGCTTAATAGGTGGAGATGCTTATAAAATACAGAAGTACTTAGATAGTGGAAAATCTTTAACTGGTGATACTATGCTTCTTGCTATGGCAATGGCTCTATCATCTTCTGAAGTAAATGCTTCTATGGGAAAAATAGTGGCTTGTCCTACAGCTGGTTCTTGTGGAATATTACCAGCAGCTATACTAACTGCAGGAGAAAAATTTTCTAAAAGTGATGAGGAGCTTATAAAGGCTTTATTTGCAGCAGCAGCAGTTGGAATGATAATAGGAAGAAATGCAACCTTTGCAGGAGCCGAGGGTGGTTGTCAGGCAGAATGTGGTTCTGCAGCTGCAATGGCATCAGCAGCCATTGTAGAAATGATGGGAGGAAGTCCTAAAATGTCCTTAGATGCAGGAGCAATTGTATTTAAAAATATTTTAGGCTTAGTATGTGACCCTGTGGCAGGTTTGGTAGAAGTTCCTTGTGCAAAAAGAAATGTAGGCGGTGCAATAAATGCTCTTTGTATAGCTGATTTAGTTATGGCAGGAGTTGAATCAAAAATCCCTTTTGATGATGCGGTTGCAGCAATGTATAAGGTTGGAAGAAATCTTCCTGCATCCTTAAGAGAAACAGGAGAAGGCGGAGTTGCAGTGACAAAAACAGGAATAGAATTAAGAAAAAAAGTCTTTGGCAGTTAATAGCTAAAGACTTTTTTTAATGGATAATTGACAGAAACTAATAGACAATTTAGGAAGAATTAATAAAGATTGCGAAGCAATCTTTATTAGTGTGCAGTGTGCAGTTTACAGTGTACAGTTGAGGAAATAATTCAGCTTAAGCTGAATTATAATTATTTATAATCTCTAAAAGAGCTTATAGAAATATAATTTTAGAAACTACGCAGTAGTTTCTTCCTTAACTGCTAACTACACATTATAAACTGTAAACTAAAAGATTGTTTCGCAATCTTTATTAGTTGTGTATAAAAAAATTAATACTTGTAAAAATAAGTTATATAGTGTATTCTTTTATTAAAAGATATTGATAATAAAAATCAATTAATATTTATTATTATTAAATAAGAAATCAAGATTATTAATTAATTGGAGGGTAAAAATGAGTAAAGTATTATATATAAAAGCAAACATAAAGTCAGAAGGAGAATCAAGAACCTTTAAAATTTCTGATACTTTTATTGAGGAATATAAAAAATTAAATCCTCAAGATGAAGTAACAGTATTAGATTTATATAAGGAAAATATTGATTTTTTAAGACCACAAGATTTAGGATCAATATTTGGACCTAAAACAGAAGAAAGCAGAAATCATCCAATTTTAAAATATGCTTATCAAATGGTAGAAGCTGATAAGATTATTATAGCTGCACCTATGTGGAATTTAGGAAATCCTGCAATAGTTAAGGCTTATTTTGATTATGTATGTGTAAGTGGAATTACATTTAAATATACAGAAAATGGTCCAGTGGGATTATGTAAGGCTGAAAAAGCTCTTATAGTTGCAGGAAGAGGTGGAGATTATTCAAGTCCTCAAGGAGCTGCTTTTGAAATGGGAGAAAGATATTTAAGAACAATTTTAACTTTCTTTGGTGTTAAAGATATAAAATCAATTGCTGCTGAAAAATTAGATGTACAAGGATTAGATGTAAATTCGATACTAAATGAAGCAATTGATAAGGCTAAGACATTAGCTAAGGAATTTTAATATAGCCAAACTTTAAAGTTAAATTAAAAATAAAAGATTATTAAAAGAATGCATTTATATCACCATTATAGGAAATATTATCAGTGAATACTTAATATAAAAACGCAAATAATAATTTTGTAAGGTGGTGATTAGTGATGCATAAGAATCCAAGTATTAAATGTACAGTAAGTGAATGTAAATATCATGCACAATCAGACAATTACTGTAGTTTAGATGGTATTCAAATTGGAAAACATGAAAACCGTGCAACTACTCCAGAATGCACAGACTGTAATTCCTTTGAATTAAAGTAATTACAGTAAGTTTACAGTAAAACTATAGAAATAGGGATAGCAATGCTATCCCTATTTTTCTAAATAAATTTAAGTTATCTTATATTTTCTTCATTGTTTAGAATTGAATAATAAAAATTAAAAGAGAAAAAATATAATAGTTCATAGTTAAGTGTTAATTGAAAGCAGGTGTAATATGGAAGAATTAGAGAGAATATTTATTCAAATGTCTAGAATTAGTATCAGCAGACATATGTTATCAATAACTATTATTTTTCTTGCTTCATTAACTAATAAATATATTATTACAAATATTTTTAGATACATAATTAAATTTGCAGAAAAAACAAAAAATTTTGCTGATGATAGTGTAGTTAAAGCTTTAGAAAAACCATTAAAATTATTTATATTTTTAAAGGCTGCTCATATATCTTTACATATAATAGAATATGAGAAGATAGATATTGCTAAGGTTTCCTTAGATAGACTAGGAAAGATGATAATAGTCATAGTTGTATGCTGCTTTTTATATAATTTAACTTTAGAGAATTCCTTATTATATAAAAATATGGGGAAGAATAATGCAAATAATACAATGGCTTTTCCCTTTCTATCTATAGTAATAAGATTAATAATTATTATTGTAGGTGTTAGCTGTATTGCAAAGGAATTTGGATTTTCAGGTTTTATTACTGGTCTTGGGATAAGTGGGGTAGCCTTTGCCTTAATGGCTCAAGATACTTTTTCAAATCTTTTTGGTGGAGTGATTATTGCTTTAGATAGACCTTTTGCTATAGGAGATTGGATTAAAACAGAAGAAGTTGAAGGAATAGTAGAAGAAATAACCTTTAGAAGTACTAAGATTAGAACTTTTTCAAAGGCAATAGCTACAGTACCTAATTCAAAGCTTGCTAATGATAATATATTTAATTTTTCTCAAAGAAAAGTAATGAAGATTAGTTATAAGTTTATAATAAGACCAAATATTGAAGTTGAAAAAATAGAAAAAGCAGTAAATGCAGTTGAAGAATATTTAAATCTTAAGGAAAAAATTGATAAGGAAATGATAATTGTGAGTTTCAATGAATTTTCAATATATGGATATGGAATATTCATTTTTTTTTATACAACAGAAATGAATTATTACAAATATGAAAAACTTAAACAAGAAATTAATTTAGATATTCTTAAAATATTAAAAGATTTAGAAATTGAGCTGATGTTCATTAATTTTAATATAGAAAATGAGATTAAAGAATTAAATAATAGTGAAAGTATAGAAAAGTCTAAATAAAATATATTTTGGATTTAGCTAATCTTTAAGATATATTTTTATAAAGGATTAACTAAGAATGGTAAATGTATATTAATATAAATGATATAGAAGTTGGATTGAAATAGTTTGAAAATTATATATAATATTAAGAAATAAATTTATTAAAAGCAGAGGATTGATAGTATGAAAATAATTAATGTTAGAGATGCTGTAGGTGTTGCCCTTTGTCATGATATAACTAAAATAGTACCAGGAGAATTTAAGGGAGTTGCCTTTAAAAAAGGACATATAATTAGGGAAGAAGATATAGAAGAATTACTTTCCTTAGGGAAGGATCATATTTATATTTGGGATGATAATGAGGAACTTATACATGAAAATGAGGCAGCGGAGGAGCTTTTCAATATGACTTGTGGTGAAGGAACTGTAGCAGCTGAAGCAAAGGAAGGAAAGATAGAAATATTTGCAAAGATTGATGGTCTGTTGAAGATAGATGTAGAAAAGTTGATAGAATTAAATTCTATAGAAGAAATAGTTTTATCAACCATAAGAAATAATACTGTTGTAAAAAAGGGAGACAAAATAGCTGCTACAAAAGTTATTCCTTTAGCAATAAAAAAAGATAAATTAATTGAGGCAGGGAAATTATTAAAAGAAAAAATAATTAAAATTATTCCAATAATACCTAAGAGGATTGCTATTGTAACGACTGGCAGCGAAATTTATTATGGAAGAATAAAAGATGCATCTAAAACTGCAATTAGCAAGAAAATAGAAAAATACAATTGCGAAATAATAGGACAAAGTATTTTACCGGATGATAAGGAGAAAATAAAAGAGGCTGTAATTGAATGGATTAATAAAGGAGCGGAACTTATACTTTGTACAGGAGGAATGTCTGTTGATGCAGATGATATTACTCCAAAGGCAATTGAAGAAGTTACAGGAGAAATTGTATCTTATGGAACACCAATTTTTCCTGGAGCAATGTTCTTAGTTTCTTATAAAGGAGAGCTTCCTATTTTAGGTTTACCAGGAGGAGTTATTTTTTCAAAATCAACAACCTTTGATGTATTATTACCTAGGCTTCTAGCAGGTGAAAAGTTAACAAAGAAAGAAATTGCAAAATATAGTCATGGAGGACTGGTAATTACAGATGAATACTTATAAAATATTGCGAAGCAATCTTTTAGTTTACAGTTTATAATGTGCAGTTAGCAGTTAAGGAAGAAACTACTGCGTAGTTTCTAAAATTATATTTCTATAAGCTCTTTTAGAGATTATAAATATTATAATTCAGCTTAAGCTGAATTATTTCCTCAACTGTACACTGTAAACTGTACACTGCACACTAATAAAGATTGTTTCGCAATCTTTATTAATTGTTAACTGATAAAAAGGTGTTCTATTAATATTTTTATTCCAATTCCTATTAGAATAATCCCCCCTAATATTTCGGAATATTTTTGTATATACTTACCTATTACTTTTCCAAAGGAAACTCCACAGAAGCATATAATAAAAGTTGTAATTGATATTATTATTGATGCTTGGATTATGTTTACATTTAAAAAGGCAAAGCTAATGCCAACGGCTAAAGCGTCAATGCTAGTTGCTATTGCAAGAATAAATAATTCCTTAAGCTTTAAACTATCATCCTCTAAGGAACATTCTAAATCTTCCTCATCTTTATTTTTAACACTTTCATAAATCATTTTAGCACCTAAATAGCCTAATAGGAGAAAAGCTATCCAATGATCTATAGATTTAATATAACTTTCAAAATAAATACCAGAAAGCCATCCCAGCAGGGGCATTATCCCTTGGAATAAGCCAAAAAATAAGGATATTATAAGTGATTTTTTAATAATATCCTTCCTTATGCAAAAGCCTTTAGTTAATGATATAGCAAAGGCATCCATTGACAGACCAATGCCTGTTAAGAAAAAGGTTAAAATACTCATATAAATACTCCCTTGTTAATAATTATATAATCTTTATTAATTGATAATTTATTATAATAATAGTATAATAAATAATAAATTATTTGCATTAGAAAAAATTTGAAGCTATTTTGTAATATGGAAGAAAGTTTCAATACAACATTAACATTTTAAATTTAAGGAGAATAATATGCAATATATTTTGGCCTTCATATTAGCATTTTTAATTGTATTTTTATTAACTCCGGTTTTAATTAAAATTGCTTTTAAAATTCGTTTTACAGATAAGCCTACTAAAAGAAAGAAGCATAGTAAAGAAACACCTCTTACAGGTGGATTGGCTATGTATATAGCTTTTTTTATTAGTTTTTTTATTTTTAATGATTATTCTAGTATTCATGAAAAGATGTCTATTTTTTTTGCTTCAACATTAATAATAGCTATTGGCTTAATAGATGATTTTTATAAAACTAAGGGAAAGGAATTTCCTATATATCCAAGATTATTAATTCAGCTTTTTTCTGCTTTTATTATTTATAAAACAGGAATAATATTCAGGGGTTTTACAAATCCCTTAACAGGAATATATATAGAATTATCATCAATAATACAATTGATATTAACAATTACTTGGATATTTGGTGTTACAACTGTTATTAATTGGTGTGATGGAATGGATGGCTTAGCTGGTGGCTTGTCTTGCATATCTTCTATTACTTTTTTAGGAGCAGCAATAATATTAAAGCAGGATGAGTCAATATTAGTTTCGATAATAGTAGTAGCAATAACTATAGGCTTTTTAATATATAATAAGTATCCTGCAAAGGTATTTATGGGAGATTCAGGAGCAAATTTTCTTGGCTTTATTTTAAGTATAATTGCTTTAGATGGAGCTTTTAAACAAGCTACTTTAATGAGTATTTTTATACCAATATTAGCTTTGGCAGTACCAATATTTGATAACTTATTTGTAATAATAAAGAGATTTATTGATGGAAAACCAGTATATCAAGCAGATAGAAGTCAGATACATTTTAGATTACAAGCAAAAGGATTTTCACCAAAACAAGTAGTAATGTACATAAATGCAGTTAGTTTAGCTTTTAGTTTAATATCAATTATATTGTTATTAGTAAAAAATTAATACACATATATAATATGCAGAGTAGAATGAAGTTAGATTTTTAGCAGGGATGAAAATTAAGAGTGTTTTGTAATTTAGTAAGTTGAATTATTAATATTTAAGGGGGATAAGATATGGAAAAGGTAGAAAGTTTTGAATTAGATCATAGAATTGTTAAGGCACCATATATAAGAAAGTGCTGTGTATTAAGTGGAGAAAAAGGGGACAAAGTTACTAAGTTTGATATTAGATTTTTACAACCTAATAAAGAAGCTTTCGGAACTGCGGCAATGCATGGATTAGAGCATCTATTAGCTAATTTTTTAAGGGAAAGTTTAACTGGAATTATAGACTTATCTCCAATGGGTTGTAGAACAGGGTTTTATTTAAGTATATGGGGAGATAGAGAAGCTTTAGAAATAAAGAAAGCTCTTGAAGAAGCACTAAAAAAAGTACTAGAAGCTACAGAAATTCCAGCAGCCAATGAAATTCAATGTGGAAATTATAGAGATTTATCCTTATTTGGAGCAAAGGAATATGCAAAAGAAGCTTTAAATAAAGGATTTTCTTTAAATATATATGGTGACAAATAATTAAAAAATTAATATTAAATGACTGTATCCTAAAAATTATTTTAGATACAGTCATTTTTTTGCAAAATTAGATAAAATTTTTAATATAATTAAAAAAAATATAATATAAATTTCAAAATTATATGGAAAATATTACTCTATAATGGTATAATGTAACAGTGAGAATTTGGAAAAATATTTCGAATATTTTGAAAAGGTGAATATATGTTAGAAACAATAGTTATTTCTTTAATTTTTTCTAAAATTAAAGGATATAAAATAAAAGGAATTTTTAAAAATTGGACAATCTATCCTGTATTAGCCTTAGAAATAATATATTTATTTGCTCAAATCAATATTTTTATGGGCAATTATTTCATGATTAAATATGTTAACATATTAAAAATTATTTATTTGTGTTCTTATTTACCATTAATATTTTATTATGAAAAGTATGTACAAGCTATAATAGGTGCAGCTTTTATATTTATTGGAGGATTTTTAAATGATATAGCCATAAAAGCTAATAATGGATTTATGCCTGTATTTCCAACTCTCTCACGTATAACAGGTTATGCAGATTTAGATGCCTTTGGAAAGGTAGATAATATACATATTTTAGGGAATGAATCCACTAAGCTGAAGTTTTTAACAGATATATTTGATATGGGGTATACTGTACTTAGCTTAGGTGATATTTTTATAAGAGCATATGTTTTTATAATTATTTATAGTGTAATAAAAGAAATTAATACAAAAGAAAATTTAATTAGAATTTAATCTAATTAAGATGTTTAGGAGGATTAATATGTTACAGATACAACCAATTGAGTTTTTATTAAGAGGCTTACCGGAAGGATTTATCTATATTTTAGCTGTATATGTTTTTTCAGGTACTAAATTAGATAAAAAAAGATATGTAATTTCAGCTTTAATAACAGCAGTATTTATATATATTATTAGGCTTTTGCCTATAGTTTTTGGAGCTCATACTGTTCTATCGATTTTGTTTATAATGTTATTATCAATAAATTATAACAAAATTAATTTAGCTGAAGCTGCAAAGTCAACAATTATTACTTTTATTCTTCAATATTTATCTGAAGCAGTTAATATGCTTCTTATTAAATTTATTCCTAACTTAGATATAGATAAAGTATTTGTAGATCCAGTATCTAAATGTTTAATAGGGATACCATCATTAATAATTACAATAACTATTATATTACTATTTTATTTTTATAATAAGAAGGTTGATGCTAGAAATGTTTAATTTGAAAGGGATTTCAAGTAATTTAGCTAAAAATTTATCCGAAGAACTTAAATTTAATCAAGAAAAATATGAAGTTGTAGAATATGGTTTGCATGCTTTTTTTCATGCACTTCTATCAGTAATACTTGTTATAATATTTGGGGCTGCATTTGGGGTTTTATTAGAAGCTTTGATAATAAGTTTTACAGTTAGTATTTTAAGAAGGTCTTCAGGGGGAGCTCATGCAAGTACAGAATTGTCCTGTGCTAGTATTGGAGTTGTAGGAACCGTTATTCCAGCGATTATTTTAGATTCTTGCAATATAAATATAACTTATACAATAATAATCAGTATTTTGATATTCATAGTTTCAATTTATTTAAATTATAAATTAGCCCCTGTTGATAGTCCAAATAAGCCCATAAGATCAGAAAAGAAGATTAAAAGGTTAAAGAAGGGATCCTTAATTACTTTAATAATTTATATGATTATAATTACTTTAAATATTTTTCTTGGTGTAAAACTAAATAATTTAAGTTTCTTAGTATATAGTTTATGTATTGCTATAGGAACTTTATGGCAGAGTTTTACTCTTACAAAATTAGGTCATATAGTATTTAAGTTAATGGATTCCTTTTTTATATTTATTCTTTTTAGAAAGGGGAGAAAGCAATATGAGAAAAATTAATAATAAGGTACTAATGGCAGTAGCAGCATTAGCAACACTTATTGCTTCAACAGTTGCAACTTCTGCATGCTATTGGTATGGATACCAACCTGAGGAACCAAAGTGCTTAAGAGACGAATAAAATTAAAGAGGAAGATCGGGTAACCGATCTTTCTGTTTAATAAATAGGTGATTGTATGAAAATGATTAAAGATAATAGAATAATTCAAATAAATAATATAGTATCAATAGTTAAACTATCTTCTTTAATGCTAACGAGCATTATATTTTTTTGGTATATTTTTGATGGCAAAAATGTGAATTTAGGCTTGTTTTATACTCAAACTACTTCAATTTTAATTTATGTTACGGGATTAGGCTTATTTCTTATTTATTTTTTATGGACATTTTCAATTAAAAAATTCAGTAAAAGAGATTTAAAATATGGTAATTGGATTGAAAACGTAATTTTTATAGCTATATTCTTTTATGCAATTAACGTAACTGGTGGATACCAAAGTCCATATAAAATATTATTTTTATTTATAATATGTAGTGTAACAATTGAAGAAGGTTTAAAAACAGGATTGACTATAGCAAGTATAAGTTCATGTTTAATATTATTTCTTGATTTAATTTCTGGATCGAATCAGGAAGTAAATACATACTTTCAAAATGATATAATTTTATCCGGAATATTTTTGTTAACTGCCTGGATTTTGGGTTTTTATGTAAAAGTAGAAGGAGAACATATTAAACAATTAGAAGAATTAATTAATTTAGATGCTTTAACTGGTTTGTATAATCATAGATCTTTTCAGGAAAAATTAAAGAAGACAATATTATTATCAAAAAAAACTAAAAAGCCAGTTTCAATGATTTTTTTTGATATAGACTATTTTAAACATTATAATGACTTAAATGGCCATCAAAAGGGTGACGAAGTTTTAAAAACCATTGGAGAAATTGTAAAAGCAAATATTAGGGATGATGATTTTGCTGCTAGATATGGAGGAGAAGAGTTTGCTATAATTTTACCAGAAACTAATGAAGAGGACGCTATAAAAATAGCAAATAAAATAAGAGAAACAGTTGAAAAAGAAAGCTTCTATGGTGAGGAAAATCAACCTAATAAAGTATTAACAATTTCTGCAGGAGTTTCTGTTTTCCCTGATAGGGCTAAAGATGAAGTGCAATTATTAAAGAGTGCTGATGATGCTTTATATAGGGCGAAATTCTTTAATAAGAACAGAGTTGAAAGATATAAATCTATATTAGAAGAATTAGAAAAGGACATAGAAGATAAAGACATAGAGTTAGTATCTTCAGTAAAAACCTTGATTAGCGTGATTAATGCTAAAGATAGATATACATATGGTCATTCAGAAAGGGTTGTTTTATACAGTCGTTTAATGGCTAATAAATTAAATTTAAGTAAAAAAGATAAAGAAAACTTAATTTATGGTGCATATATGCATGATATTGGTAAAATTAATATCCCTAAGGAAGTTCTTATGAAGAAGATGCCTTTAACAAATGAAGAGTGGGAAATGCTTAAGCAGCATCCTGAAAATGGAGTTGAAATAATAAAGACTATAGATAGTCTATCAGGAGCGATGCCAATAATACTTCATCATCATGAAAGATACGATGGAAAAGGTTATCCTTATGGATTAAAAGGAGAGGAAATACCGTTTTTAGCAAGAATTTTATGCATTGTTGATAGTTTTGATGCAATGACATCAAATAGACCATATAATAAGAGAAAAACTTATGAAGAGGCAATTGAAGAATTAAAAAGATGTTCAGGTGCACAGTTTGATCCAGAATTAAGTAATGCCTTTATAGAAGTTATAAAAGAAAATAGCGAAAAATTTGATAGCCTTATGTAAATAAGGGTGTGAGGTGGATTTTATGAGAATTGCAATTATTGGACTTGGAAATATATGTACTAAAGCATATCTTCCATATATTACATCAAAAGAAGATATTGAGCTTGTCTTTTGCACAAGAAACAAGGAAAAACTAGATAAATTAGCCAAAAAATATAGAATAAATGAAGCTTATACAAATGTAGATGAGCTTTTAGACAAGGATATAGATGCTGCTTTTGTGCATAGCTCTACAGAAAGTCATTTTTCAATAATAGAAAAGTTATTGAAGGCTGGAATTAATGTTTATGTTGATAAGCCTATTAGTTATTCTTATGAGGAAAGTGTAAGAGCTTATAATCTAGCAAAAGAGAAAAATAAAATATTAATGGTGGGCTTTAATAGAAGGTTTGCTCCAATGTATAAAAATCTTATAGAACAGGATATTCCAACCACTATTAAAGTAGAAAAAAACAGAGTATTTAGTCCTAAAGAAGCTAAAATTATTATTTTAGATGACTTTATACATGTTCTTGATACTACAAGATTTTTACTAAGAGATAAAATAGAAGATTTTGAGCTAAATTTCTTAATGAAGGATAATTTGTTATATAATATAGTTGTTACTCTAAAGACAAATAATTCTACTGCTATTGCTATGATGAATAGAGATAGCGGTTACAATGAAGAAAATGTGGAATATATTTCCTCTGGAACTAAAGTAATCGTTGAAAATTTAATGACTTCTAAAATATACAAGAATAATAAAAAGGAAATAAAAGAATTTAATGATTGGGATAGAATTTTATATAGAAGAGGTTTTGAGCCAATTATTGATGAATTTATTAATTCAGTAAAAGAAAACAGGGAGCCATCAATAAGTCTAGAAGATGCTTTAGAAACTCATAGGCTTTGTGAGGCGATATTAGATAGGATAACTAAGGGGAATTAAGAGTATTGAGATACAAATATATTAAAAAGGCTAATCCAAGAGGATTAGCCTTTTTTTCTTATTCAATTTCAATTTCTTTCATTTTTAGTTTCTTATTGGTCTTTTCTTTTAATAGCTGATATAAAACGCTAAAGATTGGAATACCAATAAGCATTCCTAATATTCCTAAGGTGCTTCCTCCAACTAACATGGCCATCATAACCCATAGGGCTGAAAGACCAACAGAGTTTCCAACTACTTTAGGATAGATGATATTTCCCTCAAATTGTTGAAGAAATAGTATAAAGATAATAAACCATAAGGCTTTTATAGGACTTATTAAAAGAATTAAGAAAACAGCAGGTATTGTTCCAATGAAGGCCCCAAATACCGGTATTAAAGCTGTAACAGCAATCAATACACTTATTAATAATGCATAAGGCATTCTTAATATTAGCATTCCAATAAAACATAAAGTACCTAAAATAACAGCTTCTACGCATTGGCCAGAAATAAATTTTGAAAAGGTAATATTACTTAAATTCCCTATATAAATAAGTTTATCAGCAGCTTTTTTAGGTAAAAAGGCATAAATTATTTTCCTTAGTTGATGAATTAATGTTTCTTTGCTAGATAACATATAAATTGAAAGAATTACTGATAAAATAAAATTTATTAAGCCGCTAGTTATGTTCATTGTGGTATTTAAAATACTAGATAAAGAATTAGAAATAATTTCTCCGCCAACAGTGAATAAGTCTTTCCATGCAGCCATAATTGTTGAAGAAACTTTTTGTAAAACTTCTTTAGAAATTTCAGTATCATTTATATATTGAGAAATTAGTCTTTCAAAAGAACTCATGTGTCCAGGAATAGTTTTAAGTAATGTGGAAACACTAGAAGTTAATTGTGGAATAACAAATAATGCTAGTGCAGTAATTAGACCTATTACTGTTAGAAAAGTAGCTAATATTGACAATGGTCTTTTGAAGTTTCTATATTTAATATATTTTTTGGTATCTAAAAAAGAAAAAACATTTAGTTCAAAAAAATTCATAGGGATATTTAATACAAAGGCAATTGCAAAACCAACTAAAAATGGATTGATTATTTGTATAAAAACATTAAAGCCTTTTAAAAAATAACCTAAGTTTGAAAATATAAAATATATTGATATCAATAATGTTCCTAATAATAAATTTTTCTTAAATTTTTCGTCTATTTCTTTCAAAGTTTCACATCCTTTTATTTTTATTAGAAATATTATACATATTTTAGAAGCTTATTACAATAATATATTGTATAATAAAAATTGAATAAAATAGTAGACATTGGAGTGATTTTATGGGAAAAATAACTAAAATCAATACTCTAGCTCAAACTAAATTTTTAAACTTATATGAAGCAGAGTATATTAATAAGCTTGGAGAAAATAAGAAGTGGACAATAGCTTCTAGAAAAAATAAACAAGAGATAGATGATAAATTCTTTCAAGGGAAAAAAGATAAAATAGATGCGGTTGTAATAATTCCTAGACATATAGAAGAAAATAAGTTAGTAATAATAAAGCAATTTAGAGTTCCTCTTAATGATTTTGTTATAGAGCTTCCAGCAGGTTTAATTGATGGAAATGAAACTTTTGAGGAAGCAGTTAAAAGAGAATTAAAAGAAGAAACTGGATTAGATTTAGTTAACATAGATTATAATAAGACAATTGAAAAAACCTATGCTTCAGTGGGAATGACAGATGAGTCTTTTGCTTTGGTTAGCTGTAATTGCAAAGGAAAAGTATCCTTGGAAAATTTAGAAGCAGATGAAGAAATAGAAGTAAAATTAATTACTAAGGAAGAGGGAAGAGAAATATTAAAATCAGGACAGAAGATTGATGTTAAGGCATACCTTGCAATAAGCAACTTTATAAATAGTTAGAAACAGTTAGGAGTTAGGGGTTAGGAGTTAGGAGTTAGGAGTTAGGAGTTAGTAGTTAGAAGTGTGGAGTTAGGGGTTAGGAGTTAGGAGTGTGGAGTTAGTAGTTAGGAGTGTGGAGTTAGTAGTTAGAAGTTAGAAGTTAGGAGTTTGGAGTTGGGTTTTGAGTTAGTAGTTATCAGTTAGCTTGTCCAGCCCAAACAACTCCCCACTCAGCACTCCAAACTCAAAACTCCACACTGAATTCCACACTCCCCACTCCAAACTCAAAACTCCACACTGAATTAAAGGGGTGATGTATTATGACTAAATTAAGAATTAAAAATAGAAGTGGTAAAATTATAGATGCTTTTTTTAAGGAATTGGATCTATCATATTTAGATAAAATTATGGAACTGCAGGAAGAAATATATAAGGGATTAGAAGATAAGCAGTTATTTGCAAAGACAGATAGGGAGGAATTTATAAAATCCTTTGAAAGGGGAAAAGTAATAGGGTGTTTAGATGAAGAAGATAATTTAATAGCGATGGGGGTTTATTTAAAAAAGGGATATGATAAGGAAAATTATGCTTATGATTTAGCCTTAGAAGGAGAAATACTTTTAAAAACTGCCCAAATTGAGACAACAGTTGTTAAGGAAGAGTATAGGGGTAACAGATTACAGAGGATAATATGCGAGAGAATAGAGGAAATTGCAAGAGAAGATGGAATGGAGCTTCTTGCAGCAACAGTATCACCTTATAATAAATATAGTCTAAACACATTTTTAAATTCAGGTTATAAAATAAAAAAAGATAAGCTAAAATACGGAGGGTTAAGGAGATACATTCTTTCTAAAGAACTAAGATAGTAATGTAGAATGAACCTTGAAAATTCTACATTACACAATAATTGATAGGATTACTCGTAAATATGTAAAATCCTATCATTTTCATAAGAAATAAATAGCTATTAAAAGCTACTATGTGAAAATAAATACATACAGCCTATATTTATAAAAAATATATTTGATTAAATACGAGTTATTTAGTATGATATAATTAAATCAGAGTGAAATTGTATGGATTATATAAACAAGGAGATGTAAAAATGAGCGAAGTATTATTAAATATAAGTGGGTTAAGAACAGAGGTTGAAGGAAAAGAAATCCTAAAGGGATTAGACTTACAAATAAAAAAAGGTGAAATTCATGTAATAATGGGTCCTAATGGAGCAGGTAAATCAACTCTAGCTAACACATTAATGGCTCATCCAAAATATAAGGTAATATCTGGAGAAGTAGTTTTCGAAGGTGAAGATATATCAGAATTAAAAACAGATGAAAGAGCAAGAAAGGGCTTATTCTTATCTTTCCAACATCCAGAAGAAGTACCTGGCATAACTGTTGAGAACTTTATAAGAAGTTCTAAAATTGCTATAGATGGTCAATTAATCAAGTTCTTAAAGTTTGATAAAGACTTAAAGAATAATATGAAAGAATTAAAAATGAAACCAGAATATGCAAAGAGATATTTAAATGTAGGTTTCTCAGGAGGAGAAAAGAAGAAAAACGAAATTCTTCAAATGCTTATGTTAAACCCTAAACTAGCGATACTAGATGAAACAGATTCTGGACTAGACGTAGATGCTATAAGAATTGTTTCTCAAGGTATTAAAATGTACTCAAATGAAAATAATGCAGTATTAATAATTACTCACAATACAAAGATATTAGAAAACTTAAAAGCTGATTACGTTCATGTTTTAGTTGATGGAAGAATTGTTAAAACTGGAGACGCAAGCCTTGCTGAACAAATTGAACAAGATGGATATGAAGCATTTAAGAAGGCAGCAATTTAGTTTGGAGGTGAGCCTGTGGAAAATAGAAAGAAAACTGTCATAGATGAAATGGATAGAGGAATCTATGACGTTAAGAATGAAGATAGATTTGAATTTAAAACTGATAAAGGTCTTACAAAAGAAATAGTTACAACTATTTCAAAAGAAAAAAATGAACCAGAATGGATGACTGAATTTAGATTAAAATCTTTAGATATATATAATGAAATTAGTTTACCAACTTGGGGACCATCTTTAGATGAATTAGATATGGATAATATCGTTACATATGTTAGACCAAAATCTAAAATGGCTGAAAGCTGGGATGAAGTTCCTGAAGATATTAAAAAGACTTTTGATCTTCTAGGAATACCAGAAGCAGAAAAGACATCCCTAGCAGGTGTTGGAGCTCAGTACGATTCAGAAGTTGTTTACCATAGTATAAAAGAAGATTTAGTAAAACAGGGTGTTGTTTACACTGATATGGAGACAGCTATAAGAGAATATGGAGATATTGTTAAGGAATACTTTATGAAATGCGTATCTCCAAGAGAGCATAAATTTGCAGCCTTACATGGGGCTGTATGGTCAGGTGGATCCTTTGTATATGTACCAAAGGGAGTAAATGTAGATATTCCGCTACAATCATACTTTAGATTAAATTCACCTGGAGCAGGTCAATTTGAACATACATTAATTATTGTAGAAGAAGGAGCTAAGCTTCACTTCATAGAAGGATGTTCAGCACCTAAATACAATGTAACAAACCTTCATGCAGGTTGTGTTGAGTTATTTGTTAAAGAAGGAGCAACTTTAAGATACAGTACAATAGAAAACTGGTCTAAAAATATGTTAAACCTTAATACAAAGAGAGCAATTGTTGAAAAGAACGGAAGAATAGAATGGGTATCAGGATCCTTTGGATCACATATTTCTATGCTATACCCAATGAGTGTTTTAAAGGGAGAAGGAGCAACTGCAGAATTTACTGGAGTATCCTTTGCTGGTAAAGGTCAAAACCTAGACACTGGAGCAAAGGTTGTTCATGCTGCTCCAAATACAAGTTCAACAATTAACTCAAAATCAATATCAAAAAACGGCGGAACTGCAACTTACAGGGGAGTTGTTAAAGTTAATGCAAATGCTCATAATTCAAAATCAACTGTATCCTGTGAATCTCTAATGCTAGACAATCTTTCAAAATCAGATACAATTCCAGTAATTGATTTAGCAGTAGATGATGTAGAAATCGGACATGAAGCAAAAATAGGTAAGATAAGCGATGAAGCTATATTCTACCTAATGAGCAGAGGTATAAGCGAAGATGAAGCAAAATCAATGATAGTTAGAGGTTTCGTTGAACCAATATCAAAGGAATTACCTCTTGAATATGCAGTTGAAATGAACAATTTAATTAAGCTTGAACTAGAAGGGAGCATAGGATAATGGTTAATGAAATTAATTTTAGTAATTTAAATAAGACTCCTGTAAGAACAAAAAGTTGGCTAAAGGTTAATGATGTAACATTAGAGTATAAGGCTCCAGCTATAGGTACTTTTGAAAATGTAAAAATAACTGCTAATGAAAATAATGGAGTAATAATTGAAAAGATAGATAGGGACAAAGTACTTCCTTTTAATAAAAACTTTACTTACGGTGTATCAGAAGAATTAATTAATCAAGGTGAAAAGGACTTTAACCAAGGTTATATTATAAATATAGCAAGAAAAGCAAAAATAGAAGAACCTATTATAATAGAGTTCAATATGGATAAAAACAATAATACCTTAGTAGATAATATAATAATAGTTTGTGAAGAACAATCTGAAGCAAATATTATTATAAAATACAATTCTTTGGACGCTTCTGAAGGATATCACAATGGTATTTTAAAAGTATTTAGTAAAGATGACAGCAAGTTAAAATTAACAAAGATAAACTTATTAAACAATAATACAATGCACTTAGATTCAAATGTATCAGATGTAAGCTACAATGGCAGCGTTGATTTTATAGCAGCAGAGCTAGGTGGAAAATATAGTATAACTAACTATCATGGAGATTTAAAAGAAGAAAGCTCAGCTTCAACTTTAAATTCAATCTATTTAGGTGCTAAAGATAAAGTTATAGATATTAATTATGTTATGACACACAGAGGTAGAAGAAGCAGTTCAAATATTTCTACTAAGGGAGCATTAAAAGATGAAGCGCAAAAAATATTCAGAGGAACAATAGATTTTAAAAGAGGAGCATCAAGAAGTACTGGAGCTGAAGATGAATATTGCATGATTTTATCTCCAAAGGTTAGATCAAAAGCATTACCTTTACTATTATGTGAAGAAGATGATGTTTCAGGAGAACACGCTGCAGCTTCAGGTAAAATTGATGAAAGCAAACTATTTTACTTAATGACTAGAGGGTTAGATTATAACGAAGCTAGAAGGGTAATAATTGAAGGTGCATTTAATCCTATAATAGATAAGATAGATGATCAAAATTCTAGAGAAGAAATATTTAAGGCTATAAAGGAATGTTTGGATAATGAATAATAGAGATATAGTAAAAGATTTTCCAACCTTAACAAAAGAAGTAAATGGTAAGAGAATAGTATATTTAGATAGTGCTGCAACAACACAAAAACCACAATCAGTTATAGAGGCTATGGTAGAGTACTATCAAAATTCAAATGCCAATCCTCATAGAGGAGCTTATGCATTAAGTGTTGCAGCAACAGAAGCTTATGATGAAGCAAGAGAAAAGGTTAGAGCTTTTATTAATGCAAAATATAAAGAAGAAATAATATTTACAAGAAATGCAACAGACTCCTTTAATCTTTTAGCAAGATCCTATGGCTTAAATTTTATTAATGAAGGGGACGAAATTGTAATTTCCATTGCAGAACATCACTCTAATCTTATACCATGGCAGCAAGTAGCAAAAGCTAAGGGTGCATTATTAAAATATATGTACACTAATGAAAATGGTGAGCTTACAGAAGAAGAAATTATGACTAAAATAACAGATAAAACAAAGCTAGTAGCAATAACTCAAGTATCAAATGCATTAGGTACAATAAATCCAGTTAAGGAAATAGCTAAATATGCTCATTCAAAGGGAGCAGTAGTTGTTGTAGATGGAGCTCAAAGTGTACCTCATATGAAAGTAGATGTACAAGATTTAGATGCAGACTTCTTAGTTTTCTCTGCTCATAAGCTTTTAGGACCTATGGGAATAGGAGTACTTTATGGTAAGAAAGAATTACTAGAAAAAATGCCTCCTGTAACCTTTGGTGGAGATATGGTAGAGTATGTATATGAACAAGAAGCTACATTTGATGAATTACCATATAAGTTTGAGGCTGGAACACAAAATGTTGAAGGTGCAGTAGGTTTGGCTAAGGCTATAGATTATTTAAATGAAGTAGGCATGGATAAAATAGAAGAAATAGAACATGAATTAATGAGCTATGCTATGGAAAAAATTAGAGAACTACCTTATGTAACCATATATGGTCCAAAGGAAGTAGAAAAAAGAGGAGGAGTAATATCCTTTGCAATTGATGGAGTTCATCCACATGATTGCGCATCAATTTTCGATTCCCTAGGAGTTTGCATTAGAGCAGGAAATCATTGTGCTCAGCCTTTAATGAGATATATGGGAATTAATGCTACTTGTAGAGCAAGTATTTATTTATACAATACTAAGGAAGATATAGATAAGTTAATAGAAGCGATTAAGAAAACTTACGATATGTTCGCAAAATGGAGGTAATACAATGGATTTACAAGACATATATACCCAACTTATAATGGAGCAAAGTGCTTCAAAGCATAATAGAAGAAAACTTGATAATCCAGATATATGTGAAAGAGGTCATAATCCAAGCTGTGGAGATGAAATAACTCTTGAACTTAAATTGAATGGAGATATAATAGAAGATCTTGCTTTTTCAGGTCAAGGATGTGCAATTTCTCAAGCTTCAACTTCAATGATGATAGATTTGCTTAAAGGAAAGAGTAAGGAAGAAGCATTAAACTTAGTTGAAACTTTCATTGGAATGATAAAAAGAGAAATTAAAGATGAAGAAGAATTAGAAAAATTAGAAGATGCAATGGTGCTTCAAAATATTTCAAACATGCCTGCTAGAGTTAAGTGCGCAGTGCTTGCATGGCATACAATTCAAGAAGCCTTTAAGAAGCAATAAAAAAAGTGCGAAAGCACTTTTTTTATTTTGATGAATTATTAAAAATGGAGCAAATTTCAAATTTTGGATTTTTAAATAATTATTAACAAAGACAAATTTGATTGAAAATTTAAATAAATATGATAGAATAATAATTACTATAAAATTATAAGCAATAAATTTAAAAGGAGAATGAGTTAATGGAAGGTAGTCCCGAGAGTAGTTTTATTTTAATTTTTATATTGATATTGGTTAATGCATTTTTTGCATCTGCAGAAATGGCAATAGTATCTTTAAATAAAACTAAAATAAACATTTTAGCGGAAGAAGGAAATAAAAAAGCAATATTATTAAGAGATATTCTAAAGGAGCCAAATAAACTTTTATCAACAATACAAGTAGGTATAACCTTTGCTGGATTCTTTGCTTCAGCATCGGCAGCAACATCAATTTCAGTAGGCTTTGCAGAACTTCTTAATAATTTTAATGTGCCATATAGTGATGATATTGCATTAGTAGTAACAACTTTAATAATTTCCTATTTAACACTAGTTTTAGGAGAGTTAGTACCAAAAAGAATAGCATTGCAAAATACTGAAAAGGTAGCAATGTTTGCAATAAAAATAATTCTATTTGTGTCTAAGGTTACAAAACCCTTTGTATGGTTTTTATCCTTTTCAACTAATCTAATAATGAAGATTTTTGGATTTAAGAATGAGGGAGTAGAAGAGCAAATATCAAGGGAAGAAATTAGAAGCCTTATAGAAATAGGAGAAGAAAATGGTGCGATAAATGAATCTGAAAGAGATATGATTGATGGTATCATAGAATTTGATGATACAACAGCAAAAATGATTATGACTCCTAGAACAGAAACTTTTTTATTAGATGTTAATGAAAATCTAAAAGATTGTATCAATACAATATTAGAAGAGAATTTTTCTAGAATCCCTATTTATGAGGATGAAATTGATAATATAATAGGTATTTTACACATAAAGGATCTTTTTGCTAGTATAATAGAAAAAGGTATTGATAATGTAAAAATAAGAGATTTAATAAAAGAACCATGTTTCTTTATAGAAACTCAAAGTATAGATGAGTTATTTAAAAAATTAAAAGAAAAGAAAGCCTATATTGCTATATTAATAGATGAGTATGGTGGCTTTTCTGGCATAGTAACTATGGAAGACATCATTGAAGAAGTTATGGGAGAAATCCTAGATGAGTATGATGATTCTTTAGATATTGAAAAAATAGACGATCAAAATTATATTGTCAGTGGGTTGATGAGTTTATCAGATTTAAATGATTATCTTGATATTGAATTAGAATCAGAAGATGCAGATACTATCGCAGGTTTCTTTATAGAAAAACTAGGTGAAATTCCTACAGACACAAAGAATTGTGAAGTAGTATCTGGTAATATTAAATTAAAGCTATTAAAATTAGATGATAAAAGAATTGATAAAATTCAATTAATATTAAATTCAGAAAGCAAATAAAAAGAGCTGTCTTAGGACAGCTCTTTTTATTTTTGCTTAGTCATGTATAAACTTTGATAAAGAATTATGTAACAAAGAAAATAATTATGAATAATATAAAATTAAAGTAAGATTAGGAGTAAAAATATGAATGGTATTGAATTATTAATGAAATTACAGGCTAAGATGCAGGATCCTAACTTTGCAGCTAAATTCAATAGAATAGCCTCTGAATTCAATTCCATACCAGGAGTTCAACAAGAGGTTATGAGGATAGCTCAAATTGAGGATGAAGAGAAAAGGGAGAAGGCATTATCTAAGTTACCATCAAAGGTAAAAAAACTAGTAAGAGAGGTAGTTTCATTATTGTATGAATAAGCTTACACAGTCAAATTTTCTTAAAAATCATTAACAAATAAATTATTAGCTTCATATCTATGTATTATAAAAAATAATAACAAGGAGAGAAAAAAGATGGAAACAAAATATGGTTTTACTAATGACGATTATGAATTTGAATTTAACGACTATGAAGAATATGAAGATTATGAAGAAGTTTATGAAGATGATGATTATGAAGAAGATGAAGTAGAATATACTTCATATTATTTTGACGACTATGAAGATGACCAAGAAGACAAGTACGAAGAGTACTATGAATATGACTATGAAGACGACGAAAATGATGACTACGAAGAAGATTTTGAAAAAGACTTTGAAAGAGATTATGAAAAGAAATTTAATAAAGATCGCAAAGAAAAAGAAGAAGATAAAAAACAAAATAAAATAGTTGATTGCAAAAAATGGTTTGAAAAGGGCCTTAAAAAAGGTATAAAGATTGGTTATACTAAAGGCTTTGAAAAAGGTTTAGAAAAGGGCAAGAAACTAGGCTTTGAAAAGGGAGTGAAAGAAGGCTTCCAAAAAGGATATAAGAAGGGCCTAAGCAAAGCTGAAAAGTTAGCAGAAGCAGCTTATGAAAAAGGCTACAAGATTGGCTTCCAAGCAGGTTATGAAAAAGGATATGATGTTGGATACAAGAGAGGTTACTCAAACGGATTATGCGTTGGCCGTGACAAGGGCTTTGCAGAAGGAAAACAAAAAGGCTTCGCAGAAGGACATGAAAAAGGACTTAAAGAAGGCTTCGTACTTGGTTATAAGAAAGCTTATAGAGAAATAATTAAGTGCCTAAGAAATGCTGGCAGATGTGAAATACCAAAGAAAAAGGACGATAAAAAAAAGGACGATAAGAAAAAAAGATAAGCAATTTAATTATTATAAATAATAAATTTATAATATATGCCAGTATAAAATCATTATGCTGGCATTTTCAGTTTTCTCTATGCATAAATTTGTTATAGTACTAAAGACTAAAAGAAGGTTGAAATATATTAAAGGAGAGCCTATGAAAGAATTTATTATTTATGAGAGAGAAAACCCAAATTACATAATGAATGATTATGAAAGATTTCTTCCAATAATATTATTAATAGTTATTTTATTTTTACTTTTTATCTTTAGAAAGAAAATAAGATTAAATAACAAGTTTGAAAGAAGATTAAGATATTTTTTTGCAGGGATTATAATAATAGTTACTTCTCTTTTTTATTTAGGAAATTGGATAATAAAAGGATTAACCATCAATAAATTACCATTACATTTATGTTATATTTGTAATGTTTTATGTGCAGCTATTTTAATAAAACCAAATAAAAAGATATTTAATTTCTTATTATTTGCTGGAGTATTAGGTGGTATATCAAGTATATTATCAATGGATAAATCAATGTCCTCTAGATATTTAAAATATTATTATTTTATGGTGGCTCATCTATCTATAATAATAGTACCGATATACTTATCTATAATTAATAAGTGGTTTATAAGCAAATTAGAATTATTAAGAGCCTATTTAATTCTTCAAGTCATGGGATTAAGCATGGGAATAATAAATTCAATTTATAAAACAGATTATTTTTTTGTTAGTTTTACTTCAAATATTGCAGCAAAAGGTACAATATTAGAAGATTTAGGTACAGGATATGATTATTTTATTAAGTTGGAATTCCTTTCTTTAATATATTTTATCGCATGGTATATAAGCTTAATCTTATATAACTCTAAGTTTTTTTCTAAGAAGCATAAGAAAATTAAATCTAATTGAAAGGTTATAATTTAGTAAAATGGAAAACAGGTTTTTAATTGAAAAATTATGTAATTTAGTATAAGATATAAATAACTAATAATTATTATTAATGAATAAAATATTAGTATTTAGATATATTTTAGTTATTGAAAGATAGAAGATATAGATGTTTAAATAAAGAAAAGAGGAGGGATTAAACATGAATAATTTATTTGTAGCATTTTTAATAACTTTATTTGCAGGACTTGCAACAGGAATAGGAAGTTTAATTGCCTTAGTAGCTAAAACTACAAATAAGAAATTTTTATCCGTCAGTTTAGGATTATCAGCTGGCGTTATGATATATGTATCTATGGTAGAATTATTTGCTGATGCTAAAACTTCATTAGTAAATGCATTAGGAGTAAAAAAAGGAAGTTATATAACAGTAATAGCATTTTTTGCAGGAATGTTTTTAATTGCCTTAATAGATAAGCTTGTACCTAGTGAAGAAAATCCTCATGAGATTAAGGAAGTACTAAATGATTGTAGCACTGAAGAATGTAAGAGGATTAGAAAAGAAAAAGAATCAAAAAAATTAATGAGAACTGGAGTATTAACAGCTCTTGCAATAGGAATACATAACTTCCCAGAGGGACT
This sequence comes from Clostridium isatidis, assembly GCF_002285495.1. Classification (NCBI taxonomy): domain Bacteria; kingdom Bacillati; phylum Bacillota; class Clostridia; order Eubacteriales; family Clostridiaceae; genus Clostridium; species Clostridium isatidis. The sequence continues at coordinate 1,753,714 of NZ_CP016786.1, read as the reverse complement.
TGCTACTTTTGTTTCAGCTTTAACAGATTTTAATGTAGCAATACCAATTGCAGTGGCAATTGCAATCCATAACATACCAGAAGGAATATCAGTATCAGTTCCAATTTATTATGCAACAGGAGATAAGAAAAAAGCTTTTATTTATTCCTTTTTATCAGGAATGTCAGAACCAATTGGAGCATTAGTAGGATACCTATTTCTAAGAAATTTCTTCACAGATCTAACTTCTGGAATAATCTTTGCTCTAGTAGCAGGAATAATGGTTTTTATATCCTTTGATGAATTATTACCAGCAGCAAAAGAATATGGAGAACATCATTTATCAATCTATGGGTTGATCGGGGGAATGATGGTTATGGCCTTTAGTTTGCTTCTTTTTCTTTAGAAGCAAACCAAAGGCAATTAGAGCTAAAGTCTTTTGAATTTGTAAAAAATATTTGAGAATAAAGCAGATATATTAGCAATAAATTAAATTTATATATAGAAAAAGCAGTTTCATAAAAGAAACTGCTTTTATTTTATTATTATTTAAGATTTTCAGCTCGTCTGAAAACTTACCGTAATTGAACATTATGCATTGTGAACTGTGGAAAATGGTATCACCATTTTCCACTAGATCCTCCTCCACCAGAAGATCCGCCGCCAAAGCCGCCGAAGCCGCCACCACCGCCTCCGTGGGAGCCGCCACTGAAACCGCCATAGCCGCCACCTCCGTAACCGCCTCCTCTTGGTCCACGTCCTGAAGACCAAAACATAGCTCTTAATATTGCTGATATAATGCGTCCTCTATTAAAGAATATATCAAGCATTACTAGAATTCCGACTATAACTATAGGTATCATATCACCAGCCTCAAGATCTTCATAATCCTCATCTTCAATACCTGATAAATCAATATTTAAGGATTTTTCTAGGGTGACTGAATATTCTTTTGCTATTAAATCACATAAAGCACTATAACTATTTAATAGACCAGTACCATAGTCATCATTTTGAAATTCCGGTACTGCTAAGTTACGCATTATTCTTCCGCTGCCTGCATCAGTAATGGCGCCTTCAAGGCCGCGGCCAACTTCAACTCTCCAGCTTCTATCTTCAATGGCTAATAAAATTAATAGTCCATTATCTTCATCAGCTTTGCCAATTCCCCAGGATCTAAATAACTTATTAGCATAATCTTCTATTGGAACATCATCTAAAGAGTTTATAATAACAATAGTAGCTTGAGCTCCAGTCTTATCTTCTAATTCCTTTCCAATAGATACTATTCGTTCTTTTTCATCTATAGTAAGTAAATTTACATAATCATTAACATATTTATAATTTGTAGGTTCTGGAAAAGTAGTATCAGCATGAACAATGTTAGTTAAAGAAAATACCCCCAAGAAAACAAATAAAATAAATTTATAAATGTTTGAAATAAATCTTTTCATATTAAATCATCTTTAATCAGCAAAATCTACTTTTGGAACTTCGGTAGCGCCTTGATCAGCTTTATAAAGGGGCTTTTCTTCGAAGTTAAAAATTGAAGCTATTATAGTAGTAGGGAATTTTCTTCTTTTAGTATTGTATTCTGTTGCTATTTTATTGTAGTCCTGTCTTGCAATAGCAATTCTATTTTCTGTGCCTGCAAGTTCATCTGATAAGGCAATAAAGTTTTCATTAGCCTTTAAATCTGGATATTTTTCTACAACAACTAATAGTCTTGATAATGCATTGCTTAATTCTGAATCAGCATCTGCTTGTTCAGATACATTTGTTGCACCTGCTAACTTACTTCTAGCTTCAGCGATATCTGTGAAAATTTCTTCTTCATGAGCTGCATATCCCTTTACTGTATTAACTAAATTAGGTATTAAATCAGATCTTCTTTGAAGATTAGTATCAATATTTGATGCTGATTGATCAACCTTTTGTTCTAAGGATACTAAATTGTTATAACTAGATATAATAGGAAGAGTTATAACAAGAATTACAGCTATTATTATTAGTAAAGTTTTTAATCCTTTTTTCATAAGAACAACTCCTTTCGTAGGTTTGGAATAATTATATCATATTTAATTATTTTATGTTATAAATTACTATTTTATTTTAAAATTATCTTCACAAATTTAACAAATTATTCTTAAAAAATATATTCTGAAAAATCAAAGAATTTTGATAATTTAGTTAAGTTTTTTGTATGGAGTTATTTTTGAAAAACTTTATAATTATAAATGTAAACGAAATCATAAAACTAAAAAGTTTAATAAAAGGTGGGAGTTTAGTATGAAAAAGGTTAAAAAATTATTAGCTATGGCTTTAGCCACTGTTATGGTTGCAGCTACATTAGTAGGCTGTGGCGGAAAAACAACAGGAGGAGAAAATGCTGGATCAGACGATACAGTAAAAGTAGGTGTATTCCTATATAAATTTGATGATACTTATATTTCAACTGTTCGTCAAGCATTACAAAAGATACAAGATGAAAATAGTGGCAAGGTTGAATTTGAATTCTTTGATGGAAAAGGTGACCAAGCTACACAAAATGATACTATAGATACTGCATTACAAAAAGATTATGATTTATTATTAGTTAACTTAGTTGATACAGGAGCTGGACAAACTGTTCTTGATAAAATAAAGGCAGCTGAAAAACCAGTTGTTTTATTTAACAGAGAACCAGCTGCAGAAGTAGTTAAGTCTTATGAAAAGGCTATTTTTGTTGGAACAAATGCTATAGAAGCTGGAATAATGCAAGGTGACATTATAGCAGCTGAATGGGAAGCTAACAAAGATAAAATTGATAAAAATGGAGATGGAGTTCTTCAATATGTAATGTTACAAGGTGAACCTGATAATCCAGAAGCAGTTGCTAGAACTGAATATTCAGTTTCAACTCTAAAGGATAAGGGAATGCAAGTTGAAGAATTAGCTAAACAAGTATGTAACTGGGATCAAGCATTAGCACAAAATGCTATGGAAGCTTGGTTATCAAACCATGGAGATAAGATAGAAGCAGTTATTGCTAACAATGATGGTATGGCATTAGGAGCTATTGCAGCTTTACAAGCACAAGGATATAATACTGACTCTGGCGAAAAATCTATTATAGTTGTTGGAGTTGATGCTACAACAGCTGCTCAAGAATATATAGCTAAGGGATATATGTTAGGATCAGTTCTTCAAGATGCTGAAGGTATGGCTAAGGCATTATATGAAACTGGATTAAACTTAGCTGCTGGAAAAGGTGCAACTGAAGGTACTTCTTACAAGTTTGATGATACAGGAGTTGCTATCCGTATTCCTTATCAACCATATTTAAAATAGTAAAAAATCTTAATATAGACTGCATAGTGGTTTACCACTATGCAGTTTAATAAATAATAGAAAAGTGGTGAAATAAGTATGGCAGACAATAAATATGTTCTAGAAATGATAGGTATAAGTAAAGAGTTTCCAGGAGTTAAAGCATTAGATAATGTTCAATTAAAAGTAAAACCAGGTACTGTACATGCTTTAATGGGGGAAAATGGAGCAGGCAAATCTACTTTAATGAAATGTCTGTTTGGAGTTTATATTGAAGATGCTGGAGAAATTTATATTGAAGGAAAAAAAGTAAAGTTTTCAAATCCAAAACAAGCCATGGATAATGGTGTTGCCATGGTGCATCAAGAATTAAACCAAGTACTCCAAAGAAATGTTATGGATAATATATGGCTTGGTAGGTATCCAGGAAAAGCTGGAGTTGTAAGTGATAAAGAAATGTATGAAGAAACTAAGAAAGTATTAGAGGAATTAGAAATAGATGTAGATCCTAAAATAAAAATGGCTAAACTTTCTGTTTCACAAAGACAAATGGTTGAAATTGCTAAGGCAGTTTCCTATAATGCCAAAATATTGGTTCTAGATGAACCTACATCTTCTTTAACAGAAGAAGAAGTTAAACACTTATTTAGAATTATTAATAAATTAAGAGCAAGAGGCTGCGGAATTATATATATTTCTCATAAGATGGAAGAAATTCTTCAAATATCGGATGAAGTAACAGTAATGCGTGATGGTAAGTGGGTAGATACAAAACCTGCAAAAGAATTAACTACAGATAAAATAATCAAGTTAATGGTTGGACGTGATTTAACTAATAGATTTCCAGCTAAGACTAATAAACCAGGGGAAGTCATATTAGAGGTTAAGAATTTAACGGCTACATATCAACCATCTATAAAAGATGTATCCTTTAAGTTAAGAAAAGGAGAGATTTTAGGAGTAGCTGGACTTGTTGGATCAAAGAGAACAGAGCTTTTAGAAACTATATTTGGAATAGCTCATCATAGTGAGGGCGAAATACTTTTACATGGTAAAAAGGTAGAAAATACAAATTCAAGAAAGGCAATAAGAAATGGATTTGCTCTTCTAACAGAAGAACGTAGAGCAACAGGAATATTCGGGAAATTAGATATAAAGTCTAACTCTATATTAGCTAATATAGATGGATATAGTAAGTTTGGAGTATTAGATGACAAGAAAATGACAAAAGATACTCAATGGGTTATCGATAGTATGAAGGTAAAAACTCCAAGTCAAAAAACATTAATAAGTACATTATCTGGAGGAAACCAACAAAAGGTTATTATAGGAAGATGGCTTCTGACAGAACCTGAAATTTTATTATTGGACGAGCCAACAAGAGGTATAGATGTTGGTGCTAAATATGAAATTTATCAATTAATAATTGATTTAGCTAATAAAGGAAAAGGAATTATAGTTGTTTCTTCTGAAATGCCAGAGTTATTAGGTATTTGTGACAGAATAATGGTAATGTCTAATGGTAGATTAGCAGGAGAAGGGTTAACTAATGATTTAACTCAAGAAGATATTATGACAATGGCAGCAAAATATATTTAGAATAGAGGTGCAAGTTATGAATAAAGTAAAAATAAATAAAGATACAGTAAAAGATTTCTTGCTAAATTATGCATTATATATGGTTCTAATTATAATGATAATATTTTTTATAGTAAAGGATCCAGGATTTTTATCATTAAAGAACTTTACTAATATATTAAGCCAAGCTTCAACTCGTGGTATTATGGCTCTTGGAGTTGCTGGTCTTATAGTGCTGCAAGGAACAGATCTTTCTTCAGGACGTATTTTAGGATTTACAGCAATTATATCCTCATCATTGCTGCAATCAACAACTTATGCATCAAGAATGTATCCTAATTTACCAGAGTTACCACTAATATTACCAATGTTAGTAGCTATGGCTATAGGAGCAGTATTTGGAGCAATTAATGGTTTTGGTGTTGCAAAATTAAAGGTACATGCATTTATAATCACTTTGGGTACTCAACTTATTGCTTATGGTTTATCTTGTCTTTATATAGATAGACCTCCGCTAGGAGCCCAACCAATAGCAAACTTAGCTGAAAAATACACTAAATTTGTAAATGGATCCTTAAAATTAGGAGCTTTAGAAATACCATATCTTGTATTCTATCTTGCGATAGTATCATTAGTAATATGGTTTGTATGGAATAAAACAAAGCTTGGAAGAAACATGTTTGCAATCGGTGGAAATCCAGAAGCAGCAGCTGTTTCAGGAGTAAACGTTGTTAAGAACATAATGATTATATTTATTATTTCTGGAGTTCTTTATGGATTAGCTGGTTTCTTAGAAGCAGCAAGAGCAGGTTCTACTACTACAAATACAGGATTTAACTATGACCTAGATGCAATTTCTGCCTGCGTAGTTGGTGGAGTTTCCTTCTCAGGTGGTATAGGAACAATACCAGGAGTATTAATTGGTGCTGTATTATTACAAGTTATCAACTACGGTTTAAACTTCGTTGGTGTTAATGCTTACTGGCAATATATTATAAGAGGTTTAATTATAATAACAGCTGTATCACTAGACGTAAGAAAGTATATAGCTAAGAAATAGAAATTAAAGGAATGATAAAAAGTGGAAGATAAAATTATAGAAAGTAAAAATGTTGAAGAAGTAAAAAAAGAAGAGAAAAAAAGTATAAGAAGTATCTTATACGGAAATATAGATGTTTCTGTAGAAACTATGGATAAATTTTTAGTTGTACTTTTTATAGCTATGATTTTATCACTAATCTTTGGAATAGTATTGTAAAGGCAAAACTTTTACAGATTACAATTGAGAATTGACAATGGACAATTAAGGATAAAACTCCTAGGGCTGCCCCTAGGAGTTTTTTATTATAATTCAGCCTTGCTGAATTATTAGCTAGACTGCACACTGTGAATTATAAAGATTTCTTCGCAATCTTTATAGTTTGTGTTATAATTATGTTAATATTCTAATTATTTAAATAATATCAAATGTAATCGATTAGCACATTGTTTATAAAGTAATAAAAAGTATATGCTAATATATCTGGGAGTGGTTATATATGAAGCTATATAAAATAATGGTTGTAGATGATGAAGAAGAAATAAGACTTGGAGTAATTAATAAGGTTAATTGGGAAGAATATGGTTTTGAAGTAGTTGGAGATGCAGAAAATGGACAAGAAGCCCTGGAAATGGCGGAAAAGCTTGCTCCTGATGTAGTAATGACTGATATAAAAATGCCTTTTCTAGATGGATTAGAATTGGGGGAGAAATTATCTGAAATAATGCCGTCCACAAAATTAATAATTTTCTCTGGGTCAGATGAACTTGAATATGCTCATAAAGCAATAAAGATAAATGTTTTTGAGTATGTTTTAAAACCTATTAATTCAATTGAGATTATAGAAATTCTTAAAAAGTTAAAGGACAAGCTTGATAAGGAATATAATCAAAAAAGAAATGTAGAAATATTAAAAAAACATTATTTAGAAAGTATTCCTGTATTAAGAGAACAATATTTAGTTTCAGCTTTAGAAGGTAGGATGAGCAAGGAAAGATGGGAAGAAGATGCTGGGAAGCTGGGATTAAATTTTATAAAAAGATTTCTGGCTGTTGCCTTAATAAATATAGATGGAACCACAATCCTAGAAGAAGAGGAAAACAATATTGGTTTACTTTTAATTTCAATTAAAAACATGGTTGATGAAATACTTGTTAATTATTGTGATTTTGTTAGTTTTCCTTATTCAGATAAAATTGTAGTATTAGCAACTTTTGAAGAAAAATCAGAAATAAACAATTTACTTAAGGGCTTAAATGAAGTAAGCAGAGTATATCAATGTGTTTTTGCAAATACAATATCTTCAGGTATTGGAAGAGTATATGAAGATATAATGGATATTAGATATTCATATAAAACAGCTGAAACAGCTTTAAGTTATAGACCTATTTTAGGAAATGGAAAGGCAATTTATATAGATGACGTAGAACCAAATTATGATATTCAGTTAAAATTTGAAGAGCAAGAGGAAAATTCATTATTAAATTCAATAAAACTTTCAAGTAAGGAAGAAATAGAAGAAACTATTAATAGAATATTTAAGAAAGTTGAAAAGGATTTAGTAGATTTAAATAAGTATAGAGTTTATCTTATGGAAATTATGACAGCTATATTAAGATTGCTGCAAGATTATAATATTAATTTCGATGAAGTTTTTGGAGATAATTTTAATTGTTATTCTTATTTAAGCAAAGCAGATTCAATTAATGATATTAAGAGTTGGTTTATTGAAAAATCTATAAAAATAAATAAGTTAATAAAGAAAGATAGAGTTAACTCTTCAAAAATATTAATAGAAAAAGCTAAAGCATATATTAAAGAAAATTATAGCGACCCTGAAATATCTGTAGAAAGGTTATGTTCAGAATTGCATGTAAGTCCAACATATTTTTCAACTATTTTCAAAAAAGAAACTGATATGAATTTCGTAAGTTATTTAACTAATATAAGGCTTGAAGAGGCGGTAAAGCTGTTAAATACAACAGATGATAAAACATATATTATTGCGAGGAAGGTTGGATACTTAGAGGCTAATTATTTTAGCTATGTATTTAAAAAACAATATGGAATATCTCCTTCAAGATATAGAAAGAGATGATGATTAAATATGCTAAAATCAATTCAAGAAAGAATAATTAATTATTATAAAAAAGCAAGTATTCATAATATCATATCTGTTTCTTTTACAATTGTTGCAGTACTTGGAATGATAGTAGTAGGAGGAGCCTTATATTTAAGATTTTCCAACTTAACTGAGGAAATGGTTGCAAAAAATAATCAAGCTATTTTAGATCAAGTTAATTTAAATTTAGATAGCTATTTAAGAAAGATGATGAAAATATCTGATACCATGTACTATAGAGGGATTAAGAAGAAGGATTTATCCAGTGAAAATATTAATAAGGAAATGGATATACTCTACGAAGCCAATAAGGACTTCTTAATCAGCATAAGCTTGTTTTCAGAGCATGGAGATATAATAGCTTCCTATCCAGTACAACAGTTAAAAGAAAATATAGATCCAAGGGAAAATGAATGGTTTCAAGATGCTTTAGAAAAAAGTGAAAACCTTCACTTTTCAACTCCTCATGTTCAAAACTTATTTTATGATCCAAATTATAAATATACTTGGGTTGTTTCCTTAAGCAGAGCAGTTGAAATAACTGAAGATGGTAAGGCTAAAAGAGGTGTTCTTTTAGTTGATATGAGTTTTAGCGGCATTGAGGAAATATGCAAAAATGTTGATTTAGGGCAAAATGCTTATGTATATTTAATGGATGGAAATGGGGAAATAATATATCATCCCAGACAACAGCTAATATACACTAATCTTATTGAGGAAACAAATAATAAAAATTCAAAATTAGAAGATGGGAACTATTTAGAAAATTTCCAGGGAAATAAAAGGATGATAAATATAAAGACAGTAGGCTATACAGGTTGGAAAATAGTTTCGGTTTCTCCTATAGAAGATATATTATCTGGTGCAAGTGATTTTAGAGCTTTTGCAATATTTATAATGCTTTTTGCAATCTTTACCTTGATATCAATTAATATGTATGTTTCTTCAAGAATAGCCAATCCAATTATGGAATTAGAAAAGGCAGTTAAAGAATTTGAAAATGGTGTAGATAATTTAAACATTTCAGAAACGGGCTCTCAAGAAGTTCAGCATTTAGCTAAAGCTATTAAGTTAATGATAAACCAAATGAATATTTTAATGGATAATATTGTAAAAGAGCAGGAAGAAAAGCGAAAAAGCGAGCTTAATGCCCTACAATCACAAATAAATCCGCACTTTTTATATAACACCTTAGATTCTATAGTTTGGATGATAGAAAATGAAAATTATAATGGAGCAATAACAATGGTTACTTCTCTTGCTAGGTTTTTTAGAATAAGTATAAGCAAGGGTAGAAATATTATTACAGTTAAAGATGAGCTTGAACATGCAAGAAATTATCTTACTATACAAAGTATAAGATATAAAAATAAATTTGATTATGAAATAGAAGCGCAAGAAGAAGCTTTAGATTTACAATGTATTAAATTAATTGTACAGCCTTTAATAGAAAATGCTATTTATCATGGCATGGAGTATATGTATGGAGATGGAAATATCTTAGTAAAGGCTTATGTAGAAGAAGAAAATCTTTATATTGATATTATTGATAATGGGTTAGGAATGCCTCAAGAAGTGGCAGAGGAACTGCTTGTAAAAAAAGGAAAGAATAGCAGCAGAAAAGGCTCGGGAATAGGGTTAAAAAATGTTCATGAAAGAATACAGCTTTATTTTGGTAAAGAATATGGATTAAAAATCTTTAGTGAGCCTGATGAAGGAACTATTATTAGAATTCATATGCCAGCTAATAAATATATTGATAATAAAGGAGAATAGCTGTGGTAATAAGGAAAAGGACAATCTTTATTTTTCTCTTTATAATTCTTATATCATCTTCCCTTATTTTATTGCCTAAAGCTTCAAAGGGAAAGGTGAAAGTATATAAGGTTTCTGTGATAGTTAGAGGCAAGAGCAGTGAGGTTTGGAGAATAGTTAAAAATGGAATGGAACAGGCTGCTTCTGATTTAAATGTAAACGTTAGTTTTATTACCCTTATTGAAGATAATAGTGTAGAAGAACAGAAAGAATTGATTAAGAGAGAGATTATGAATGGTACAGATGGGATATTAATTTCACCAGCAGACTATAGTTCTCTATCTAAACTTATAGAGGATTTAAGAAAGGAAATACCTATTGTTTTATTTGAATCTAATATAGAAACTAAAGAAAATTTCACATATATATCCTGTGATAATTATGAACTTGGCAGAAAATTAGCTAATGAAGTAATTAAAAATGGTAATACAAGAAGTAAAATAATAATTTTAAGAAGTGGATTTAATATAAGTAGTGAAAAAGAAAAATATGAAGGATTTATCGATGAAATTTCATTAAGCCAAAACACCTATGAATTTATAGATTTACCTAAGGATGAGGCTGAAATTTACAAAAGCATTTCAGAAATATTAAAAAATCAAGATACAAAAGTATTGGTTGCCTTTGAGCCTAATATATTAGAGATTGCAGGAAAGGCAAAGAAGGATTACTTTAGTGAGGCAGGTCTTTATGGAACTGGAAGTACAAGTTTAATAATCTCTTTAATGGAAGAAAAAATAATTAATGCCATAGCTATGCAGAATGAATTTAACCTAGGTTATTTAGGGATGAAGGCCATGGTTTCAGAGATAGAAAATGAAAAGATTAAGGAAAGTAAAATAACATCAACTACGATAAATATTTATAATATGTATTCTGAGGAAAATCAAAGAATGCTATTTCCTATCATTAGGTAATTATAGGTGTAATTTATGGGAGGTTATTGTGAAGAAATATAAGGGATTTATTGTTTTTACTGCATTAATATTTGGCACTTCTATAATTTCAGGGTGTAGTAGAGAATTTAGTGAAAAGAAAAAGAATGAAATAAAAATTGGGGTAACCCTATATAGGCAAGATGATACTTTTATATCTAGTATAAGTTCATATTTAGAAGATATATCAAAAGAAAAGGAACAGCAGGAAAATATAAAGATACAGTTAGATTTTGTTGATGCAAAGGGCAGTACTACAAATCAAGGAAATCAAATAGATAAGTTTATAAAACAAGATTATGATATTATTTGTGTAAACTTAGTTGATAGAACTGCTGCTGCAACTATAATTGATAAAGCAAAGAATGCAAATATACCATTAGTCTTTTTTAATAGGGAACCAGTTGAAGAAGATTTAAATAGGTGGAATAAAGTATATTATGTTGGTGCTCAAGCCAGACAGTCTGCAAGAATGCAGGCAGAAATTATTATAGAAGAATGGAATAAAAATAAAAGTAAATTAGACAAAAATAAAGATAATAAAATACAGTATGTAATGCTGGAAGGGGAGCCTGGTCATCAAGATGCCTCCATTAGAACAGAATATTGTATAAAAGATATTGATAATTATGGAATAGAGCTAGAGAAATTAGCAGATGATAGTGCTAATTGGCAAAGCGATCAGGCAGTAAATAAAATGAATCAATGGATACAAGAGTATGGAGATGAAATAGAAGTTGTTATTAGTAATAATGATGTAATGGCTTTAGGAGCATTACATTCAATAAATTCAACAGATGTATTTACAGAAAAGCCAATAGTAGTTGGAATAGATGGAGTAAAAGAAGCTTTAGAAGCTGTTAATAAGGGAGACTTAACAGGTACTGTAATAAGTGATGCAAAGCTTCAAGCTAAAGCTATATTTGATATTTCTTATTCCTTGGCTAAGGGATTAGATGTAAATAATGTACAAGGTATTAATGGAAAGTATGTAAAAACACAACATACAAAAGTAACAAAAGAAAATGTTGATATATATTTAGCTGATAGTAACAAGTAAAAGGTAAGAAATAAAAAGGTTAGGAACTAGAGGGGAGTGCTTTGGTTTCTGACCTTTTTCTTTTTCAACAAAAATAGATTAATTTTGAAAATGTTTACCCTTATATTGGAAATATTTTTATACAAAATATTATTAATTATTATTGACAAGTTAAATTACAGTGATATAATTAAATCATAGTAATCCGATAAGAATAATAGACGTTGAAGAGGAGAAGTAGTTATTAATAATTTTCCACAGAGAGGGTTAGTTGCTGAGATAACCTAAAATTATAATAATGAAATGCACCTCGGAGTTTAAGGCTTGAAATAAGAGTAGGGTCTTATGGGTTCTCCCATTATAGAGATGAAGTATTTTTATACTTTGAATGAGATGAATGTTAATATATTTCTATGTATAAACATTTAATCAGAGTGGAACCGCGGAAATGTATCTTCTGCCTCTGAATATAGGGGGAGAAGTTTTTTTATTCGATAGAATTTGCTGGCCAGCAGTACAAAAATTAAAAGCAATTATTTAATAAATTTTTTAATAATATAAATAATAATTAATTTTAGGAGGAAATAAAATGGATATAAATATTAAGTTAATATTAGCAATTATTGCTTCATTAGTTGCTGTATATGTAGTATATATAGTTAATAAAAAGACAGGAAAAAGATCAACTGCTACTTTAGTGGCTTTAGGATTGGGATTAATTATAGGAATAGTATTTAAAGGAAATATACCTTTCCTAAAAGTAGTTGGAAAAGGCTATATGTCATTAATTAAGATGGTAGTTATACCTTTAGTAATGACTTCAATAATTACAAGCCTAGTAAGATTTAAAAATATTGAAACTTTAAAATCAATTGGATTTAAAGCAGTAGGATTATTATTAGGAACAACAGGAATTGCAGCAGTAATAGGAATAGTTATAGGTAAGATATTTAATGTTGGAGCAGGCTTTGTATTTACTGGAGCAGGAGATTTTACAGCAAGAGAAATTCCAGCATTAACAGATGTAATCTTAGGATTTTTACCAGCAAATGTAATTGCATCAATAGCAGATGGTCAAATAATACCAGTTGTTGTTTTCTCAATATTTGTAGCAATAGCATTAGTTATAGAAGATAATAAAAATCCAGATAAGATCAAGGCTTTTAAAGACTTTATTTTATCAACTTATGAAATAGTAATGAGTATTACAAGAATAGTTCTTAAGTTTATACCTTATGGAGTATTTGGATTAATAGCAACAGCAGCTTCAAATAACGGTTTAGATACAATATTATCATTAGCAACAGTTGTAGCAGCAGTTTATGTTGCCTGCCTACTACAAATATTATTAGTTCATACACCATTAATATCAGGTGTTGCAAGAAGAAATCCTATTAAATTCTTTGGCGATATATTCCCAGCAATGTTACTTGCATTCACAAGCCAAAGCAGTTATGGTACTTTGCCAGTAACAATAGACAGCTTAGTAAATAGAGCTAAGGTTAAAGATGAAGTAGCAAGTTTTACTGCATCATTAGGTTCAACAATGGGAATGAATGCTTGCGGTGGATTATATCCAGCAATAGTAGCTATATTTGTAGCACAAGTGTTTAATATAGATTTAACAATGTATCACTATATATTAATAGTAGCAACAACTATAGTTGGTTCAATTGGTATAGCAGGAGTTCCTGGAGCAGCAACTATGTCAACAACAGTTGTACTTTCTGTTTTAGGTTTACCATTAGAAGGTATGGCAATGGTAATGGCAGTAGATGCAGTTATCGATATGGCTAGAACTGCAACAAATGTAACTGGTGCAGCAGTATCAGCTTTAGTAGTAGACGAAACTGAAAAAAGAAAAGAAGCTAAATTGGTCAGGAATTAACAGTTAACAGTTAGGAGTTAGTAGTTAGGAATTTAACAAGTAGGGAAGTTCACAGTTTGTAGCACAGTTTACAAATTGTGAACTTTTTATTTTAAGAAGGTTTTTTAACAGTAAAATTAATTTTTCTATGATAAAAGTTTGATAAGAACTGCTTTTTGAACATGAAGCCTATTTTCTGCTTCTTCAAAAATAATATTTGCATACTTTTCTAGTATTTCTTCTGTTATTTCTTCATCTCTATGGGCTGGCAGACAATGTAATACAATTGCATCACTCTTAGCAAGTTCCATTAACTCTTTATTTACTTGGTAGCCATTAAAGGCTTTCTTTCTTTCAGTTATTTCTTTTTCCATTCCCATACTTGTCCATACATCAGTGATAACAACATCTGCATTAATAACAGCATCTTTAGGAGAAGTATAGAGTTTAAATTCTAAATTATTTTTATTAGCAATTTCTTTTCCTTTTTTAATATAAGTTTCATCAATTTTAAAATTTTCTGGTGAAGCAATAGATACATTTATTCCAACAGTTAAGGCACCAATTACAAGGGATTGAGCCATATTATTTCCATCTCCAATAAAAGCCAGCTTTAATCCCTCTAATTTAGTTTTACTTTCCCTTATTGTCATTAAATCTGCAAGTACCTGGCAGGGATGTTCATCATCTGTAAGTCCATTTATAACTGGAATTGATGAATATTTTGCCAGCTCTTCTACTTCCTCTTGTTTGTAGGTTCTAATCATAATTCCATCAAGATATCTAGATAATACTCTTCCTGTATCTTTAATTGGTTCTCCACGGCCAAGCTGTAAATCCTTTGAACTTAAAAATAAGGCTTTTCCTCCAAGCTGGTACATTCCAACTTCAAAGGATATTCTAGTTCTTGTAGAAGATTTTTCAAATATCATTCCAAGACTTTTTCCCTTTAGATGCTCATGGACTATTCCGTGTTTTAATTCGTATTTCAGCTGATCAGCTGTATTTAATATATCCAGTATTTCATCTTTAGATAAATCCTCCATCTTTAATAAGTCTTTTTTCATAAATTATTCCTCCCAGTTTTCTAATATATTCTTTAATATTTTTACAGCTTTTTCTATTTCTTTTTTTGAAATAATAAGTGGAGGAAGAAGTCTTATTACATTAGTTGAAGCTGTAAGGACTAATAAACCTTCTTTTAAAGCCTTTTCCTGAAAAGGTGATGGATTGATATCTACTTCTATTCCAATCATTAATCCTATTCCCCTTATAGCCTTTATATGGGGAGAGGATATATCTTTTAAAAGATTTGTCAAATAGCTTCCTTTTTCTTGAATTTCTTTTAAGGCTTTTTCATTAGCTATATTTTTTAAAACTGTTAATGCAGCAGAAGAGGCTACTGGATTTCCGCCAAATGTTGTTCCATGATCTCCAGGATTAAAAACATTTTGAAGTTTATTATTGCATAGAAAACCTCCTATTGGAAGGCCTCCGCCAAGACCCTTAGCAAAGCTGATAATATCAGGTTTTATATTGAAATGTTCATAGCAAAATAATTTACCTGTTCTTCCTATGCCAGTTTGAATTTCATCAAAAATAAGAAGAATATCTTTTTCTTGACAGATCTTTTTAAGGGAAGTTATAAAATTTTTATCAAGGGGGTGTACACCGCCTTCTCCTTGAATTCCCTCTACAATGATTGCACATACATCATTAGTTAAAGCCTTGGTTAAGCTTTCTAAATCAGCTTTGATATATTCAAAACCCTCAGGAAAGGGAAAGAAGTAATTGTGGAATTTTTCCTGACCTGTTGCTTTTAAAGCGGCTAAGGTTCTTCCATGGAAGGAGTTTTCTAGGGAAAGAATTTTGTTTCTACCTTTACCGTATTTTAGAAAACTATATTTTCTGGCTAATTTGAAGGCGCCTTCATTGGCCTCAGCACCTGAATTTGAAAAAAATACTTTACTCATGCCGCTTAATTTTGTTAATTTTTCAGCTAGTTCATAAACAGTTTTATTTAAAAAGATATTGGAACAATGTTGAAGGCTAGAAGCAGCTTCCTGTACCGCTAAAACCCAATCTTTATGGTTATATCCTAAGCTGTTTACTCCTATTCCACTTGTAAAATCAATGTAGGATTTCCCCTTATCATCATATAAAAGACATCCATTACCCTTAATTAAATTAACTGGAAGGTATTTATATGTGTTCATTAAAGGCGAATTTTCATTTATCATAATTTAACCTCCTTTTTTAGTAAATCATAGTTCCAATTCCTTCAATTGAAAGAATTTCTAGAAGAATAGAGTGAGAAAGGGTACCATCTATAATGTGAGCCCTTTTAACCCCTTGTCTTACCGCTTCTACACAGCAGTCTATTTTTGGAATCATGCCCCTTTTTAATATTCCATCTGACTTAAGTTTTCTAATTTCATGAGGTCTTAGAGTGGAAATTAAGGAGTTATTATCCTTAGGATCAATTAAAACTCCTGGAACATCAGTTAGAAGAATAAGTTTTTCAGCTTTTAAGCTTGAAGCTATTTTGGAAGCACAAAGGTCAGCATTAATGTTATAGCTGCTTTTTAAATCTTCACTAATAGCAATGGAACTTATAACAGGAATATGCTTTGTTTCAATAAGCTTATTTAAAAAGTTGCTATCCACACTTGTTATTTCACCTACATAGCCTAAATCTTGATCACTTTCAAGTTTTTTGGCTTTTATAAAAGAAGAGTCCATTCCTGTTATTCCTATAGCTTTCCCTCCAAGTTTTTCAATAAGGCTGACTAAATCTTTATTAACCTTTCCACCAAGGACCATTTGAACTATATCCATAGTATTTTTATCTGTAAATCTTAGGCCGTCTATAAATTTGCTTTCTTGTCCCAGTTTTTCTAGGTATTCATTTATATGAGGACCTCCACCATGAACAATAATTGGATTAATTCCAATACATTGCATAAGCACAATATCTTTAATAACATTTTCTTTTAATTCTTCATTAATCATTGCACTGCCACCATATTTAATAACAACGGTCTTTCCTGCTAATGCCTGTATATATGGTAAGGCCTCAATAATTATCTCTGCACGTTTTACTGAAGTCATAGTAAATCACCTTTCTTAAGATCTATATTCTCCATTTATTTTTACGTAATCATAACTTAAATCACATCCCCAAGCTACTGCAGCCTCTGTTCCAGATTTCATATCTATTAAAATTTTAACTTCCTCTTTTGAAAGAATTTTTTTAGCCGTTAATTCATCGAAGAAGATAGCCTTTCCATTTTCACATACCTTAATTTCAGCAAGTTCGCTTTTAAAGTATAAATCTATAGTGTTTGGATTTATATTAATTCCAGAATAGCCTAAAGCACATAAAATTCTTCCCCAATTAGCATCATTACCGAATATTGCAGTTTTAACTAATGGAGAATTTATAACGCTTTTTGAAAGAACTTCTGCATCTTCCTTGTTTGGAGCATTATATACTATACATTCAATTAGCTTGGTTGCACCTTCTCCATCACGAGCAATCATTTTTGCAAGACTTACATTTATCTTGTTTAATGCATTAAGGAAGTTATAATAGTCATTATTTTTGCTGACTATCTTTTCATTATTTGCTAATCCATTTGCAATAATTAATACCATATCATTTGTACTTGTATCACCATCAACACTTACCCTGTTATAACTTATTTTTGTACTTTCTCTTAATGCTTCTTCAAGAAGTTCTGAAGAAATATTTAAATCTGTAGTTAGGAAAGATAGCATGGTTCCCATATTTGGTTCTATCATTCCAGAGCCTTTAGCAATTGCTCCTATGGTTACAGTTTTATCCCCAATAGTAAATTCAATCGCAAGCTGTTTTTTTATTTTATCTGTAGTCATTATTGCATAGGCAGCCTCTTCGCTTCCTTCAGTAGATAGTTTTTTGCTTAGGAGAGGAATAGCATTTTTTATTTTATCTATGTTAAGGGGAACTCCAATAACTCCTGTAGAAGCTACAAGAACATCATCGGTTTTAATATTAAGGGCTTTAGCTTGAAATTCAGCCATTTCCTTTGCCTTTAATAGACCATCATCTCCAGTGCAGGTATTTGCATTTCCGCTATTTACTATTATTGCTTGAGCTTTTTTATTTATAAGATGTTCCTTTGTAATATAAATAGGAGCTCCTTTTACTTTATTTTTGGTATAAACTCCAGCTGCATTTCCAGCTACTTCTGAATAAATAAGTGCTAAATCAAGTTTTGAATTATTTTTTTTAAGGCCGCAATGAATTCCAGATGCATAGAAGCCTTTTGGAGCAGTAACGCCTTTATTTTCTAATAAATACATTTATAAACCCCCTTATTTTTATGCTTAATGGTTTTTAATTTGAAAAAGCTATAAAATCAAGTCCGTCAGTTTCTTCAAAATCCATTAATATATTCATGTTTTGAACAGCTTGTCCAGCTGCTCCTTTAAGCATATTATCAATAACGCTTATAATTATGAGCTGATTTTTATTATGATCTTGATGAAGGGAAATATTACAATTGTTTGTGTATTTTACATCTTTAATTTGTGCAGTTTCCCCTAAAGGCATAATATTTATAAAAGGCTCATTTTTATAGAACTCTGCATAACTTTTGTGAATCTCCTCAAGGCAAATTTCTTTTTTTAAATTGCAATATATCGTTGAAAGTATGCCCCTATTTATTGGAAGGAGATGAGGAGTAAAAGTTATACTTACCTTCTTACCAGAAATTTTTGATAAACATTCTACGATTTCAGGAGTATGCCTATGATTGCCTATGGCATAGGCTGAAAGATTTTCATTAACTTCTGTATAATGAGATTTCAGACTAAGAGTTCTTCCAGCTCCAGTTGCTCCTGATTTTGAATCACATATAATGTTATCCACCGATATAAAATTATTTTTAAGAGCAGGCATTAATCCAAGTTCAATGGAAGTAGGATAGCAGCCTGGATTTGCTATTATCTTATAGTTTTTGATTTTACTTCTATTAAATTCAGGCAAGGCATATATAGAATTCTTGTGAAGATCCTTAAATAAGAAATTAAGACCATACCATTTTTTATAATCTTCTTCCTTTGAAAGTCGAAAATCTGCTCCTAAATCAATTAAGATTTTATTTTCTTTAAAGGTCAGTTCAGCTATTTCTTCACTTAAGCCATGAGGAAGGGCTGCAAAAACTAAATCAGATTTTTTTATTACTTCCTCCATATCAGTGCAAATAAGATTTACTTTTCCATAAAAATTTTTATATATTGATGATATAGTCTCTCCTATGTAACTTGTAGAACTTATTGCTTCCAATTTTACTTTTGGATGATTAATAAGGATTCTTATAAGTTCTGCTCCTACATATCCTATGGCCCCAATTACTCCTACTTTAAGCATCTTTTTCCTCCTTATAAGTAAAATGTTTTATTCTTTTGTTAGGTATAATTATAAGGATATTCGGTATAATTATGCAACAATTATTTATAAAATTTATTGAATATTATTAAAAATGCATAAATATAAAAAGTTATGCCTTCTTAATAATAAAATTTATTTTTATAATATTTTTTAGGGGAATTTTTAATGATCTATTTTATTATGGTTAGGAAAATTTAAAAGAAAAAAGTGATGATATATTTAGATGAGTATAGAATATATGAAGATTGTTTTACAATCTTCATATTATATTAAAAGCTATAAGGCCAATAGTGTTTATTGCAAAATTAGCACTCATATGAATAAGCCATGAGTTATAAATAGTTGTTTTTCTATCAAAATAATCAAAAATAAGACCTGCGATAACCAATGAAAAAAGTATAAGTATAAATAAGGCTGGACTAAACCATCCAGACATAATAAAAACATGATATAGGGCAAAGCTTATTGAACTAAATGTATAGGCATATTTTTCTTTTATTAGTTTCTTTAAATGAATAAAGGCAAAGCCTCTAAAAAATAGTTCTTCTAATAAGGAATTAATAAAGCTTATATATAAGGCAACAAAAATAAAGCTGTTTTTTGAGATATTTTCTTTTTCAGTTAAATTAGATGCTATTTGCTCTAAATCTATAAAATTTCTAGCAATAAAATAGGAAAGAATTATTAGGCTATAGACAGCTAGTCCAATTATTATAGATATTAATAAATCTTTTTTATCGTGAACCTTTAATACTTTAAAAAAGGAAAAATCCTTATTATAAAGACAGTATATTAATATTAGAGAAAGAAAGGTAATTAGTTTTATTAAAGATTTATAAACATAACTAGGCTGAATAATTCCTTCTATAAAGGACATTATTATACAGCCTAAAGAAACTAAAAATAAAATTTGTATAGCCTTATTTTTTATTAACATAAATTATCTCCATTCTAATTTAAGTATATTTATAATTAATTTTATTATATCAAAAGCAATGTATTAATTCTTATAATAGTAAATAAAATTATATAGTTATTGTATGTTTTATTTTAATGATATAAAATATATCTATGAATAATATAAGGTGGGATAGGTGTGGATAAATCTGAGCTTAGATTATACTATAAAAATCAAGAAGATCTTAGCTATGCATTAAGGGAATATATAGATTATTATTTCGAAGGAAATATTGAAGATGAAAAATTAGAAGCAAATATAATTAAAGTAATAAAAGGAAATGAAGATAAGTTCTATAAGAATAATGAGGTAGCTAAGAAACCTAAGCAAATATTAGGGAAAAGCAGGCTGGATTTAATAGAAAAAATATTAAATAAAAAAAAATAAAACATGTCAACGAATGATATGTTTTATTTTTTTATATAACAAAATTATTTAATTTAAATCCAAACATCTCTGGAATTATTCTTTTATTTTCAAGAAAAATTAAATCAAAACAATATTTATGGTCATTTTCCATAGAAGCTAAATATTTTTTAAAATTTTCCCTATAAGCTTCTATATCATTAAGCTCTAAATAACACAAGGAAATAATATAATAAATCTCCCTAATTTTATTATATTTTAAAGATAAGCCTTCACCAACAGAAATTCCTAAGTTATATTTTTGAGCATGGTAGTAAGTTTTTATAATAACATAAGTAATATAGCTGGAAATATAGATATCATCACAAGAGTATAGAGCTTTTGAATAGTTAGTCACAGCTTTTGAATAATTACCTAGTAAAAAATATTCATTTCCAATATTAAAATAATTTATATAGCTTGTGTCAGAATTTTTATATTCTGAAAATATAGATAAATTTCTATAACATCTTTTGTTTATATCTTTTTTGTCTAAATCAAAACCATAATTATATAATTTATAATCTAATCTTATAATGTTCTTTTCATAGTCTGCTTTTAAAGATGAATTTAAAATTCTTTCGTTTATTCTTCCCTTAAAATAAAAGCCAGAGTAGTTTTTAAAAATTCTAAATAAATATTCACCTTCTATTGGTGAATTATTTATTATATTTACAAGCTTTAAAGAAAATCCTATATTTGAAGCTTGGCTTAAAGTATTTTTGATATCTGTTATTTGGGATATATCTAATGCCTCATCACAGTCGATTATTAATATCCAATCTTTAGTTGCATGTTCTAAGGCCTTATTTCGAGCATCGCTAAAATTATTATTCCAAGGAAATTCTATTATATTAGCATTAAATTTTTTGGCAATATTTATTGTATTATCGTTAGAACCGGTATCAACCAGTATTATTTCATCAGCAAGATTAGTTATACTTTTAAGACACCTCAATAGGTTTTTTTCTTCATTTTTAGCAATGATACAAGCGCTTATAGTTGTCAAAGAAAATTACCTCCAAATTAAGTTGGCTTATTATAGCATATGAAAAAAAATAGAATCTGCTAATGCCTAATAAAATAACAAAATTAGAAAATATGCATATCTTAAATTAAATTGAATATAATTTATAAAATGTAATAAGGAGGAATATATGATTAAGCTTTTAATAGGAAGCCCCATTAATCAAAAGCCTGAGATATTGAAGGAGTTTCTATTTTCTTTAAGGAAATTAGACTTAAGTGATATAGAGGTAAGTTATTATTTTATAGATGATAATTTAAACAAGGAATCAAGTGATCTATTAAATAACTTTAAGGAAGAAATTAATAATGTTATCCTTATAAATAGTGATAGTAAATCTTTATATGTTTGTGATGAGATAACTCATAGATGGACTAATAAATTAATAGAAAAGGTTACTAATTTTAAAAATGAGATTATTCACAAAGCTTTAGAGGAAAACTTTGATTATTTATTTCTTATTGATTCAGACATAGTATTAAATCCTAAAACAATAAAAAGGCTACTTTCTTTAGATAAGGAAATAGTATCGAATATATTTTGGACTAAATGGAATCCTAGTTCAGAAGAATATCCTCAAGTTTGGTTAAAAGATACTTATACCTTATATAATATTGAGCCGGGGGAATATATTACTAATGAGGAAGCTAATCTTAGAATGAGTGAATTTTTATCTAAATTAAGAATCCCTGGAACTTATGAAGTAGGCGGTTTAGGAGCTTGTACATTAATATCAAGAAGTGCTCTTGAAAAGGGTGTAAATTTTAATCCAATATATAATTTGTCCTTCTGGGGAGAAGACAGACATTTTTGTGTAAGGGCAGCAGTATTAGGAATTCAGCTTTATGTAGATACCATGTACCCAGCTTATCATTTATACAGAAAGGAAGACTTGTTAAACTTAAATAAATATAAAGAGGAAAATTTTAATATAAATCAATAGCAAGTATTAGAATTTTTTTTGTAAAAGATTAGCTATTATGCTTTAGAGTTATTGTTTTATCTGAAAGTAGTAAGATTAAGCAAAACTCCTAGCATAATAGCTATTTCAATATAACTCTACATGTTAAAGTCTGATTCTTGAACCCATTTATCTAGAGCTTCTCTATTAAAGATATATTCCTCATGTATTTTTACATAAGTTATTTTAGATTCTTTATTATATACAGTATTAATTAGGTCTGTTACTGAGATATTTAAATATTCAGCAGCTTCTCGGAGATTAAAGTTACTTTTTTCTTCAAGCTTTTTTGTTTGAGTATTATTATTAAAACTTTTATAAAGATTGCTGGGTAGATTATTAAATCCATTGGACATTTCATGGGAAATGAAAGTTCCATTATTATTTATTGATCTGCTAATTATAAATGATGAAATAAGAATTGAGAATGCTAAAGCAAAGATTGAAAGTGGTAAAAGCTTATCCTTTGAAATAAGAACTCCTTTCATAATATTTAACCTAAAATTTGAAAAAAATAAATATTTTAACATATATAAATAATTATAATTTAAATTTTTGCTAAGCATCAGAAAAAATAGGGAAAATTTAAAAATAAAGCTATGAATAAATATTAATCTTTTATTAAAAGTGAAAAAACTATGTACCAGTATTTTAGTACATAGTTTTTTTAGTTCAGCTGAATTTTAACTTAAAGAGATTTTGAATTGCCTAAAATTCTCTATGAAATATTGCTGTTTTATCTTCCTTTTCAAAATCTTCTAGGGAGTTAATATTTAATCTTTTTAATACTTCATTAAAGGTTACGCTATGGGTAGAAACCTTGATAGGAGAATTAAAGGCGTAATCATCAACAAATTTTCTGCCTTCTTCCTTGCTTATTATGGCTTTAGGTCCTCCAACACATCCACCAACGCAGCCCATGCCCTCAATGAAGTTAGCATCTATATCTGAAGCTAAGGCATTTTTAAGGACTTCCTTGCATTCTTTTACTCCTTCAGCCTTTATAGCCTTAAAGAATTTTGCCTTTTCTGGATAAAGTTCCTGGATGGCTTGGTAAACAGCTAAAGAAACTCCACCGCTTCTTGCATATAGCCTTCCACCTCTTGATGCATAATCCCTTGATGGAATGCCTTTTAGGCTTTCTAAATTTAAATCAAAGGCCTTAAATACTTGATCTAGTTCCTGGAAGGTTAAGACATAATCTATTGCATCTCCAATATCTGCTTCCTTGGCTTCTGCTTTTTTAGCTATACATGGACCAATAAAGACTACCTTTGCTTCAGGATCTAGTTTCTTAATAACCCTGCCTGCAGCAATCATAGGAGATACTGAAGGAGATAAGTTAGGAACTAGATCATTGTAAACCTTTTTTAACATTCCAACCCACATTGGACAGCAGCAGGAGGTTATCATTAAGTCATCAGGTTCCTTAACTAATCTATTAAACTGTACAGCTTCATTAATAGTCAGCATATCTGCTGTAAAGGCTACTTCTATCATATCAGTAAAGCCAATTTTTATAAAAGCTTCTCTTAACATGTCTAAAGTAACCTTTTCTCCAAATTGACCTGCAATAGCTGGAGCAACTGCAGCTATTACTTTTTTATTATTTTTTATTAAATCTAGGACAGGTAAAAATTCTACAACATCCATTATTTTACCGTCTTTACAATGTTCAATGCAGTTTCCACAGCCAAGGCATAAATCATAGTCAATATATGTAGAGTTATTATCCTTATCATATAAGATTGCATCAAAAGGGCAGGCTAATTGACAGCTAGTTTTTACATCTTCACTTGCTTTACATTTAATATTACAGCTATCAAGTTTTTCTATAAAACGTCTATTGACTTCATAATTTGTAATGGCATTTTTTAATTTGTAGAGGTAATTATTATCAAAATCTAAAGAAACTCCGCAAAGAGTACATACTATTTTAAAAGTTTCTTGGGGAGAAATTTCATGGTTAATTACTATATCATTAACAGTTTCCTCAAATCTATCTTCATAATAAGCCTTAACTAATCTATTAAAAATATCCTCATATTTACTGTTCATATAAACCTCCTATAAAAGTTTTAATATAACTTAGTATGGATAAATTAATATTTTTAATACATTTAATATAGTTAGGAGTTAGGAGTGTGGAGTTAGAAGTTAGGAGTTAGGAGTGTGGAGTGTGGAGTTAGGAGTTAGTAGTTAGGGAACTTGTACATCCCAAATAACTCCACATTCCAAACTCCACCTTCTAAACTCCACACTTCACACTCCTAACTATTCCACACTACTAACTTCTAACTATTTCTGTATTTTGGTATGGGAAAAATGCATCTTAGTTAAATTTTGTTGAAATATTATTATTAAAGGATATGATAAAAGTATAAAGAAGAAAGGAGTTATTATGAAAGTAATAATTAATGAAGATGAAAATAATAAGGAAATTGAGATAATAATAAACTGTAAAAATATTGATGATACTGTATTAAAATTAATAAACAAATTAAAGGAAGAGGACAATGTTATAACAGGGACCAAAAATGGTCGAGTATATGTTATTAAACTAGATTCAATTCTTTATTTTGAATCTGTAGATAAAAGAACCTTTATCTATACAAAGGAAGATGTTTATGAAACTAATCTTAGACTTTACGAAATAGAAGATAAATATTCTTCTAATCATTTCTTTAGAGCTTCAAAATCTACAATTATTAATATAACTAAGATTGCGGTTATTAATCCTATAATTGGAGGAAGAATAGAGGTTTTGCTAGAAAATAAGGAAAAGCTTATAGTATCAAGACAATATGTACCAATACTTAAGGCAAAGTTAGATTATTAAGGAGGGAGATTTATGAAAAATTTTTTTAATATAGGTTATGAAATAAAAGGGCTAATGGCAATATATTTTGTTAGTATAATCTTTACTTATGGAGTTGTAAGTCTTATATCAGGAAATAATATAATGCCTTTAGAGTTGCTTTGGGAATTTTTACTTTTAGCAATTATAATAGGGACTATTCAAATACTTTTATATAATGAAAAAGTATTAACTAATATATCAGTAAAAGTTAAAATAGCAGCACACTTTATAATCCAGTTAATTATATTAATATTCTTTATAAAATATTTTAACTGGGTAGAATTTTGGGGAATTCCATTTAGTATTTTTATTATAATATATACAGTTTACTTTATAGGAATAACTTTAAATTTTTATTATTATAAAAAGATTACTGGTGAAAGATTTAATGATAAATTATTAAGATATAAAGAAAAAATTTAGGGGTGAGATTATGAAGGCTATAAAGATAAAGAATTTAACTAAAAATTATGGAAAAAATAGAGGCATAAGTAATATAAATTTAGAAATAAATCAGGGAGAAATATATGGCTTTATTGGACCTAATGGGGCTGGAAAATCAACAACAATAAAAACTTTATTAAATTTTCTTTTCCCAACTTCAGGTTCAGCAGAAATCTTAGGAAAAGATATAGTAGTGGAAAGTAAGGAAATTAAAGAATATACAAGCTTTGTTCCTAGTGAAGTAAGATATTATTCAGAATTTAAGGTAAAAGATATATTAAAATATGCTGCGTCATTTTTTAATAATTATGATAGGGAATATATCAGGGAGCTTTGTGATGAGTTGGAAGTAGAATTAGATAAAAAAATGAGTGAGTTAAGTTTAGGAAATAAAAAGAAGGTTGCTATAGTACAGGCTCTTATTAATAATCCTAAAGTTGTTATTTTAGATGAGCCAACAAATGGCTTAGATCCTTTAATACAACAAAAGTTATTTAATATCTTATTAAAAGAAAAAGCTAAGGGTAAAACTATTTTTTTATCTTCTCACAATTTATCTGAAGTAGAGAAGTTCTGCGATAGGGTTGCTGTAATAAAGGATGGTGAAATTGTAGATATTTTAGATTTAAAAGATATTAATAGAGATTTAGGGCAAAGAGTTAGATTAAAATCAGATGATATAGATATAAAGGAAATAGAAAAAGCAGCTGAAGAAGTAAAAGTTATAGATAAAGAAATAGAATTTATTTATAAGGGAAATATAAATGAGCTAATAGCTTTACTCTCAAAATACAATTTAGAAAAACTTTTAATCGAAGAAGTTAAATTAGAAGATGCCTTTTTGCATTATTACCAAGGGGAGGGGAAATAAATGAATATTTTTAAGTTTGAATTTAAAAGAAATCTGAAGTCACTAATATATTGGAGCCTAGGAACTTGTGCGACTATAGTAGTATTTATGTCCCTATTCCCAAGTATGAAAGATATGGGAATGCAAGAACTAGTAGGAAGCAAGCTAGAAGCATTACCACCAGCATTATTGGAAATATTTAATTTCTCAAGCATTACAGATTTTAGTAAAATTAATGATTATATGGGATATACTTTTCAATATATAGCAATGGCTTTTGGAATTTATGGAGTTACTTTAGGTGTAAATTCAATTATTCAAGAGGAAAGTGAAGGGACTATAGAATTTTTATATTCTAAGCCTGTATCAAGAAGCAAAATTTTATGGAGCAAAATACTATCAATTGCTATAACTTTCTTCGCATTTAGTATTATTGTTGGATTAGTAACTGTCCTTATATCCTTAGCAGTAAAGCCGGAAGATCTTGAAACAATGACACTTATCATGGATATAAAAGGAATGTTTATTGGAATGGCCCTTTTAGGATATATATTTATGGCAGTAGGAATTGTAATTTCAACAGCCCTTAAAAAGGGAAAAGCAGCCACTAGTATTGGAGTTGCAAGCTTTTTTGGAACCTATATTTTAGGAATAATGGGAAAACTAAAAGAAGAGTTTGACTTTATGTTATATTTATCTCCTTTTGACTGGTTTATTCCTTCTAATATATTGAAAGATGGTTTTGAATTAAAATATATCATAATAGCTTTTGTTATAATAATAGTTTCCTTATTAGCAGCAAGCTTTGTTTATAGAAGAAAAGATTTTAATTAATGATAAAAGATATTTTTCTAATTAAATTTAATAATATTATTAACTAGCACAAAATAAAAATAAAAGATTGCGAAGCAATCTTTATTAGTGTGCAGTGTGCAGTGTACAGTTTACAGTGTACAGTTGAGGAAATAATTCAGCTTAAGCTGAATTATAATATTTATAATCTCTAAAAGAGCTTATAGAAATATAATTTTAGAAACTACGCAGTAGTTTCTTCCTTAACTGCTAACTACACATTATAAACTGTAAACTAAAAGATTGTTTCGCAATCTTTATTTATTAATCCTTAAAGTTATCTATCAGAGAAATTATTAATAAAGGTATACACAAGATAAGAAAAGTAATATATAAGGGACTATAACTTGTAACAGAATAGTAATTCAAGATTAAAGCAATAGAAAACACAGGTATATTAAGAAAATATATTATTTTTTTTCTTTTAGCTGATTTTTTATTAAAAAATATATTCTTAAAACTGATTAATAAAACATATATACAATATAAATAAACAAAATATTTCATTAGTATAATCTCCCCTTTTACTTAACATAACAGAAAATATTTTTTATGCAAATAAAACCTTAAGTTGAATGTATTGTAAAACAATGAAAAGGAATTTTCTTTGATATAAATATTATAGTATTTTTACTTATGGAGTAGATCCAATTTATTTTTTGAGTTCCATCATATTCGCAATCTTCTCATGAAACTTTTCGTAAAGTTTTATCATATCAGGTTCTGTTGAGTAAACTCTAACCTCATCCATTGGAATCCATTTAACTCCGCTATTTTCATCTTCCTTTATCTTTAGCTCATCTTCTTCATCTGCTTCTAAAAGATATGCTACTGATAAATGAAGGTGAGATGAAATAAATTTCCCTCTTTTTACATGGGGAGGAACAGGTAGAACATCTAAGGAAAAGATATTTTCTGATATAGGTCTAATATGTTTAATTCCTGTTTCTTCTTTAGCCTCTTTAATAGCAACATGAAGGAAGTCTTCTTCTCCATCTGTGTGTCCACCAGTCCAAGACCAAGAATTATATATATTATGATAAATCATAAGTACTTTTGTCCTATCTTTATTTACTATGTATCCAGAGCTGCTAAAATGGGCAAGAGGATTTTCTCTAGTCAAAAGATTATTAAAAGTATTTATTGCATACAGCATAGTCTCCTTATCCGTTGCTTCTTGTTCATTATAGGGAATGTAATTTTTTATATTATCTATCCAGTTCATAATTAAACTCCTTTGTTTATATTAATCATTATATATAAATTCTAATTTATATTTTAAATTAATTAAAGGATTTTTTATTTAGATAAAATTAACTTTTATTAATAAGGAAAATAGTAATTAAATATATCAATTGCTATATATAAGGAATATAAAAAATATATAAGAAAAATGTGGAACAGATAAAAATTATGGAGAATAAGATATACAAACTGTTTCAGGATGTAAGAGAGGATGTTATAAATGAATATTGGCAAAAGGTTCATTGAGGAGAGTTTAGAATTACAAAAAAGAAAAAGCCCTCTTATACACTGTATCTCAAATTCATTAGCTATAAAGGATTTACTTAAAGGGATTCTATGTTACTGCGGTATTCCTTTAATATCTAATACTATAGAAGATATTGAAAAGCTAACTTATGAAGCTGATTGCTTATTGATTAATACAGATATCCTTACAGAGCAAAATGTTAATGAAATTGAAAGAGCAATAAGAGTTGCATTTTTTAGGGGAATACCTATAGTTTTAGATATTAGTGAGGTGAATTTATCATTTTTTAGAAAAGAGACGGTACTAGAGTTTATTGGCAGATACAATATAGATGTTGTAAAGGGGACATTAGAAGAGTTTATTTCTCTGTTGGGAGAAGAAAAAAGTAAACTATTAAATAGTGAAACAAAAATAAAAGATAATTTAAATTTAAGAATTCAACTTAGGAGCTTTTCTAGAAAATATAATTTGGTAGTAGTTGCAGAAGCAGATGATTATTATATAACAGATGGATTTAGTGAATTTTATATAGAAAAACAGAAAAGTAAAATAGACGAAAAAACAGACAGTGTAGTAATATTATCTGGATTAATTGCTGTTGGAATATCATCATCATATCAAAAAGAACAAAGGATTAAAGGGGTTTTAGTTGCAGTTATGACAATTACTACAGCAAAAAAAATTCTAGAAGAAAAAGTAATTGAAGAAGATAAATTATCCATAGAAAATATTCTAACTGAAATAGAAAATATCGATGCAGAAAAGATAAATAAATATTCTAAAATTAGTTATTTATTTGTAAGATAATTTTTATGAAAATAAAAAATATTAAGAAAACCTATATTGTAGATGTAAAAGTCTTCATATAGGTTTTTATATTTAGTAATAAGTTTGACTTTTAACCTCATAGTTTATATAATTTAATAAAAAATGGAATTATATTCCAATTGCTAATTAAAAAGAAAAATAATATGGAAATGGAAAAGTTATGAATTTAAACAAAGTCTAATTGATAAATAACATAATATATTAAAATTTTTTTGAAAATTCAAACAATATAATTTAAAATTTAATAAATATATGATAAATTATAATTAGAGGATTTATTTAGGGGGACTAATGAAATGGATGTTATAATATACAAACTAGTTCAAAACTATATAGAAGAAAAAGTAACAGATGATTTAAAAGATGAGTTTATTAATGCTGCACTACATTTTAATATAAATAATGATGTTTATAAAATGTTTTCTCCTATTGAGATAGAGTATAAAATAAATAAAATTTCTTCAGGGGAGATTAAAGATTATGTAGAATTATGTTCAGTTTATGGATATATATTATTTAGACTAATAAAAGACAATACAATTAAAGAAGAAGATAGAATAGAAGCTCTTCAGATAATATTAGAAATAAATAATATAATTACAAATTATATAAGAGGCATCATAAAAGAAGAGGAATTATTCGAAAGGCTTATGAATATAACTACTAAATTAAATTTAACTAAGGAAAAAAATCTGCATATTATTGAGAAATTAAATAGTTAAACTATGGAAAAATGAAAACGTTGAAGGTGTTCTAATAGCCTAAAAGGGTGTATTTAAAAATATTTTTGAATACACTCTTTTTCTATAGTAAAATTATAAATAAATATTTGACTACTTAAATTATGGAGAAGTCTTAAATAAAGGTGGTGCATTGATGAATAAGCCATTAGAATTATTAGAAAAATATTTTGGTTATAAATATTTTAGAGAAGGGCAGTATGAAGTGATTTCTAATATTTTGAGAGGGCGTGATGCCTTTTGTATTATGCCGACAGGTGGTGGGAAATCAGTATGTTATCAAATTCCTGCCTTAATTTTAAATGGAATAACTTTGGTTATTTCTCCTTTAATATCTTTAATGAAGGATCAGGTAGATTCCATAAGAGATATGGGAATAAGCGCAGAGTTTATAAATAGTACCCAGAATTTAGCTGAAATAAAGGAAATATTAAAAAGATGTTACAATGGAGAAGTTAAGATTTTATATATTGCACCTGAAAGATTAGAGAGTGAATATTTTAATAAAATGCTAAGAAAGCTTTGGATAAGTCAAATTGCTATTGATGAGGCTCACTGCGTTTCTATGTGGGGACATGATTTTAGAAAAAGTTATAGGGCAATAGCTCCCTTTATAAAAAGTTTAAATATAAGGCCAATAGTTACAGCCTTTACAGCAACAGCAACTGAAGAAGTAAGAAAGGACATATATAATCTTTTGGAATTAATTAATCCATATACATACATAGGAAGTTTTGATAGAGAGAATTTAGAAATTGCCATTCATAAAGAAGATGATAAGCTTGAGTTTGTAAAAGATATAATAAGAGAAAAGGAAGAGGAAGCGGGAATAATTTATTGTGTAACTAGAAAAGAAGTAGATGGACTTTATAAATATTTAAAAGATAGAGATTATTCCGTTGCTAAATATCATGGAGGCTTGAAGGATGAAGAAAAGAACTACTATCAAGAGGAATTTCTAAATGATAATAAAAATGTTATGATTGCAACTAATGCTTTTGGAATGGGAATAGATAAATCAAATGTAAGATTTATAGTTCATTTTACTATGCCTAAGAACATAGAAAGCTATTACCAGGAAATAGGAAGAGGAGGCAGGGATGGTGAAAAGACAGAATGCCATCTTTTATATAATAGAAGCGATATAAGAACCTTGGAATATTTAATATATACAACTGTAGGTAATGAAAGAAAAGAAATTGAAATAAAAAAGCTTCAAAGTATGATTGATTTTTGTGAGAGTGACAAATGTTTAAGAAATTTCATTTTAAATTACTTCGGAGAAGAGAAGTCTAGAGATTATTGCAATAGCTGTAGCAACTGTCTAAAAAATGAGGAGTTAAGGGATTATACGATAGAAGCCCAAATGATATTATCCTGCGTCTATAGAAGCAAAGAGCAGTATGGAATATCTGTTTTAGTTGATATATTAAGAGGCTTTACTGGTCCTAAAATAATTCAAAATAATTTAAATAAGCTTTCTACTTATGGAATAATGAGAGATTATAGCAGCAAGTTTATAAGAGATTTAATAAAGACCTTATTAGAACTAGGATATGTAAACTTAAAAGAGGGTACTTATTCTATGCTTAAATTAAATAATAAATCAATAAGAGTTTTAAAATCTCAGGAAAAAGTAATATGCAAACTAAGTAATGATGTAGAAGAAAAAATAGAAAATAGGGAGTTGTTCAATAAATTAAGAGTGTGGAGGAAAGAAAAGGCAAATTCTTTAAGGATAAAACCATACATAATATTTTCAGATTCTACTCTAATAGAACTAGCTAATAGGCTTCCAAGGAATAAAGAAGAATTATTAAATATTCGAGGTATGGGAGCAAAAAAATTAGAGAGTTATGGAGAAGAACTTTTAAAAATTATTAATAGTTAATTTTTGGAAGTTTAATAGCGATTATAATTAAATTATCAAAAAGTAAGGATTTTACAGATTGAAAATTCTGTAAAATTCTTATTTTCTACCAAAAATTTAATAATTTACAAAAAATGAAAAATATCATATCAAAAATGTAGAAAATTATTCAAATTTATTATATAATATGTAATATAAAAATTATGGTAAAGGGTATATAAAATGATAGAAAAATTATTATGTAAGTTCGTAGAAAATATAGGAGAATATAATAATTTTACTAAAGATCAAATTGAGCAGTCTATATATTCTTTAAAGGTTATAACATATGAAATAATAAAAATGTTATTGATACTAATAATATTTTCTATATTAGGATACTTTAAAGAAAGTTTACTTATAATTTTTATTATGTCAATTACAAAACCATTTATTGGTGGATATCATGAAGATACTCAAGTAAAGTGTTTTATTGCTACTTTTATAGTTGTAGCATTTATAATAGTTTTATATAAAAATAATTATTTAAATTTAATAAGCTCTATTATTTTAAATATAATAAGCATATTTTCTATATATAATCAGGCACCTATAATAAATTCAAAAATGCCTATTACAAGGGAAGAGCTTATTAATAAAAACAGAAAGATTGGTATTACAAATTCTTTAATCTTAGTCGTATTATCAATTATTATGTTTAAAGTTACTTGGCTTTCTCAAATAATAGTTTGGACAATTTTTGTACAAGCTATTTTAATGTTTAATAAATACAAGAATATCAAGGAGGTGATTTAAATGAAAAAATCATTAGGCGCTTTCCTATTATTATTAGGTGCAGTTCTTGTTAATGTAGCACCAGCTTCTTTTGCAGGAATTGGTGTAGAAGAAATGCCAGAATCACTTAAAAAATTAAGATAAGGGAGCTAAAAAATGTATACTGGATTATTTGATGTTGTTAATAGTATTCTTCAAAGTATTATAATAATTGCTACAATTAATTATTGTACTAAATACAAAAAAGAGAATGTAGAAGTCGTTGCATGGGGATTATTATTAGCATTAGTAACTATAATTATTACTTATAAAATGGGAAATTATAGTTTATCAATTATAATAATGCATATTACAGGATTAATTTTAGTAACTGTACCTTATCATAAAGATAAATTGTCGGCAACAATAGGTTTTAATATAGCCTATATAGCATTTTCATTACTTGCCCTTATGGGTGGAGGTATGTGGCAGATGTATACCGATATGGTGTATGTCCCTAAGGAATATGAATTTATTGTAATGATAACTTTTATGTATTTACCTTCATACATTATTTCATATCTATTTTTAAGGGATAAGAACTTTGTATATAAGGTAAATCTAATGGTTAAATCAAGGCTTTCATCCATAATTTCTTTAAGTATAGGTGCATTTGCTCTTGATTTTGTAATATCTTTTTCCCTAATCACTAATGATAAAGATAATCCAGTATTCAAAGAAATAATATTTTTATTATTAGTTATTTTTGTTGTTTTTACTATTGGTTACTTTGCAAGTATAGATAAAAAGGCAAAAGAAATACATAGGTTAAATATTGAATTAGAAAACAAAATTAATGAGCTGAAAAAGATTAAACATGATTATGGTTCTCAAATTTCTTATCTGTATGGAGCATATCTAATGAAGAATTATGAAAAATTAGGAGAACTATTTAAAAGTGTTATAGAAGGTAATAATATTTCAACACAAGTTAAGGTTTTAAGCAGAGAGGATTCGCTTTTAGCTCAAATAGTTAATTCAATTGACTTGATGGATGTAGATGTTTTAATAGATGAAAGAGCGGAGTTAGAACACATAAAGGTAAATGAGTTAGATATGCATAGAATTATATCTAATATAGTAAAAAACTCTATTGAAGCACTAAAGGGAAAAGGTCTATTAATGATAAAAAGTTTTTATGACTATAATAGTATAGTAATTAGCATACAAAATAATGGACCTGAAATTAATAAGAATATTATTGGAAAAATCTTTGAGCAAGGATTTTCTACTAAAGAAAATAAAAATAAAGAGAATGGGTTCGGATTGTACATAGTAAAAGAATTAGTTAATAAATATAGGGGAGACATAAATGTAAAAAGTAATAAAGACTTGACGGAATTTATAATAAAGTTTCCTTTACATATTAATTAGGATTTTAAGATTATCAGTACATATAAAAATTAATAGTACTTTATATTAAAAATTCGCTAATTGATAATTTATTTAATAATTGAGATAGCGAATGCAATTTAGCGCGGATAAAAAAAGTTATTAAGGGTGAGCCTAAAGAAATTAGGAGCATTAGGTTAAAAAAACTGCTATACAAGAGTTATTGCTTTTTTCTAACAGCAAGAACTCTTGGATAGTAGTTTTTTATTTTTGTGGATTTATAAGCACTTAAATTATGCATTATATATTAATAGTTTATAAGTACTCAGTTACAAAATCAGTAAAAAGTATTCCATCTAGATGCTCTATTTCATGGCAGAAGCATTTTGCTAATTCTCCAGTGCCTGTTAAAATGATTTCTTCACCATTTTCATTTAATGCTTGTATTGTTACCTTAGCAGGTCTTGTTAATTTTCCGATTTTATTTGGAATACTTAAGCAGCCTTCTAAAACCTTTTGAGAACCTTCTTTTTGTATTATTTTTGGATTTACTAATTTTATTAGTCCTTCTCCCATATCAATTACTACCAAGCGCTTTAGGATTCCTATCTGTGGTGCAGCTAGGCCACCACCATTTTCTGTATTATACATGGTTTCTGCCATATCATCTAATATTTGCTTTATTTTATCATCAACGACTTTAACTTCCTTAGACTTCTTTCTTAAAATTTCATCTCCAACTAACCTGATTTGCCTTAATGCCATTATACAACACCCCTGCTTTGCTCTGATCTTGATTTCCTATGGCTTTCCTCAAAAAGAAAAATATCTTCAATAGTACTATTAAATACTTTTGAAATATCATAAGCCAGCCATATAGATGGCTCATATTTTTCAGTTTCAATTGCGTTAATAGTCTGTCTTGATACTCCAACGAGCTTTCCTAATTCCTCCTGAGTTAATCCCAAATGTTCGCGTAAACTTTTTAATCTATTTTTCAAAAATAATCACTCCTGTAAAGTTAACTTTACACAAAATATAACAATTTTTTTCTTTTGTGTCAAGTAAACTTGTCATGTTGAAAATTTCCTGATTAAATAAAATATTGTATAATTAAAATACTAAAATTTAATTATAAAGGAGTTATTATGAATTTAATCGATTTAATATTAAATTTAAGTTCCAGCATTTCTAAGGAAATTGGTCATATTTTACATAAAGAGAAAAAGGTTAAAAAGATAGAAAATAAAAAAATAGATAATATATATCATTTGTATGGAATAGTGTTTGATAACAATTATGAACAAAGGACCCATATAAAATATAATTTAATTAATAAAAGGCTGGAGGCTGCCAGCTGTAGTTGTGACAATTATAAAGAAAATAGTATTCATATGAAAAATTATATTTGTCCACATATAGTTGCAACAATTTATAAATATTATGCATTAGTAAAAATAAAAAATAATGAGAAAGCAAAGGATAATAGTAAAATATCTAATAACTTATCTAATGCCTCCAAGCAAAAGCTAGCTATTTTATTAAAGGAAGAGAAGATAAATGGAAAAATAAAATATTATTTAGAGTTAAAGTTAGGAAAGGAAAGAGCAGTAACAGTTGATTCGCTAGTAAACTTTCTATATTCATTTAATAAGGCAGATTTTTCAGAAGAAGATAATAAAATTTTAGAATATTTAATAAGAAAGCAAAAGGGCAGTAAAAGCAGGATTTTTAATGGGAGGGCTTTTTTAATAGAAGCAGAAGAACTTTATGATTTTTTATTTTTGGTGGATGAAAATAAAATTATATCTTTAACTCATGATTATATGATCTATAATTCAAAGATAATTAAAGAAGATATGCCCTTAGTCCATAACCTAAAGGCAAAGGACAATAAAATTATATTATCTGGACAAAAAAAGCAGATTGTACCATTAAATAAGGAAAGAACAGTATGGCTGTATGATAAGAATATATATCTTCCAAGCCAGGAGCAGATAAAATATTATAATATAATTTTTGATAAGTTAGAAGTTAAGGAAAAGCTTGTTTATAGCAATACAAAGGAAAATTTACAAAAATTAATTTTTATACTAAAAAAAATATCTAAAAAAATAAACTATGATGAAAGCATGATTAGTTTTATAAAAACAGTAAATAAACCTATTATTGATTTGGAAAAAATAGAGGGGAAGATATATTGCAGCTTAGAAATTCCTAAAATCAATGAAAAAATTGATTATAAGGAAAAAGAGAAAGTTGAAATAATCTTGGAAGGTCTAAGCTTTAGAAAAGAAGGGGAAAAATATATTTTTATAGGAAATGATGAAGCCCAATATAAATTTTTTAAGTATGGAATAAATAAGCTTAAAAATATAGCTTTTTTAAAGATAAGTAATAATTTAAAAGAAGATTATTTATTAAATAATGAAAATATATATAGTGAGATTATAAGACTAAAGGAAGAGTATATTTTTAGATATAGTCTAGATGATATAGCTTATGATGAGATAGGAGATATAATAAATAGCATAAATAGAGGAGAAAGTTTTTATAAGACTAGGAAAAATAGAATTTTAGATTTAGAAGACACAAAAGTAGTAGAATTTTTCCACAGTTTAAGTGAACTTAATAACTTTAAAACTGTTTACAAAAATGAGATATATGTGGATAAATTCCAATTATTACATATGGGGCAAAAGATAAATGAAGAAAGGCTTCCTTTGATAAGGGGAGAAGAGTTAATAAATAAATTAATGGATAAGTTTAAAAATAAAAAGGAAGAATATGAACTTCCTAAAAAGTTAAAAGCAAAGCTAAGGGATTATCAAGTTAAGGGGTATAACTGGCTTAAGCAGATAGAGGAGCTTTCCTTAGGCGGAATTTTAGCAGATGACATGGGTTTAGGAAAGACTATTCAAACAATAGCACTACTTTTATCTTCTGAAAATAAAAAGTCATTAGTAATTTGTCCAACTGCAGTAATTTATAATTGGAAAAATGAATTTACTAAGTTTGCTCCTTCTTTAAAAATTGGACTAATTCATGGAAGTAAAAATGAAAGAGATAAGTTAAAGGAAGAATATAAGGAATATAACTGCCTCTTAACCAGCTATGGAACTTTAAAAAATGATTTTGACTTTTATAAAGATAAAAGCTTTGATTTTATTATTATTGATGAAGCTCAAAATATAAAAAATAAGGACTCTAAAACTACAGAAATAGTAAAGAAATTAAATGGAACATGTAAATTTGCCTTAAGCGGTACTCCAATCGAAAATAATCTTTTAGAGCTTTGGTCCATTTTTGATTTTATTATGCCAGGCTATTTATATAACGAAGAAAAGTTTAAAGCTAAATTTTTAAGGGGAAAGGATGAAAACTTAAAGGATTTAAAAAATCTAATATCTCCTTTTATTTTAAGAAGAGTTAAGGAAGAGGTTTTGGAGGAACTTCCTGATAAAATAGAAAAAGAATATTATATTTCAATGAGTCCAAAACAGAAGCAAATTTATAACTCCTATATGAAGGAAGTCAAGCAAAAGCTTAAAGAAGATAAGGATAATAAGATTGTTATATTCTCATATCTAACAAATTTAAGACAGTTATGTTTAGATCCATCCTTATTAATAGAAGAATATAAGGAAGAAAGTCCTAAAATTGAAGCTGTAATAGATTTAGTTAAAGAGCTAAAAGCTCAAAAGAGGAAAATGATTATATTTTCTCAATTTACAAAGGTTTTGGCTAAAATATCTAATAGATTATCAAGGGAAGACTATAATTACTTATATTTAGATGGAGCTGTCAGTGCTAAGGATAGATTAAGGCTGGTGGAGGAGTTTAATAATGGCCCTGTGGATGTTTTCTTAATTTCCTTAAAAGCAGGAGGAGTTGGACTTAATTTAACTTCAGCCAGTGTAGTAGTTCATTTTGATCCTTGGTGGAATCCAGCTGTAGAAGATCAGGCAACAGATAGGGCTCATAGGCTTGGACAAAAAAATGTAGTAGAGGTTATAAAGCTTATTTCTAAGGATACAATTGAAGAAAAAATTCTAGCCTTGCAAAATGAAAAGAGGGAATTAATAAATACTATAATAGAAGAAGATAATTTAAAGGGAGATATATTAAATAAGATAAGCAAGGAAGAACTTTTAGAACTATTCAATTAAAAGTTAGCAGCATAACTTCAGTTAGGAGTTTGGAGTTTGGAGTGTGGAGTTTAGGTTCAGTTAGGAGTTAGAAGTTTGGAGTGTGGAGTTAGTAGTTAGGAGTTAGGAGTGTGGAGTTAGGAGTTTGGAGTGTGGAGTTAGGAGTTAGGAGTTTGGAGTGTGGAGTTTAGGTTCAGTTAGGAGTTAGAAGTTTGGAGTGTGGAGTTAGGAGTTAGGAGTTTGGAGTGTGGAGTTAGGAGTTAGGAGTGTGGAGTTAGGAGTTAGGAGTTTGGAGTGTGGAGTTAGGAGTTTGGAGTTATATTAAGGTGGTGATAGGATGGATATTTATACTATAGGACATTCTAATTATTCTTTAGAAAGGCTTATAGATATGCTTAAATACTTTGATATTAATTGTGTTGTAGATATTAGAGGGACACCTTATTCTAAATATAATGTTCAATTTGATAAAGAATCAATTAGGT
Organism: Clostridium isatidis; assembly: GCF_002285495.1. Taxonomy (NCBI): domain Bacteria; kingdom Bacillati; phylum Bacillota; class Clostridia; order Eubacteriales; family Clostridiaceae; genus Clostridium; species Clostridium isatidis. Next base: position 1,714,529 of record NZ_CP016786.1, on the reverse strand, counting down.
ATTCCTTAACTAAAGCAGGTTTTACCTATATTTATATGGCAGAAGAATTTGCAGCTAAGAGACCTAGCAAAATATCTTACAATGAGGAAGGTTTTTCTGATTTTGAAAAGGTAGTTCAGGAAGAAGCTTTTAAAAGAGGAGTAGAAAGGATTAAAAATGGTATTAACAAGGGCTATAAAATTGTTCTTTTAGGAGCTATGCAGGATCCAATAAGATGCCATAGAAGTATATTAGTAGGAAGGGAATTAACTAAGCTAGGTTTTAACGTAAAACATATATTGGATGACTATACAATCCAAAATCAAGAATATATAGATAATAGAGTGCTAGATAAATACTTTCCAGACAGAAATCAAATAACTATTGATGCGCTCCTTGGTAATGAAATGACAAATGAAGATAGAATAAATGAGGCATATAGAATGGCCAATAGGGAAATTGGACTTAGGGTGGAAAATCTTCAGAAAAAATAGAGGCATTTAGGAGTTAGTAGTTAGGAGTTAGGAGTGTGGAGTTTAGGTTCAGTTAGGAGTTAGAAGTTTGGAGTGTGGAGTTAGGAGTTAGGAGTTAGGAGTGTGGAGTTGGTAGTTTGTGATATTGTTACAGATTAATTCTTCCTCATTTTATATAATAACTAACGATAAAGAAAAATTAATAATCGGAGGAGATATATAAATGGGGAAGTTATTAAAATTCTGGAAAAGGTATTCTTATGTTGTACTATTTGCTTTTATTATTTTAAGCTTATTTGACTTGAGGTTTGCATTAGCAGCAATTGGCTGTATGTTAGGGCCTGTTGTTCTTTCTATCTTTAAGGGAAGATTTTGGTGCGGAAATATATGTCCAAGGGGAAGTTTTTACGATAATTTATTATCTAAAATTAGTAATAATAAAAAGGCTCCTAAGTTTTTAAAATCTAATTTTTTTAGAATTTTAGTAGTAATACTTATGATGTCTATTTTTGCAGTAGGTATTTCTAAAAATTGGGGTAATTTATATGGCATAGGACTAGTATTTTATAGAATGATAGTTATTACAAGCATAATAGGAATAGTGCTGTCTTTCTTTTATAATAGTCGAACTTGGTGTAATTTTTGTCCTATGGGAACCATAGCCTCTTTTATTTCAAGAATTAGAAAAGGTAAAAGGCTGTTAAAGGTATCAACAAGCTGTGTAAGCTGTAAAATATGTGAAAAGCAATGTTATTTTGGAATAGCAGCTTATGAGTATAAGGGAAATTTATTAAGCCATCCAGATTGTATTCAATGTGGGAAGTGCCTTTCAGCTTGCCCTAAAAAATCAATTAGTTATTAATAATTTTATAATAGTGAAATAAAAATACAATTGATATAGAAAAAGGGCTATCACAATAAGACCTCAAGGTCTTGTGATAGCCCTTTTAAAATTAAACTCAATTGTTAATTGTCCTCTGCAATATAGCCTTTGGTCTATATTACATGCCAGTCTTCCACTAGTTTTTCTTTTATAATTGAAAAATCTATATCTCTAAGTGTATCTTTAGAAAGTCTTAATGTTCTTAGTTTGGAGTAGAATTCTGATGCAAATATATCTAATGTCTTATCAATATTTTGAACAGAAAGATCAAAAATATCCAATGGAGTATAGAAAGTATCAGTATCTCTAAAGCTATTTAGTACACTTTCTGCCTTATATGAGGCATCTAAGGCAGCAGAATTTAGATCATTAATCAGCTCTCTATGGAATTTTGCAGGATAGGATAGTTTTAAGACTATTCTGTATTTATTATTTCTTACTTTCTTACAAGGAACTCTTGCTGTTATTTCTTCACCATCAACTTCTCCTAAGTAATCAATTGTATAATCATCTTTTATCTCAGGTAAAGTAATAGAAGTTAAAACTCTAATATAAGTATTTTTTTCACCATTTTGGCTATATTCCTTTTTAAATTCAAATTTATCTTCTATGGAATTTCTATTATCGCTGCAATTTGTACAAGTGCTGCTATCTCTATAGCATATGAAGGAATCTATTTGCCTTAAATCAACTCCCCAGAAGCCCCATCTTCCACGGAACCATCTTAAACCAGAAACAGTTCTTCTGTCTACATTTAAAATATATGCCCAATAGCTTCTTCCTCTTCTTTCCCAAATATAAGTAAATTTAAATAAACAGAAACTAATTGATCCAGGACTAACTGCTAAAGTAGTAGGGCCTCCTGCAGGACCAGAACTTGAAGATAAGCTTTGAACTCCAGGATCGTTCTTTTTAGGTGTTATATTAGGTGGTGGACCTATGTTTAAGCCTGTACTTGGAGAAGTTCCACCCTGAGAAGGACCAGAGCCAGGACCACTGCCAGGGAAGCCTGGGAAAATTGGAAGGCCAGGAATATTACCAAATGGCGGCTGTTGTTGTCTTACATCAAAATCATCTGTTCTATAAGGTGAAAAATTATCAAAATTACTGAAATACATAAAAAACTCCTATTATCTTATTTCATATATATTATAAGTATTTCACTTTAGAAATGTTACTTTTTATTATTAGGCTTTTGGAAAAAAATGTTGACTTAAGCTGTTAATACTGTATATACTATAAATATACGGTAGATACAATAGGAGGTTAGAATGAAAATAATTATTAGTAATACTTCAAAGCTTCCAATATATGAGCAGATAGTTAATGGAATTAAAGAAGAAATAATATCTGGTAACCTAAAGCCTAATGAAAAACTTCCATCAATTAGAGCCTTAGCTAGAGATTTAAATATAAGTGTAATAACAACAAAAAGAGCTTATGAGGAATTAGAAAGAGAGGGCTTTATTGAAACAGTTGGAGGAAAGGGCTGCTATGTTTCATATTTTAATAAGGAACTTATTTATGAAGAAAGACTTAAAGAAATAGAAAAAAAGTTGGAAGAAATTTTAGAATTATCAAGGGGATTAAAGCTTAGCAAAGAGGATATTTTTAATATGATAAACTTGCTTTATGAGGGGGAGTAGTATGATTAAGTTAGAGAATTTATATAAAAATATTGGGGATTTCAAAATCGAAGATATATCTTTTGAATTAGATAAAGGTTACATTATGGCTTTGATTGGGCCAAATGGATCAGGAAAAACTACACTAATAAAAATGCTTCTTGGATTAATTAAGGCTGACAAAGGTGAAATAAAGTTATTTGATAAGAATATTTCTGAAGATGAAATATATGTAAAAGATAATATAGGCTTTGTATTTGATAGTTTAAATTTTTATCCTAATTTAAGGGTTAAGGATTTTAAAAAGATTGTGGGGGAAGCCTATTCAAGGTTTAATTCAAAAGTTTTTGATGATTATATAAAAAAGTTTAATATTAACCCTAAGGCCTATATTGGTAATTTATCGAAGGGAGAAGCAATGAAAATAATGATGGCAAATGCTTTATCTCATGATGCAAAGCTTTTAATATTAGATGAGCCTACAGCAGGTTTAGATCCAATAGTTAGAAAAGAATTATTAAGTATTCTTCAGGAAGAAATAGTTTCTGGTGATAAAAGTGTAATAATATCAACTCATATAACTTCAGATATATATGATATAGCTGATTATGTAACCTTTATAAATAAGGGAAAGCTTGTTTTTTCAAAGGATATGGAAGAGATAAAGGACAAGTATAGAATTTTTAGAGCTAGTAGAGAAGAAATTGAAAGGAGCAATAAAAAATTTATATGGGTAAAGGAAAAGAAATATTATTGTGAAGCTTTGTTTATAGATGAAGCAGGAATTGAAGATGAAAAAACTTATATTCCAAGCTTAGAAGAGATTATATATTACTATGTAAAGGGGGAAGAGCAATGATTAAATTAATTAAAAAGGATGCAAGGCTTATTTTTAAGTCAATATCATATAAGTATTTGATTTTAGGCTTATTATTGATAGCATTATTTGTTAACGTTTTTTCATATATAATTCCAATGATTTTACCGATAGTATTAACTTATATAGTTGTAACTAATAGTTTTAATAATGATGCCTTAAATAAGAGCGAAGTTTTTATATTAAGTCTTCCTAATAAAAAAGAGGATATAGTATATTCTAAATACCTCTTAGTAATTATAAGCTTATTCTTATCATTAATATTAGATTATTTAATCTTTGATGTCTTTAAGATTATTGGGGTAAGAAAAATTGTCCTTCAGGATATACAGATAAATATAGTCGCTAGCTTACTAAGCATGTCTGCAATAATGCCGCTTATTTTTAAATTAGGTTATAGTAAATTGAGATTATTATATCCAGTTATAACTTTTTTTATAGGATATCTAGTATATAAAAACGATAGTATCACCAACTTAATTAATCATGGTAAAGAAAGCTTATTGATGCAAATTTCTCACAAGCTAGGAATTCTTTTATATAGATTTTTTAGTTTTAATAATTATGATTTTACTAATATTTCAATAAATATTTATCTTATTATTACAGCTTTCCTTTCTGCTATTATTTTTATAATCTCTATGTATTTATCTTTAAGAGTTTATAAAAATAAAGATATTATTTAAGAAGGGAGCTATTAGGATGAATAAGAAATTTATTAAAACTAGTTTTGGAATTTTAACTTCTGTTTTTTTTATTGTTTTAGCTTTTAAAGTTATTTTAAAGGATAAAGTTTTATTAATACAATCAACAGATTATCTATTTGAAAATGCTAGGCCTACAATAGAATATAAAGACTTTGAAGAAAAAGAAGACTTATATAAAATTATAATTAGTATAAAAAATAATACTGAATATTATACTTCTATTAATGAAATATTCTTGCAATTTGAATGTAAAATGCCTAATAGTTCACTATATTTTAGAGGTTACGATTTGGAAGAAAGAAAATTTTTTGAAAATTATAGTGGAAAAAGTGATGAGGACTTTAGTCCTTATTTAGCTCCATATGAAGAAAGAAAATATGCTTTTGAAATATCAAAGGGATTAACTTTTGATGAGGATGTTTTTGATACAAATAAAATGAATATATCTTATAATATTAATTACTATAAATATAGATTTTCTTCTAATACCCTTTTTGGAGGAGTTATGAGTCATGGAGGGGGAGAACATATAGATAATCAAAATAAACCCTTTATAATAGAATAAGTATAAAAAAAGCCTGTTTCACCTTAATTAAGGGGAAACAGGCTTTTTTGCTTTACTTACTATTTTTCTTTCCGTAAATATCTTCGTAAAACTCTTGTTCATAATTTATATTCTTAACTATTTCTTTAGATTTTTCTTCCCTGCACTTCTTATTTAACATACAAGCAATTCCGTTCATAATAATCCTCCTTATTAATATTTTTATATAAAATAACTATTTATTTTTCTATTAATGTATTTTATAAAAACTTATGTTTATTTCTATATACTAATATTATATCACAATAAATGATAATTGATACTAATTGATAAAAGTTATTAATTTAACTTGCTTGTTAAATTGTTGATTATAATTACAGACACTTTTTCAATGATTAAAAATATATTAATGTAATAAATCTCACAACAATAGGAATATATTTTATTAAAGGGGGGGAGTAAATGAACTTTGAAGAATTTATCAAAAGCGATAGAGAAAGTAGAAATAAGGAAAAATTTGAAGGAACATTTTTAGATTATTTAGAAAAAGTAAAGGAGAACCCTGATATAGCAAAACTTTCACATAAAAGAATCTATGATTTGATTATAAGTAAAGGTGTTGAAATACTAAGGCCGGAGGAAAATTCAAGAATCAGAAGAATACATGGTAATGAAATAATAAAGAAATATGGTTTTTTTAAAGATGATTTTTTTGGAATAGATAAAGTTTTAATGAAGATAGTAAATTATTTATATTCAGCTTCTATGAAGGGAGAAGAAGCTAGGCAGGTATTATATTTAGTTGGACCAGTTGGAGCTGGAAAGTCCTCTATAGTTGAAGCATTAAAAAAAGCCTTAGTTGAATCTGAGCCTATGTATGCTCTTAAGGGATGTCCTATGCATGAAGAACCACTGCATTTAGTACCAAGACATTTAAGATCTAAATTTGAGGAAATTTTAGGAGTAGAAATTGAAGGAGATCTATGTCCAATTTGCCGATATAGACTGTTAAATGAATATAATGGAGAATATGAGAGATTTCCAGTTGAAACTAAGGAGTTTTCTATAAGATCGAGAAGAGGAATTGGCGTTGTTCCTCCAGTAGATCCAAATAATCAAGATACTTCAATTTTAACAGGCTCAATAGACATATCTAAAATGGACTTATATCCAGAAGATGATCCAAGAATTTTCTCCTTAAATGGGGCTTTTAATGTAGGAAATAGAGGCTTAGTTGAATTTATAGAAGTATTTAAGAATGATGTAGAATATCTTCATACTATAATTACTGCTACTCAAGAAAAATCAATACCTTCTCCAGGTAAAGGGGCTATGCTTTACTTTGATGGACTTATAATAGCTCACTCTAATGAAGCAGAATGGAATAAGTTTAAATCAGATCATACCAATGAAGCTATATTAGATAGAATTGTAAAAATTGAAGTTCCTTACTGCTTAGAACTTGATGAAGAAGTCAAGATTTATAAAAAGATATTAAATAAGAGTAAATTTAAAGCTCATATAGCTCCTCACACTATGGAAGTTGCAGCTATGTTTGCTATACTATCTAGAATTTCTCCTTCAAATAAAGTGGATCCAATTAAGAAGCTTAGAATATATAATGGTGAGGAAATAGTTGAAAAAGGAACAACAAAGAGAATTGATATTAATGAGTTAAGAGAAGAAGCTGGCAGCTATGAAGGAATGAAGGGAATAAGCACAAGATTTATAATAAAAGCTATTGATAATGCAATTACAACTTCAGAATATAACTGCCTAAATCCTCTTAATATGTTAGAAAGTCTTACAAAATCAGTTAAAGAAATGGATACATCTGTTGAAGAGAAAAAGAAATATCTAGAGTTAATTCAAGATACTATACGTAAGGAATATAATAAAATCTTAGAAAAAGAAATTTTAAAGGCCTTTATTCACTCTTATAAAGAACAAGCAGATAGTTTGTTTAATAATTATATAGATAATGCAGAAGCCTATATTAATAAGAGTAAAGTAAAAGATCCTACTACTGGTGAAGAATTAAATCCTGATGAAGATTTTATGAGAAGTATAGAAGAGCAAATAGGAATTTCTGAAAACTCTGCAAAGGGCTTTAGGGCAGATGTTACATCCTATATGTTTTATCTTATTAGAAATGGGGAAAAGATTGAATACACTTCCTATGAGCCTTTAAAAGAAGCAGTAGAAAAGAAATTATTGTCTTCTGTTAAGGATCTTTCGAGGATAATAACAAAGGCTAGAGTAAGAAGTAAAGAGCAAAATGATAAATATCATGCTATGCTTCAAGAAATGCAGAATAAAGGATATTGTCCGCATTGCTGCGAAATAATCTTGAAATATGCTGCAAACAACCTTTGGAAGGATTGATAGTATGGCGATTTTTAGAGATAGTTTAGATAATAATATTCAGCATGATAGATCTATTGCTGATAGAAGGCGCCATAGACAGCTTGTTGAAAAATCAATTAAAGAAAATTTAAGTGAAATTTTATCTGAAGAAAGTATAATTGCTGAAAGTAAGAATAAAAAATTTAAAATACCAATTAGAGGTATCAAAGAATATCAATTTATCTATGGAAAAAATAATAAGGGCGTAGCTATTGGCTCTGGAGAAGAAAAAAAGGGAGATAAGCTTTCTGATACGAAGAAAAGTGGTAATAAAAAGGGAAGTAATAGTGCAGGTACAGCTAAGGGAGATGACATTTATGAAACAGAAATTACTTTAGAAGAGCTTATGGAATATATTACAGAAGATTTAGAACTCCCTAACCTTGATAAAAAAAAGTACTCAGATATATTAACAGAAAGTACAGGTAAGAAAAGAGGATATCAAAGATATGGAATAAGACCAAGACTTGCAAAGAAAAAAACTGTGATATCTAAAATTACTAGAAAACAGGGCCAGAAAAGAGCATTGAAGGAAGCTGGTCTAGATGTTGAAATTGAGAGATTTCCTTTTAAAGAAGAAGACCTTAGATACTATAAAGTCAGGAAAAAGCCAAGAAAAGATAGTAATGCGGTAATGATTTTTATTATGGATGTTTCAGGTTCCATGGATAGTACAAAAAAATATTTAGCGCGATCCTTGTTTTATATATTATCCAGATTTATAAGAAAAAAATACAATAATGTAGCCTTTGAGTTTATTTCTCATACGACAATTGCAAAGGTGGTAAATGAATATGAGTTTTTCCATAAATCAGAATCCGGAGGAACCTATATCTCAAGTGGATTAAATGCAGCTTTAGATTTAATAGAGGAAAAATATCCAAAGGAAAAGTGGAATATTTATACTATCTATGGCAGTGATGGAGATAACTGGAGTGAAGATAATGAAAGAGCTATTAAAGCCTTGAAAGAACTTTGTAAAATAAGTAATATGTTTGGTTATGCTGAGCTTTTACCTTCAACCTATTCAACAACAATGTATTTTAGGTTTAATAATGAAATAAAAGATAAAAATTTTATTCCAATATTAATAAAAGAAAAAAGGGATTTATGGGAAGGTATAAAAATTATGTTATCTAAAGAATTAAAGGAGGAGTAGAAATGGACTATAACATTCAAGATTTAATAAAATGGAATGAAATAATAGAAAATAAAGCAATAGAATTTGGTCTTGATTTCTACCCTCAAGAATTCGAGATAATTGATTATAATGAAATGCTTGGCTATGAAGCTTATATTGGGATGCCTTCAAAATATCCTCATTGGAGTTATGGAAAGGCTTATGATAAAAATAAAACTCTTTATTCTTTAAATTTAACAGGACTTCCCTATGAGATGGTTATAAATTCAAATCCCTGTTTAGCATATCTAATGAGAGAAAATACCTTACTTATGCAGATTTTGACTATGGCTCATGTTTATGGTCATAATGACTTTTTTAAAAACAATAGATTATTTGTGGAAGCTACAAAGGCAAAAGAAGTAATTTCGATGTTTAAGTTGGATGCAGATATAATAAAAAGTTATATAGATAATCCTGATATAGGGTATGAAAAGGTTGAAAGAGTTTTAGATGCTGCCCATTCAATAAGATATCAAATACCAAGGGTAGCAGGCTTTAAAGAAGAAAATTCATCAGAAGATCTAATAGGCTTTTTAATTAAGCATAGTGAATTAGAGGAATGGGAAAAAAATATACTAAGAATAGTAAAAAGAGAAACGGAATATTTTATTCCTCAAATAGAAACTAAGGTGATGAATGAGGGGTGGGCAAGCTATTGGCATTATAATATTTTAAAGGAACTTGACTTAGATACAGAATTATATTTGGAATTTATAAGGCGTCATAATGATGTTGTTGCACCAACAACAGGATCTTTAAATCCTTATTATATAGGTTTTAAAATCTTTGAAGATATAGAAAAAAGATATGGAAGAGCAAAAATATTTGAGGTTAGAAAATTAGAGCGAGATAGTTCCTTTTATAGAAGATATCTTACTCAAGAATTATGTCAAGAATTGAATTTATACAAATATGGAAAGAAGAATTTTGAATATATTGTAGAAGAAGTAGCTGATGAAAGTGGATGGCAATCTATTAGGGACGAGCTTTCAAATACATGTGGAGTAGCATCTATTCCTTTGATAAAAATAGTAGAATATAATAAAGTAAATAAAGAATTAAAACTAGAACATGTTTTTGATGGTAGAGAGTTAGAACTTTCTTATGCTAAAGAAACTATGAGATATATTCAAGGTCTTTTTAAAGGAAAAATAAGTCTTGTAACTAGAACTAAGGAAAATAGAGAAGTAGAAATTATCTGTGATGAAAACAATAATATTGTTATCAATTAAATTTGAGCTCCTATAAAAAAAGAAGATTGTATCAATCTTCTTTTTTATTTTTTTATGTTGGCTTATAAGCTGTCCATAATTGACAATTGTCCAATGTCAATTGGAAAGTGTTTGCACTTTTTTTTGAAACGAGCATAAATTAGTATAGATAAATTATGAATATAATTGTAATATCAATTGTTTAAAGGAGAAGGATATGTATATTTCAATACCAGAAAAATTTATTGTACCAATTATTTTTGCTAATAATTTTTTTGAGGATTTTAGTCCAACTAACATAGAAGGAAAAGAAGAAAAGGGAGAAAACTGGTATTCAAGATCTGCCTTTAGAAGTGATCTTGAAGAAGACGTACAATATATTGAAATTAAACCATCAGAAGAAATCATACATGAAGAAATCATAAATGTTGAAGATATGGGATTACAGTATTATCTAGTTAGATATGTAGATTCTTTAATAGCAATTATTAGAGAATTAGAAGAGGAAGGATGTACTATTACGCAAACTAATTATGTAGCTGCTATTAATTCTAATTTAAGAAAAGTTAAAGAAATATATGAAGAATATAATGATTTAATTGCAAATATGGACAGAGAAATTTCAGATACAGAATTAGAAGAGATGGTTAAATATTTCTCTAATAAATTAAGAAGATTATATGAGGGAAGTTTAGAATTTTTAGATTGCCCTAGAGAAGGATATGAAAGAATGGAAAGATTAATTGATGAAGTAATTTTAGGAATAGAAAATGAAATAAGAGAAAATATTAAAGCTTACAATTTAGACTTCATGGATAGAAAGGCTGACAAGGTATATTCAAAGAAAAATGACAATATATATAAATAACTATATTTAATCCTAATGGGGTGATGCATTGAAATATAAGCATTTAATTAAAGAAAATTATAATGAGGTTAATAATTTAAATAATTTACTAACAGGTATGGTAAATTCATATAGGTTATTAATTGGAGGGGCAAATGAACTAAATAACACTTCGGAAGCCAAAAAGTCAAAGGTAAAAGAAGCTATAGATAGGGCAAATGCCCTTGGAAAAGTTATTGATGAAGTGATAAGTGCTTTAGGTGAATGTAGTAATTCATATATAGAATACTGTAAAATTAGGAAGCAATTTATTGAGAAAAATACTAGTGAGCAAATAATATTAACAGAAATTAATGAAGAGCTTAACTTTACTAACAGAGAAGGTAATAATGATTAGTGATTTTCAGCAGCTTGAAAACTTATATTATATTTTTATACAATAGAAAGACATGTCCCAAAATAAATTTGAAGACATGTCTTTTTATTGTAAATTATTTTTATCTATATTTCTAGATTATAACTTTAATAGCTATGGACTACTAAAGTTTTTTGAATTTAAATTTAGAGACCATTAGGTAGGATCCAATAAAAATAAGAATCGTTGGTATCCATTCAGAAATATTTTTATTTACAGTGCATAATACAAATAATGCCATAAAGCACCCTACAATAGTAATAGGAACGCCAGTATAAACTCCATCAAAGTTGGATATATTATATTTAGCCAATCTATAAGCACCACAAATAGGCAATAGTAGTAAGCATGTAAAACCGATAATGCCTAAAGGACCTAAATCAGAAAAATTATAGATAATAAACATAAGTATCGATGGAGCAACTCCAAAGGAAACTAAATCAGCTAAGGAGTCTAATTCCTTGCCTATTTCACTAGTTACGTTTAATTTTCTAGCTATTCTTCCATCATACCTGTCCACGATTCCTGCGAATAATATAAATAAACAAGAAAATAAATAATTCCTATCAAAAGCATTAATTAATGACATTATACCACAGGATAAGTTTGTAAAAGTAAAAATATTAGGAATAAAACTTCTTTTCATAAAATCACTCCTGGTTTTATTATTAAGCTTATTCTTCTTAATAATGTATTATCAAATCAATATTATAACATACAATTTTAAAAAATATAATATAATACAGAAATTAAAAAAAAATTCAATTAAAATTAATATTTATTTGACTAATTGTTAATTTGATTTATCTGGTAAATATAGTATTATACTATTATATATCAATTTATGTATTTGAACTATTAAATATTAATAATTTAAGTAAATTAGGAGGAAAAAGTGAAAAAGGTAAAGTTTATATATAATCCTTATGCAGGAGAAAATGTAATTTTAGATAATTTAGATTTAGTAATAAAGCTTCATCAAGAGGCAGGGTATACTGTTGTACCTTATAGAATTGATAGTGGAGCTGATGTTATTGAAGCTTTTATGGATTTTAAGGAAGTAAATTATAGTTATATTTTAATTGCTGGTGGAGATGGAACTATAGATAATGTTGTTAATGCCATGACTAAGGCTGGAGTTTCAGTACCAATAGGAATCCTGCCAGTAGGAACAGCAAATGATTTTGGAAAATTTTTAGGAATGCCTTCTAACATAGAAGCAGCCTGCAGGCAAATATTATCTTCAGAGGTAACTGCTGTTGACTTAGGCTGTATTAATGAGAAGTATTTTGTTAATGTAGCAAGTACAGGCTTATTTACAGATGTATCTCAAAAGACAGATATTAATTTAAAAAATACAATTGGTAAGCTTGCATATTATCTTAAAGGCTTAGAGGAACTTCCTAACTTTAGAAAATTATATATAAAAATAAAATCTAAAGAGATGGAATATGAAGGTTATATGTATTTTATGCTTGTATTTAATGGGCAGACAGCCGGTAATTTTAAGTTAGCAACAAGAGCAGATGCTACAGATGGAAAGTTAGATGTAATTATATTTAAGGCTGTATCAATAATGGAGTTAATTCCTCTATTTGTAAAAGTATTAAGGGGAGAACACTTAGATTCAGATAATGTAATATATTTTAAAACAGATGAACTTTATATTGAATGTGAAGAAGGAATTTTAACTGATATAGATGGTGAGAAAGGACCAGATTTTCCATTAAGCATTAAATGTAAAAGAAGAGCTTTAAAAGTTTTAGGTATGAAAGAAAAAGAAGAATAAATAGGAAATTGTAGTAATAAATATAATTAGAAACAAGTTTTGAGTAGGAGTAATAATTGTTAGAATTTAGCTATCTATGCTTTCTGTTATTTTTATTAATATTTGTTTTTTATATAGGTAAAAGTAATTTAACATTATCACCTAAGAAAATAAAAAAATATATATCTATATTATTGCTGCCATTAATTCTTAAATATTGCGTGTTACTAATCAGCTTTTTTATAGAAAAGCAACAGTTTATGTATTATTTGAAGTATTTTCATTATATAAACTACTTTAGTATACCTTTAGCTATTATTGTATCTTTATATATTTATTTAAGAAATGAAAAAATAAAGTTTAGTCATATGTATATATTTGTTGCAATCTTTGGGATTGTTTATTTATTCATAATAAGTAATTATTTCTTTAATATCAAGGTTGATTCATCTTTTGGTTATATAATACTTATTACAGATGGAATAGTACCTAATTTAATATATCTTATAATTATTGCATCATCTTTTATATATACTTTAATTAACCATGATAAACCTTATAGCAATAGGATAGGTATAAGATTTTTGTTAATGGCTCTAATGCTTTATTTAGTTGAATATATATTACATTTAGGTGGTATAATGTTATATCCTTATCCAATAATAGGTGAAGGGTTAGTGCTTTTCATTTTGCTTAGAGCAATTAATACCTTTAATTAATGCACAATGAGGAATGTTTTACATTTTATAGAAAATATGCTCAGCCTTTGGCAGGGCATATTTTTTTCGTGAAAAATGTTGCCTTTTAATATTACTTTAATATAATATATTAGTGGAGAGAATTGATAAATAAATATTTATAGATTCAAGGGGTGAAATTAAAATGGAGGGTGTCCCTCAGCTGGATAAGTTAAAATTGAATAAGCTTTTAGGGGATGCGGCTTTATTATAATTATGCCTAGGAAAATAGTCTGCTCCCCTAAAAAAAGGAGGAGTAGATATGAAGAAACTATCAGTATTCCTATATACTACTATTTTAGGAAAGAAAATGTACGATGAGTTCGATGAAGTATTAGGAGAACTTAAGGACATTTATGTTACTACTGATGAAGGCTATCCAAGAGTCATTGGATATAAGGTAAAAAGAGATGGTTCAACTTTTCACTATGAGTTCCGTAGTATTAATTTTTATCAACAGGATAATAAGGTAAAGATAGTTACAAGAGGAAGTAAGGAAATACTACCAAGAACATACTCTTATCTTTTATCAGAAAATTTACTTGATAAAAAGATCGTAGATATTAACGGAAAAAGAGTGGTAAGAGTTGATGATTTAAGAATTGCTGAAATTGCAGGAGAGTATAGGGTAATAGCAGTTGAAACCGGTCCTCACGCAAGATTTAGAAGATTAAATTGTGAAAGGCTGGGTAAATTTATTTATAAGCTTCTAAGAAAAGAATATGACGATAGAGTTCTAATGTGGGATGATGTTGAATCTTTAGAAATGGTTAATAAAAATAACCTTCAAATATCAGTACCTTATAAAAAGTTATCAACACTTCACCCAGCAGATCTAGCAGATATTTTAGAAAACTTAGATACAATTTCTAGAAAACAAATTATTGAAGCTTTAGATGAAGATTTAGCTGCAGATACTTTAGAACAAATTGAACCAGAATATAAAGGTACAATTATTAAGGAACTTAGTGAAACAAAGGCAGCTGAACTTCTTGAAAATATGCCAAATGATGAAATAGCAGATGTACTAGATGAGTTAAATGATGACGAAAGAGAAAAAATACTTATTAACTTAGAGAAGGAAGATGCAGAAGAAGTTAAAGAACTTTTAAGTTATAAAGAAGAAACTGTGGGTAGTATAATGAGTACTGACTATATTTCATTTAACTTGGATATAACTGTAGGGGAAATATTAGATATTCTTAGAGAATTAGAAGATGTTGAAGAGGATGAATTATATAGAATATATATAACAGATGAAGAAGAAAGAGTTCTAGGTGCAATTAATCCAGGAGATTTAATTCTAAATAAAGATGATGTAAAAATTATAGATATTATGGAAGAAAATATCGATACCATAAGGTATGATGTTGATATTAAAGAGGCGATAGAGAAAATTGCTAAATATGATTTGTTATCAATACCAGTTGTCGATGAGGAGAATAAGCTGATAGGAACAGTAAACAGCGTTGATTTAATAGATGAGGTATTGTACCCTATGTGGAAAAAAAAGATGAGATAGGAAATTTTAACTTCATCTCTATATTTGAGGGATGAAGTTTTTTAATATCTTCTCTTAAAATTCATAAGGAGGAAGTTATGATATATAATGGAGCTTTAGAGTTAATAGGAAACACACCTATTCTAAAATTGAATAACTTAGTAGAAGAGGATTCCGCAGAAGTTTATGTAAAATTAGAAAAATTTAATCCAGGCGGTAGTGTAAAGGATAGAGCGGCATTAGGTATGATTGAAAGAGCTGAAAAGGAAGGTTTATTAAAAGCTGGGTCAACAATAGTAGAGCCGACAAGTGGAAATATGGGAATTGCCCTTGCAATGATTGGAAAGCTTAAGGGATATAAGGTAGTAATTATTATGCCGGACAGCATGAGTAAAGAAAGACGTGATTTAATTAAGGCTTATGGGGCAGAATTAATATTAACAGATGGTGCTCTAGGAATGAATGGATCAATAAAAATGGCTAATGAGCTTGCAAAAAAAGATGGCTATTTTATGCCACAGCAATTTGAAAATTTAGCTAATCCAGAAAAACACTTTGAAACGACAGCTGAAGAAATTTATTTAGATTTAAAGGATATAGATGTTTTTATTGCAGGAGTTGGAACAGGAGGAACAGTTACTGGTGTAGGGAAAAAGCTTAAGGAGAAGATAAATAACCTTAAAGTTATTGCAGTTGAACCAGAAAATTCGCCAGTTTTAAGCGGAGGAAGGGCAGGAGCTCATAAAATTCAAGGTTTAGGTTCAGGTTTTGTTCCAGAGATATATGATGATAAAGTTGTAGATGAAATAAGAACAGTATCAGATGAAGATGCATTAAGGTTTACAAAGATCTTTGCTGAAAAAGAAGGAGTTTTGGTTGGAATATCTTCAGGTGCTGTAATTTATACAGCATTAAAAGTAGCTAAGGAATTGGGAAAAGGAAAAAAGGTTTTAGTAATTGCACCTGATGGTGGAGAAAAATATATTTCTATGGGAATTTTTGATTAAAATTAAGGGGGAATGATATGTTTAAAAATTTAATGTATGATTTAAACAGAATACTTGAGGTTGACCCAGCAGCAAGAAATAAGCTTGAAGTATTTTTATTATATCCATCTGTTCATGCTCTTTTAGCTTATAGAATTGCTCATTTCTTACATGAGCATAGATGCTTCTTTTTAGCAAGATTAATATCTCAATTAGCAAGATTTTTTACAGGTATAGAAATTCACCCGGGTGCTAAAATAGGAAGAGGTTTATTTATAGATCATGGTATGGGGGTTGTAATTGGAGAAACTTCTGAAATTGGTGATAATGTAACAATATATCATGGTGTAACCTTAGGAGGAACGGGCAAAGAAAAAGGAAAAAGGCATCCAACTGTAGAAGATGATGTAATCATCGGAGCTGGCGCTAAAATTCTTGGACCAATAATATTAAGAAAAGGATCAAAGGTTGGAGCAAATACTGTTGTATTAAAGGAAGTTCCTGAAAACGGAACAGTTGTTGGATGTGCAGGAAGAAATATAGTTAGAAGCAAAAGTGAAATAATTGAAGTAATTGATGAGAACGGAAAAGTTAAAACAATATATAATAATATGACTATATAGAGGTTAATATGATAAAAGAAGATATAATAAATTTTTGTAATTCATTAGGTCTTGACACTTTAGGCTTTATAAAGTGTAGAAAATTTATTGAAATGAAAGATTATCTGTTAGAAAGAAAAGCTAAAGGTCTTCAAAATGAGTTTGAAGAAGATGATATAGAAAAAAGAATAAATCCATTTCTATATATGGAGGAGGGAAAGACTATTATTTCTATAGCTTTCCCTTATCTTCATGATGTGGAATATTATGATAATGGTTTTTCTGTATATACAAGGGGAATGGATTATCATAAAGTTGTTAAAAGTTATTTAGGCAAGATATGTGAATATATAGAAAGTTTAGGTGGAAAAGCAGCAGCTTTTGTTGATAATAATTTTTTACCTGAAAGATATATAGCATATTTGGCTGGAGTAGGCTTTATAGGAAAAAATAATTTGATTATTACTAAGAAGTACGGATCCTTTGTATTTTTAGGAGAAATAATTACAGATTTAGAAATAGAAAGTGATGAAAAAAGAAGCTTTAAAGATATTGAAAAATTTGAAGAATGCGGTGAATGTACAAATTGTTATAAAAAATGTCCGACTAAAGCTATTAATCCTTATAGAAAAAATAGTAATATATGTTTATCTTATCTTACTCAAAAAAAGGAGCTTGAAGATAAGCATATAAAATTATTAGATGGAAGAGTTTTTGGATGCGACAGCTGTCAAAAACCTTGTCCTTATAATGAGAATATAGCATATTCACCTATAAAAGAATTCTATCCTTATGATTTTATGAATAGTGATAATACTGAAGAATTAGCAGCTATAGGCAATAGTGGCTTTAAGGAAAGTTTCTTAAAAACTTCCTGTGGCTGGAGAGGAAAAAATGTCTTAAAAAGGAATGCTATAATAAGGTTAAGCAGGAATAAAGATATAAGTAAAATAAAGTCAGATTCACCATATTTAAAAGGGTATATCAATAGACTTTTAAAAAATAATGAAATATAATTGTTACATATAGGAATTAAAAAAGGGGGATATGTATGTTATCACCAACATTCGTTAAAGTAGTAAATATGATGCCAGAAGCATTAATACTTAAAATTACAAAAATTATTGTAAATAGATATTTAAAAAAATACGCTAACATAAAAATAGAAGGCTTAGAAAATATAGATAAGGCAGAGGGAGCTAAAATATTTATATGCAACCATTTAAGTAATTCTGATGGCTTAGTATTAAATAAGCTGTTAAAAGAAAAGTATGATCCAACCTTTGTTGCAGGAATAAAACTAAGCAATGATCCTATAACTAATCTTGGAGTAAAAATGGTAAAAACTATTAATATTAAGCCCAATTCAGCAGATAAAGAAGCTATTACAAGTATTGTTAAGCTTGTAAAAAGTGGAGAAAACTTAGTTATCTTCCCTGAAGGAACTAGAAGCAGAACAGGAGCAATGATTGAAGGAAAGAAAGGCATCCTTCTAATAGCAAGGCTGACAAAGGCAGCAATAATTCCTATGGGGATGACAGGAACAGAGAAATTACTCCCTATAGCTAAAGATGGTGATATGGGTGGAGAAAAATTTAATTATGCTGATGTAAATATAAAGATTGGTGAACCTATATCATTGCCTGCAAAAAATAAAGATGAAGATAAGCATGATTATGATGAAAGATGTATGAATTATATTATGAAGTCAATTGCTAACTTGCTTCCAGAAGAATATAGAGGAGTTTATAAATAGGGTGATTTTATGAAAAAAAGAACTAAAGAAATATTAGAAATTCTAAAAGAGGATTATCCAGATGCAAAATGTGAGCTTAATCATGAATCTCCATTTCAATTGTTAGTTGCAACAATACTCTCGGCTCAAACTACTGATAAAAAGGTAAATGAAGTAACAGAAACATTATTTAAGGAATACCCTGATTTAGATGCCTTTTTAACTTTAACAGTGGAAGAGCTGGAAAGCAAAATAAAGCAAATAGGTCTTTATAGAAATAAAGCTAAAAATATAATAATGATGTGTCAGCAGTTAAAGGAGAAGTATAATGGAGAAGTTCCAAGGACTATGGAAGGAATTACTTCTCTAGCTGGGGCAGGAAGAAAAACAGCTAATGTTGTTTTATCAAATGCCTTTGGAGTTCCATCTATTGCTGTAGATACCCATGTATTTAGAGTTTCCAATAGATTAGGTCTTGCCAATTCAGACAATGTTTTAGAAACAGAAATGCAGCTTCGCAAGGAACTTCCAAAGAAAGAGTGGTCTTTAGCACATCATTTGCTTATATTTCATGGAAGGTACTGTTGTATAGCAAGAAAACCTAAATGCTCACAATGTAGACTTACACAATATTGTAAATATTATAAAGAAACCATTAAAAAATAAAAAGTGCCTAGCACTTTTTATTAGGTTACAGTGTAAAGTGAATTGCAAAAAATTGTTTACAATCTTTTGCAATCTGGTGTGTGTAAAATTATATAAACTGATACTTTTAATCTAATCAGTTAGGAAATATAATAAGAGCAGGTAATTTTTTTATTGATTAAAAATATATTATTAAAAATAAGTTTAATTAGTGGAGGACTATAATGAAAGTTGGAGTATTGATGGGGGGAATATCTTCTGAAAGAGAAGTATCCCTTAATAGTGGAAAATCCATTATGGAGCATATAAATAAAGAGAAGTATGAAGTTGTGCCTGTTGTAATAGACAAAAAAGAAGACGTAATTGAGAAAGTAAAGGGATTAGATTTTGCTCTGCTTGCATTACATGGGAAGTTTGGAGAAGATGGAACAGTTCAGTCAGTATTACAAACTTTAGATATACCATATTCAGGTTGTGGTCCTTTAAGTAGTGCATTATGTATGGATAAAGATTTAACTAAAACTGTTTTAAAAGCTAAAGGTATTAGAACTGCAAAATGGATAAATGTTAGTTCTGTAGAAGAAATAGATTATGAAGCAATAGAAGAAATGGGATATCCAGTTTTCGTAAAGCCTACTAATGGAGGTTCTAGTGTTGCAACTTTTAAAATATACAAAAAAGAAGACGTTGAAGCTGCTGTATTAGAGGGGCTTAAATGGGATAAGGAAGTTTTAATTGAAGAATTTATTAAAGGTGATGAAATTACTTGTCCAGTATTTAATAATGAATTATTCCCGATTCTTGCAATTAAATCAAATACAGATTTTTATGATTATGAGCAAAAATATTCAGCAAATGGTGCTCAGCATTATCCAATTCAATTAGAAGAAAAGATATATGAGGAAGTAAAAAAGATGGCCTTAGAAACCTATAAGGCTTTAAAATGTTCAGTATATGCAAGAATAGATATGATACTAACAGAAGAAGGAGTTCCTTATGTATTAGAAGTAAATACTTTACCAGGAATGACTTCAACAAGTCTTTTCCCGCAAAGTGCAGGAGAAAAGGGAATAAGTTACTCAGAATTTATAGATTTAATAATAAAAACATCAATGAAATAAAAAACTACCCTTGTTTATGAGCAAGGGTAGTTTTTTTAAATTAATATTTTTAAAAATCAGCCAAAAATTATTTGTGTATAATTAAAAAATTATAAATACATAATAATTAGGAAAGGTGGTAGTTATAATGAAAAAAATAATTTCTGCAATTATGATTTGTTTATCTTTTAATTTTAATATAGCAAAGGCACCTCAAATTACTAGCAATGTATTAACAGAAGGGGTATACAATGTAGGAGATATAATTAATGCATTAGGAGACGTAAAATTTATACAGAATATTTCACCTAATAACACCGTTTTTTTTTCTCTTTTAGATGATAATAGAGCTGCAATTGAATCAATAATAATGAAACCAGGCTCTGGGAAATTCTTGTTAACAGAATTAAAACCTAGTTATAAGCTTGTAATATTAGGTGACGGTGAGGCCTTTTTATCTAGATAAAATTATTTAATATAGTACAAACATTTTAAAAGATTTAATTAATTTAGAGGTGAATTAATATGAAAAAGCTTATAAGCACTTTATTTATTTTTTTATTATTATCTTGTAATGTAATTAGTGCATTTAGCGATAATCTTGTACAGCCATTAACTGAAGGAGTGTATAGAGTAGGCGATTTTATTATTCCTTTAGAGGAAATAAATTTTGTTCAAAATACTTCTGAGAAAGAAATTGTTTATTTTACTGTTGTTGATGAAAATAATGCTGTAGTTCAGTCAATAAGATTGGAACCAAATTCTGAAAAATTTAAGGTTGCTCCATTAAAACCAGGTCATAGAATAATAATTGTTGATTATGGAACAGTGGTGCTATCAAAGGAATAATTGATTAAACATAAATATCATGAGCTGTCTTTGACAGTTCTTTTTTATTAATATTAAGGTATTTTTAAGAATTTATATTTATTAATATTAAGGTCTAGAGATTAAAATAAATTATAAATTAGAACACATTAATAATTTTATGGTATATTAAAATTATTATGTATAGTTGAGGTGTTTATTTTGAAGGAAGAAGTTATTTTAATTGTTGATGATGAAAAGGAAATAAGGGAATTAATAGATATCTATTTAAAGGGAGAGGGATACAAAACTTTAAAAGCTGAAGATGGAGAAGAAGCCTTAGAAATACTTAAAAAAAATGAGGTTGATTTAATCATTTTAGATATTATGATGCCAAAGCTAAATGGTATAGAAGCCTGCTTAAAAATAAGAGAAGAAAGAGAAATGCCTATAATAATGCTTTCGGCAAAGTCTCAGGATATTGATAAAATATTAGGTTTAAATACTGGTGCAGATGATTATTTAACAAAGCCCTTCAATCCTCTTGAACTTGTGGCAAGAGTTAAATCCCAGCTTAGAAGATATAAGAGATTTAATAATAGTCAAAAAAATGACACTAACAAAGAAAATAAAATTGATAGTCTAGAAATTGAGGACCTTGTAATTAATCTAGAAACTCATGAGGTCTTTAAAGATGGAATAGAAATTAAATTAACTCCAACAGAATTTGATATACTTGTTTTACTAGCTAAAAATAGGGGAAAGGTTTTTAGCATAGAAAATATATATAATAGTGTTTGGAAGCAGGAATTTATGCAGTCAGACAATACTGTAATGGTTCATATAAGAAAGATTAGAGAAAAAATAGAAGATGATTCTAGAAATCCAAAGTTTATAAAAACTGTTTGGGGGGTAGGCTACAAAATTGATAAGTAAAAAGGAAGAAAAAAAGCGTAAGAGTATTTTTACTTGGCCTTTTAGATTATTTTTAAAGATAAGCAAAAAGTTTTTTAATTCACCCCTTGGATTAAGATTAAGAAATATAATCTTATTAATATATTCTAAAATAGAAGAAAGTATAAGATTTGAGCTTGTTGTAGTCTTTGGAATTTGTTTTTTGATATCAAGTATATTTTACAGCTTTGCTAATAGGATGCTGGCTAAAGATGAGACTATAAGTAATATAGAGTACAATATAGAAGAAATCAGGCAAAATGCTTTGTATTTGTCTCAAAGATTAAATGGAGATTTTGATGAAGAAATAAAAAGCATAGAAGAAAAGGATAAAATATTCTCTATTTTAAATGAATATAATAATGGGAATACAAAAATTTATATTACTGATTTAGATGGAACCATTAAATTTAAGGTTAATGGTGATGTTCACGATAAAATAGATATTTATAGTGTAATTAATAAGGTAAATAAACAAGAAGATTATTCAAGTGAGAAGGTATTCTTATATCCTTTAAAAATAGGGGAAGATAGATTATATCTTTTTTATTATGAAATACCGACCCCTTATATTACCTATGAATATTATGTAAATACAAATTCCTTTCTAGCTTTATTTTTATCAGTCATAATATTTATAGCAATTTTCATTATTATAACAAATAAAAAGATGAAGTACATTGAAGAAATTGAATCTGGACTTAGAATAATTTCAAGTGGAGATTTATCTTATAGAATAGAGACAAAGGGAAAAGATGAAATTAAAAATTTAGCTGAAAATATTAATAATATGGCTGAAGAAGTTCAAAGAAGAATAGAAGCAGAAAGAAGGTCTGAAAGAACAAAAAATGAATTAATAACAAATGTTTCTCACGATTTAAGAACTCCCTTAACCTCTATAATGGGATATATAGGACTTATAAAAGAGGGGAAATACGAAAATGAAAAAGTAATGAAGGATTATTTAAATATAGCTTTTAACAAATCAACTCAACTTAAAAATCTAATTGAAGATTTATTTGAATATACAAAGCTAAGTAATAGAGCAGTTACTTTAGAGACAAGAAAAGTAAACATTGTTGAATTCTTATCTCAAATTATAGAAGAATATATTTATGTTTTTGAAGAAAATAATTTAGAAATCGAAACTAAATTTCAAGACAGTAACTCCTTAGTTGATATAGATCCTAGTAAGATGGTTAGAGTTTTCGAAAATCTATTATCTAATGCAATTAAATATTCCTTTAAACCAGGAAAAATTAGTATATTAACTTATGAAAAAGCAAATCATGTTATTATTAAGGTTAATAATAAAGGTGAAAATATTTCAAAGGAAAAGCTAAGTAAGATATTTGATAGATTTTATAGAGTTGATGAAGCAAGAAACTCTAATGTAAAGGGCAGCGGCCTTGGTTTAGCAATAGCAAAAAATATTGTTGAATTACATGAAGGTGAAATTTGGGCTGAATGTGAAAATAATGATATAAATTTTTATGTGAAGTTAAAATTATTTGAATACAAATAATAGTAACAATTAGGGTTCTATTTAATAAATTAATAAAGAGATTATTATTTTCTTGGAGGAAAAATGCAAAATAGAAACCCAAATAGTAGATTTGGAATAGATATTAATGAGTACACACAAGATGTAAACTTCACAACACTAGCAAGAACTATAGACTTTTTGTATTTAAGAGCTTCGGGATCAGCCACAGGCAGATTTAGAGTTGATAGAAAATTCCTTGAATTTGCAAGGCAAGCAAGAAACTTTGGAATACCTGTTGGAGCATACCATTATGGTGTACCTTCCTATGATTTAAATACTGCAGATTCTCAATGTGATGATTTTATAAATATATTGCAGGAAGGCTTTGGTGCAAGAAATTATGGAGATTTATTCCCAGTATTAGATATTGAAACACCAATAGAGCCAAAGATGAATACAGATACATTAATTAATTGGGTACTTAGATTTAAAGAAAGATTTGAAAGAAGAACAAGAAGAAGGTTAATGTTATATACAGGTGTTTTCTTTGTAGAATTATATAATAACTTTACAACTTCTAAAGGAACTCAACCTCTTAAAACAATGCCTTTATGGATAGCTATGTACACAGCAATTCCATCAAATCCACCATTTCCACCAGATGTGGGAGGCTGGACACGTTGGAGAATTTGGCAGTATAGTGAATCAGCAACAGTAGCTGGTGTATCAAATCCCGTTGATGCAAACTGGGGACCTGATAATATAGATTACTTAAGGCAGCCAAGGCAAGTAAGCGGTCTAAATGCATTTATTAGTGGTGATACTTTAATAGTTTATTGGGATAAGAATCCAGATGTTGACCTTCTTGGATATAATATATTCCAAAATGGATCTTGGATTGGTACTGTAACAGAGAAAGATACAAGTTTTAGAATTAATGTTTCACAATTACCAGCTCCAGTAAATAATAGAAGAATAATTTCAATTGAGGCTTTTGATTATGATGGAGAAACATCTCCAGTAAGAAGCAGCGTACAGTTATAAAAATAATAATTCAAAATGCACAGTTAAGAAGGATTTTCAGGGCTGAAAATCAAAATTTAAAACTATTAACTATTAATTACAAAAAAGAAGATTGATCTCCAATCTTCTTTTTTTAAAGCAAATAATCAGGCATGGTGGTATAACAATATTTCAAGTGCTGTTAGTTATAATCCATTTCAAAGTATTTATTCTGTATTATGGGTAACTATGTGTGTGATAATAACTGCCTTTTTTATTTATTTGTTTAATTATAAGTTTTGTCTTAAGAAATTAAATTTTAAAACAGCCTTATAATTAAATGATAGAAATGAATTTTCATTAATATTTTATAATAATAACATTATAAAAGTAATATTGGTAAAAATATAGATATCATTAATTATAGAAATGTTAAATTTATTGTCGAAGACCTTTTTAGATGATATTATATATATATTATAGAACAAATTGAAGGAGTCTTTTATGAGTTACAAGATGGTTTGTATTGATATGGATGGAACTTTGCTTGGGAAAGGGAAAAAAATATCTACTGTAAATAAAAATTCAATAAAAAGAGTTCATGATAAAGGAATTCAAATTGTAGTTACTACTGGAAGAATATATAATAACGCAGAGTATTTTTCAAACTTTTTAGGAGTAAATTCCCCAGTTATTGCTGCAAATGGTGCAATAGTAAGGGATAAGATAACTAATAAAGTAATATATGAAAATACTATAAGTCTAAATGAATGTCTAAAATTAATTGATTTATTATATGAAATGAAGGTATTTTTTCATTTTTATACTCTTGGAGGGATTTATTCAAGCAGTATAATAACTGAAGTAGGCACAAAAATATACATGACCAAACAAGTTGGATATGAAAATCTTAAAATAAATTATCATGTAATTAAAGATAAGAAGAAATGGAAAGAATTTTTTGAAAAAAATCATAATCAAATAACAAAGTGTATTGCTTTTTCAATTAAACCTGAAAAAATAGCTAAATTAAAAGAAAAATTAAAAGATATAGAAGGAATTGTTTATTTCGGCTCAGGTTCAAGAAGTGTAGAAATAGGTAATAAGGGAGTATCAAAAGGTACTGCAGTTAAGGCTTTAGCAGAATACTATGGAATAAAAAGAGAAGAGATTATGGCTATAGGTGACAATGAAAATGATTTATCAATGATTGAGTATGCAGGATTAGGAGTTGCCATGGGTAATGCTATTGAGCCCCTTAAGGAAATTGCAGATTACATAACTTCTACCAATGTAGATGATGGAGTAGCAAAGGCATTAGATAAATTTATTAAATAGAATTAGTTAAAATTTTAATTAAATAAATGTAAAATAATTCTTTAGCCTTTGACTTAAATAAATAGATATAGTATGATTCTTTATATAGTTATAATAGGGCTGCCTCAACAGCCCTTTTAATGTGAAATATATAAAATAGAATTAAATTTTTTATTGTGCGTTAGCACCTTTACAGGAGGCAAACAAAAGTGAATTTAAATATAGTTTTATATCAACCAGAAATACCATCAAATACAGGAAATATAGCAAGGACTTGTGTATTAACAAACTCAAAACTGCATCTAATTAAGCCCCTTGGCTTTAGTATAGATGATAAAGCAGTAAAAAGAGCAGGATTAGATTACTGGGCAGATTTAAATATTGAAGTACACGAAAGCTATGAGGATTTTTTAAAGAAATATGGAAATGAAAGAATTTATTTAGCAACAACTCATGCTGGAAAGTCTTATCATGAAGTATCTTTTAAAGAAGGGGATTTTATAATGTTTGGAAGGGAAACCTCCGGAGTTCCAGAAGAAGTTCATTTAAGACACGAAGGAATAAGGGTACCTTTAATAGAAACAAGTACTAGAAGTTTAAATCTTTCTAATACTGTGGCGATTGTGGCTTATGAGGCACTAAGACAAATGGATTTTCCTAAAATGAAGTAAGAAAATTTAGGGGGAAGAGGAATGGAAAAAATAAAAATAATTACTGATAGTTGTCTTGATATTCCAGAAGAACTAATACAAAAAAATGATATAGAAGTTATGCCAGTTTTAATAAATTTTGGTGATGAGAGTTACTTAGATAGAGAAGAAATAAATATTAATGATATGCAAGAAAAAATAGAAAAGGAAGGTATCCTTCCAACAACTGCTCAAATTACACCTGCAAGATTTGAAGAAAAATTCAGAGAATATCTAGATCAAGGATATAGAATTGTTGCGGTTTTAATGTCATCAGGTATGAGCGGAACATACAATTCAGCATGTATAGCTAAGGACATGATTGCTTCAGATGATATAATTTTAATAGATAGTCAAGTTATAACATCAGCTCAAGGATTTTTTGTCTTAAAAGCTTGTGAATTAAGAGATAAGGGCTATACTGCAGAAGAAATTAAAGAGATAATAGAAAGATTAATTCCTAAAATGAATGCATCCTTATGTTTTGAGTCTTTAGATAATATAGTTAGAGGTGGAAGAATTTCTAAGGCTGCTGGTGCAATAGGAACAGTATTAGGAATAAAAGTAATTCTAGGCTTTAAAGATGGCATGATGGGTGTAAAAGATAAGGCTAGAGGAAGCAAGAAAGCAATTAAGAAGATAATTAGCGATTATGAATCAAGCAATCCTAATAAAGAGGAACCGGTTATGCTAATTGAAATAGAAAGTCCAGAAATAAAAGCTGAATTAAAAAAATATTTAGATAATAATAATGTAAGATATATAGAGACAACACCTGGATGTGCTGTAGGAATACATTCTGGAAAAGGTGCATGTGGATTATTCTTTTTATCAAATTAAAAATAGCAAAGTACAAAAGCTGATTAATATTAGGAAGGTATTAATCAGCTTTTTTAACTCCAAACTCCAAACTCAGCACTCCAAACTCCACACTCCTAACTCAGCACTTCAAACTCCACACTGTAAAGTTTTGGTATAAGATTTACTTGTAAAACGTTTTCTGAGGTTATATACTAATATTGGGAATAATAAATTATTAATATGGTAAGTGTATCTAAGAAGAATGAGGTGGGCAATATGAAGTTAGATTTTAGCCTAAATATGGTTCAAGAGCAAAAACTAGTTATGACCCAACAAATGCAGCAATCAATAAAGATATTACAAATGTCAACTTATGATTTAAGAGAATATATAGAAAATGAATTTGCTGAAAATCCTATTTTAGAAGAAAATTTTGATTTTATTCAAGATAGCAATAGTTATGTAGATAAAATCAATTATAAAGAAATAATAAAATACTTAGAATCTGATAACTATGGTTATTACAACTATAGTGAATTTAAAGATAAAGAGGAGGATGTTTCTCCTTTTAATTTTATTTGTAAAAAAGAATCTTTAACTGAATACCTGCAAGAACAATTAGTTGAAATAGATGAAGATGAATATAAAAAATCTATTGTATCATACTTTATAGAAAACTTAGATAATAGAGGATATTTGGACATACCTTTAGAAGATATATGCAAAGAATTAAAAATATCTTCTGCTTTGGGAAGGGAAGCTTTAGAAATTCTTCAAGATTTAGAACCCTATGGAATAGGGGCTAGAAATTTAAGTGAATGTTTGAAAATACAACTTAGAAAAATGGGAATGTTAAATGAAAAATTAGAAATAATAATAAATAATCATTTAAATCTTATTGCAGAAAATAAGTTTAATTTAATTGCCAAAATCTTAAAAATTACTCCAAAGGAAGCACAAGATTTAGGTGATATTATAAAAAAATTAGAACCCAAACCATCAAGAGGCTTTTATACTGGTGAAGAAGTAAAGTTTATTATTCCTGATGCAGAAATAAGAAAAATTGACGGACAGTATTTTGTAATAATGAATGAAAATGTATTGCCTAAGCTATCAATCAGTAAAATTTATAAAAATATATTGAATAATGAACAAGATATTTATATGAAAAACTATGTAAAAGAAAAGTTAAATAGTGCTGTCTTTTTAATTAAATGCATAGAACAAAGAAAGAGCACTTTATTAAAAATATTAGAAAATATAGTAGAAAAGCAAAAAGAATACTTTGATAAGGGACAAAAATTCTTAAAGCCAATGACACTAAAAGAAATAGCAGAGGATCTCAATATTCATGAATCAACAGTAAGCAGGGCAATAAAAGATAAATATATTCTTACTAATAAGGGAACATTAAGAATAAAAGATTTATTTTCAAATGGAATAAGTAAAAATACTGCTGAAGGTGGAGATGTAGCAGTAATAAATATAAAAAATATAATTAAAGAAATTATAGATAATGAAGATAAGAGGAAACCACTGTCAGATGAGCAAATATGTACAGAATTAAAGAAAAGAAATTTAAATATATCTAGAAGAACTGTTGCTAAATATAGGGAAGAAATGAATATAAAATCCTCTAGCAAAAGAAAAAGAATAGAATGAATTTTTAAGTGAAATTATGGAATAATGTCATAAATAAACTTCTTCTAGATAAAAAATGAAAAAAATTTAACAAATATTAAGAAAATACTTTAAAATTTAGGTGAAGTGTTTTATAATAATAATCGTGGGACATATAGATTTTATATGGGACCTTTTAAGACCAAAGGAGGGTAAGAAGTGCAGGAAATATTATCCTTGGAGAAAAAAATAGTTCCTGAACTTGTAGAAGTCCTGGAAAAAAGATATTCTATTCTTAGAGCTATATACTATAATCAGCCAATAGGAAGACGTGTGTTAGCTAATGAGCTAAAGCTTGGAGAAAGAGCAGTTAGAAATGAAATAAATTTTCTAAAGGCCCAAAATTTAATAGAAATAAATACTCCAGGGATGACCGTTACTGAAGAAGGAGCTGAAATAGTAGATAAGCTTAAGGATTTCGTTCATAGTCTTAGGGGACTAGCAGACAAAGAACATATAATTAAAACCTTTCTTGGGCTTAGAGATGTAATTATTGTTCCTGGAAATGTAGAAACTGATGATGGAATATTAAAAGACCTAGGTAAAGCAACAGCAAATTATTTAAAAAAAATAATTAAGGATAATGATATAATTGCTTTAACTGGAGGGAATACTATCAGAGAGTTTGTAGAAGCATTTCCACAAATAAATAATGTTTCAAATATTCTTGTAGTTCCTGCAAGAGGAGGTATGGGAAGAAAAGTTGAAACTCAAGCCAGTACCTTGGCTGCATCTTTAGCAAAAAAGATAAAAGGTTCTTATAAACTACTTCATATACCAGAAAATCTAAGTTTAGAACTTCTTGATACTTTATTAAAGGAAAAGGAAATAAGAGAAGTTATAGATGATATCCATAATGCCGATATCTTAATTTATGGTATAGGTAATGCAATAACTATGGCAAAGAAAAGAGATGTTTCTGAAGAAGAAATAAATAAATTAAAATCACTTGGAGCTGTAGGAGAAGCTTTTGGATGTTATTTTAATAAAAATTCTGAAGTAGTTTCAGAAAATACATCAATTGGTATTAATATAAATGAAGCAAAAAAAATTAATACTCATATTGCAGTAGCAGCAGGTGAAAGCAAAGTTGAAGCAATTATGGCTGCGATGATGAATAATAAGAATGCTGTGTTAGTTACAGACGAAGCTGCTGGCAATAAAATAATTCAGGTTATTAATAATCAAACTAAATAAGCTTAAAATTTTTAAAAATTTTAAATATATAACTATTTTTAGGAGGTAATTGCAAATGGTAAATGTAGCAATTAATGGTTTTGGAAGAATAGGAAGACTAGCATTAAGATTAATGATTAACAACCCAGAATTTAACGTGGTTGCAATCAATGACTTAACAGATGCTAAAATGTTAGCTCACTTATTCAAATATGATTCAGCTCAAGGAAGATTCGATGGAGAAATCGAAGTTAAAGAAGGAGCTTTCGTAGTTAACGGAAAAGAAATTAAAGTTACTGCAAATGCTAACCCAGCTGAATTACCATGGAAAGAATTAAACGTAGACATCGTTCTTGAATGTACTGGTTTCTTTGCTTCAAAAGAAAAAGCTTCAGCTCACATTCAAGCAGGAGCTAAGAGAGTTGTTATTTCAGCTCCAGCAGGAAAAGATCTACCAACAGTAGTTTACAATGTTAACCATGAAGTATTAAAGGCTGAAGATACAGTTATTTCAGGTGCTTCTTGTACAACAAACTGCTTAGCACCAATGGCTAAAGTATTAAATGATAACTTTGGATTACAAAAAGGTTTCATGACAACTATTCACGCTTATACTAACGATCAAAATACATTAGATGCTCCACACAGAAAAGGAGATTTAAGAAGAGCTAGAGCTGCTGCTGCTTCAATCATTCCAAACTCAACTGGTGCAGCAAAAGCAATCGGTCTAGTTATTCCAGAATTATCAGGAAAATTAGATGGTGGTGCTCAAAGAGTTCCAACAATCACTGGTTCATTAACTGAATTAGTTTGTACTTTAGATAAGAAAGTAACAGTAGAAGAAATCAACGCTGCTATGAAGGCTGCTGCAAATGAATCATTTGGATATACTGAAGATGAAATAGTTTCAACTGACGTAATCGGAATGTCATTTGGATCACTATTCGATGCTACTCAAACTAAGATTATGGAAGTTAATGGAGAACAACTAGTTAAAGTTGCTGCTTGGTATGATAACGAAATGTCATACACTAACCAATTAATCAGAACTTTAGGATACTTCGCTAACTTAAAGTAATTTAATGTAAATTACATAAACTTAATTTAGTTTATGTTAAAGTAAATAAGTCTGGTTTTGTAGTAATAGGCTATAAAGCCAGACTATTTTTAAAACCTAAAAAATATTGTAGAGGTGAATTTTAATGGGTTTCAATAAAAAGACAATTGAAGATATCGAAGTAAGAGGAAAAAGAGTATTAGTAAGATGTGATTTTAACGTACCACTAAAAGATGGTGTTATTACAGATGAAAACAGATTAAATGGAGCACTTCCAACAATTAAATACTTAATAGATAATGGTGCAAAAGTTATACTTTGTTCACATATAGGTAAAGATGCTTCTAAAACATTAGAACCAGTTGCAAAAAGACTTTCAGAAATGTTAAATAAAGAAGTTGTATTTGCAAGAGACGAAGAAGTTGTTGGAGCTAATGCAAGAGCAGCTGTAGAAAAGATGAATGATGGTGATGTTGTATTATTAGAAAATACAAGATGCAGAAAAGAAGAAACTAAGAACGTTGAAGAATTCTCAAAAGAATTAGCTTCTTTAGCAGATATATTTGTTAATGATGCTTTCGGTACAGCTCATAGAGCTCACTGCTCAACAGTTGGAGTAACTGACTATGTTGATACAGCTGTATGCGGATATTTAATTCAAAAAGAATTAAAATTCTTAGGAGATGCTGTTAACAATCCAGTTAGACCATTTGTTGCTATATTAGGTGGAGCTAAAGTTTCAGATAAAATAGCTGTTATCAATAACTTATTAGATAAAGTTGATACTTTAATAATAGGTGGAGGAATGGCTTATACATTCTTAAAGGCTCAAGGATATGAAATCGGAACTTCTTTAGTTGAAGAAGATAGATTAGACTATGCTTTAGAAATGATTCAAAAGGCTAAAGATAAGGGCGTTAAGTTCTTATTACCAGTAGACCACAGAGTAGCTACTGAATTTAAAGATGTTGAACCTGTAGTTACAGAAGATCAAAACATTCCTGCTGGACACATGGGATTAGATATCGGACCAAAGACAGAAGAATTATATGCAGATGCAATTAAAGATGCTAAGACAGTTGTATGGAACGGACCAATGGGAGTATTCGAATTTGAAAACTTCAATAAAGGTACAATTGCAGTAGCAAAAGCTATGGCAGATGCAGATGCCACTACAGTTATAGGTGGAGGAGATTCAGCTGCAGCTGTTAACATTTTAGGATTTGGAGATAAGATGACTCACATTTCAACAGGTGGTGGAGCTTCTCTAGAATTCTTAGAAGGAAAAGAATTACCAGGAATAGTTGCTTTAAACAATAAGTAAGAAGTAGTGGTAAAAGATAAGACTTATAATTAAGTATTAACAATTAATAAATAAGATTTGCAATTAGCAAGCAGCAATAAATTTAATAATTCAGCTTTGCTGAATTATTACGGAAATTGTGAACTGTTAACTGTAAAATGAGAACTGATATTAAGGGAGGGTTTTTAATGAGAAAACCAATAATAGCTGGAAACTGGAAGATGCATTACACTCCAGCAGAAGCAGTAAAAGTTGTAGAAGAATTAAAACCATTAGTAAAAGATGCTGCATGTGAAGTAGTAGTATGCCCACCTTTTGTTTGCTTAGATGCTGTATTGAAAGCAGTAGAAGGATCAAACATTAAGGTTGCTGCTCAAAATATGCACTTTGAAGAAAAAGGAGCCTTCACAGGAGAAGTTGCTCCAGGAATGCTAGAAGCTATGGGAGTTAGCTATGTTATTTTAGGACATAGCGAAAGAAGAGAATACTTCAATGAAACTGATGAAGCTTTAAATAAGAAAGTTAAAGCAGCTTTTGCTCATAACTTAACTCCAATTCTTTGCTGTGGAGAAACTTTAGAGCAAAGAGAAAATGGAACAACTAACGAAGTAGTTGGAGCTCAAATTAAAGCTGATTTAGAAGGATTATCAAAGGAATTAGCTGAAAAAGTAGTAATAGCTTATGAACCAATTTGGGCAATAGGAACAGGTAAAACTGCTACAAATGAGCAAGCTAATGAAACAATAATGGCTATAAGAAATGTACTAGCCGAAATGTTTGGTAAAGAAGTTGCAGATAAGATTAGAATCCAATATGGTGGATCAGTAAAACCAAATACAATTAAAGACCAAATGGCTATGTCTGATATAGATGGAGCTTTAGTTGGAGGAGCTAGCTTAGTTGCTTCTGATTTTGCACAAATAGTTAACTATTAATAATATAAATAACTCAGGATAATTTATATAAAGATTTTTTCCTGAGTTATTTTATTATGTATTATTTGAGTAAATTAAATGCAATTATTAATTAATTTTTTTATACATAAATAAATTATTATTAATTAATAAAAATTATACACAGAAAAGGTTTAACAAGAAATTGCTTTATTGTGCATATTTTTTAAATATAGTATAATAAGCTTATATAAAAAGAAAGATAATAGTATATATTGTCGAAATTGATTTAAATAAATTTGGAGGTAATTATGGCTAAGAAACCTGTAATGTTAATGATATTAGATGGATTTGGAATTGCTCCAGAATCAGATGGAAATGCTGTAAGAAGAGCTAATACACCAAACTTAGATAGTTTATTTGCAAAATACCCACATACACAATTACAAGCAAGTGGATTATTTGTTGGATTACCTGATGGCCAAATGGGAAACTCAGAAGTTGGTCATTTAAATATAGGTGCTGGTAGAGTAATATACCAAGAATTAACTAGAATAACTAAGGAAATAGAAGAAGGTGGTTTCTTTAAAAATGAAGCTCTAACTCTTGCTATTAATAACGTAAAAGACAATAATAAGTCTTTACATTTAATGGGACTTTTATCTAATGGGGGGGTTCACTCCCACATAGACCATTTAAAGGGCCTATTAAAGTTAGCTAAAGAATCAGGAGTTCAAAATGTTTATGTACATGGCTTCATGGATGGAAGAGATGTGCCACCAACTTCAGGAAAAGAATTTATAATTGAAATTGA
This sequence comes from Clostridium isatidis, assembly GCF_002285495.1. NCBI lineage: Bacteria > Bacillati > Bacillota > Clostridia > Eubacteriales > Clostridiaceae > Clostridium > Clostridium isatidis. The sequence continues at coordinate 1,680,326 of NZ_CP016786.1, read as the reverse complement.
AAACTATATGAAGGAAATAGGTTTAGGTAAACTTGCTACTATTTCTGGAAGATACTATGCAATGGATAGAGATAACAGATGGGAAAGAGTGGAACTTGCTTATAATGCAATGGTTCTTGGAAAGGGAGAAGAAGCAAATTCAGCTGTTGAAGCAATAGAAAGATCTTATGCAGATAATAAGACTGACGAGTTTGTTTTACCAACTGTCATCGATAAAAATGGAATGATTAAAGATGGAGATTCAATTATATTCTTCAACTTTAGACCAGATAGAGCTAGAGAAATAACTAGAGCTATAAATGATAAGGAATTTGCAGGATTTAAGAGAGATAGATTAAATCTTACATTTGTTACAATGACTCAATATGATAAGACTTTAGAAGGAGTTCATATAGCTTACAAGCCAGAAAGCATTACAAACACTTTAGGTGAATATGTTTCTAAGCATGGCAAAAATCAATTAAGAATTGCAGAAACAGAAAAATATGCACACGTTACATTCTTCTTCAATGGTGGAGTAGAAAAAGAAAATCCAGGTGAAGATAGAGCATTAATTCCATCACCAAAGGTTGCAACTTATGATTTAAAACCAGAAATGAGTGCTTATGAAGTAACAGATGAATTAATAAATAGATTAGATCAAGATAAGTATGATATGATTATATTAAACTTTGCTAACCCAGATATGGTTGGACATACAGGAGTAGTAGAAGCTGCTATTAAGGCTATAGAAGCAGTAGATGAATGTGTAGGAAAGATTGTAAATAAGGTTCTAGAAAAAGATGGAGATGTATTTATCACTGCAGACCACGGTAATTCAGAAACAATGATAGATTTCTCAACAGGAAATCCATACACAGCTCACACAACTAACCCAGTTCCATTCCTTTGGGCATCAAACCATACAGAGGGTAAGGGATTACACGAAGGAAAACTTGCTGATATAGCACCAACTATCTTAGATAGAATGGGACTTGATGTACCAGCAGAAATGACTGGAAAAACTTTAATTGAGAACAAATAAATTCATTCTCGATGAACAAATTATAATGGATAATTATAGACAGATTCTATTAGAATCTGTCTTTTTTATATATAGCTATTCAGATATATAAATTTGTTTCATAAACAGCAAAGCAGCTAATATATTTTGAAAATCAAAAGATTTGACAATAAAAACAATTAAGTATATAATAAAGAAACAATATGATAATAAAGACTAAGGTAAAAAAATTAAGAAAGAAGCTATAAATTAAAAAATTATTTTGTTAAATAAAGCTTTAGGAGTTGAAAAAATGAGTATAAAAATAATTACTGATTCAGGTTGTGACTTGTCTTTAGACTACGTAAAAGAAAACAATATAGAAGTAGTTCCTCTAATGGTTAATATAAATGGAAAGTTCATACCTGATGATTTAGGACAGACTTTAAGTCGTCAAGATTTCTATGATTTATTAAAGGATGGAATACTGCCTACAACTACTCAAGTAAATATAGGAAGCTTTTATGAAGTATTTAAAACATATATAGAAAAAGGAGATGAAATAGTATATATTGGCTTATCTTCAGCCTTAAGTGGTACATATAATAGTGCAGTAAAGGCCAAAGAAATGCTTTTAGAAGAATATAGCAATGCTAAAATATATACTATAGATTCTTTAAGCGCATCTTTAGGAGAAGGATTACTAGTTTATACTTTAAAGGAATTGTTAGATAAAGGAACCCCCTTATTAGAAGCAATAAAATTTATAGAAGAAAATAAACGAAAAGTAATTCATTCCATAATTGTAGATGATTTAAACCATCTAAAAAGAGGTGGAAGACTTTCAGGAGCAGCAGCAGCTGTAGGCAGTATTTTAAATATAAAACCAGTTTTAAAAGTAGATGATGAAGGTAAGGCAGTAGTAGCTGATAAAGTAAAAGGAAGAAAGAGAGCTATAAAATACCTATTCAATGATTATAATGAAAGAGGAGTTAATAAAAAAGAGCAAGTTGTTTTTATTATGAATGCAGCAGCTAAGGAAGATGCTGAATTGTTAAAAAATATGATAGAAACAGAATCAGTAGCTAAAAAGGTAATCATATATGATATTGGATGCGTAATTGGTTCTCATACAGGTCCTGGAACTTTAGCAGTTGTATACTTTGGAGATAAAAGGTAAGAAGCAACAGTTAATAAGAAAATGAACTAGCTCAAAAGTAATTTTGAGCTAGTTTTTTTATAAAATATTCACAAAATTAAGAGCTTTTGAATATTTTAAATATTATTATTAGAAATTATATGTATATTAATATACGAAATAAAATATATATTGACAAAATTTATTCTAAATGTATAATAAAAATATCGGAATACTAGGAAAGCGTTGAAGAAGAGAGTAGTATATTAATAATTTTCACAGAGAGAAGGTAATTGCTGAGAGCCTTTAAAATTATAATGTACGAAGTGCACTTCGGAGCATAAAATGTGAAGTCTTTAGCATTTTAACGGTTCGCCGTCTATAGCGTATTTGAGTTGGAACAAGTATATTTTGTTCAATGAGAGTGGAACCGCGGAGTATAGCTTCGTCTCTTATATATTTATAGAGACGAAGTTTTTTTATAAATAAGTTTATTAAGATTTGGAGGCGTTGTATGGGCTTAGATTTGGAATTTATGGTTAATAGAATACCAGATTTTATTAAAGCTACAGTAATGACATTGAAGCTTTCTGTATTATCAATAATTTTCTCAATAATGCTTGGGATTTTGATAGAAGTGGCAAGATATTTTAATGTAAAAATAATAGGAATTATATCAAAAGTATACATAGAATTTTCAAGAAATACTCCACTTTTATTACAAGTGTTTTTTCTATATTTTGGTCTAACTAAACTAGGAATAAAATTAAGCGGATTTGCTTGCGGTGTTATCGGCTTATCTTTCCTTGGAGGAGCTTATATGGCAGAATCCTTTAGAGCAGGAGTAGATGCAGTTTCAAAAAGTCAAATGGAGAGTGGACAAGCATTAGGATTAAGTAAAATTCAAATTTTAAGGTATATTGTATTACCAATTAGCTTTTCCATATCAATACCTTCAGTTGCAGCAAACTGTATATTCTTAGTTAAAGAAACATCTGTTATAGCTTCTATAGCAGTAGGAGAGCTTATGTTTGTAACTAAAGGAATTATAGGTATGTACTATAAGACAAAGGAATCATTAATTTTAGTTGTAATATTCTATTTAATAATTTTACTTCCAATGTCAATTGCAGCTAGAAAGATAGAGAGGAGGTTAAGATATGGAGAGTTTGGCAGCTAGTGCAGTATTTAGTGCTGATAATATGAACAGATTACTTGAGGGCTTAGTGGTAACCTTAAAGGTGTCAGTAGTTTCTGTTATACTTTCAACAATTCTTGGAATTATCCTTGGAATTATAATGACAAGTAAAAATAAAATAATTAAAGTTATAACAAATTTATATTTAGAAAGTATAAGAATTATACCCTTAATGGTTTGGCTCTTCATATTTTATTTTGGAGTACCAAATGTCTTCGATATCCATCTAGAGTCAATAGTTGTTGGATATATAGTTTTTAGCTTATGGGGGACTGCAGAAATAGGAGATTTAGTAAGAGGCGCTGTAACTTCTATTCCTAAAATATATTATGAATCAGCCCAGGCCCTTTCCTTAAATAAAGTTCAAACCTATAGATATATAATAATTCCAATTAGTATTAGAAGGGTAATACCAGCTATTATAAATTTAACTACAAGAATGATAAAAACAACAACCTTAATGACCTTAATTGGAGCAATAGATTTAGTAAAAGTCGGGCAGCAAATTATTGAAAGAACAGCAGTAACAGAACCCCTTATATCATTATGGGTATATGGATTTTTATTGATAATATATTTCTTAATATGTTTTCCTATATCTATGGGGGCAAAAGCTTTAGAGAAAAAACTAAATTAGGAGGGGTTTTATGAAGGAAGATGTGTTATTAAAGCTAGTAAATGTAAAAAAAGATTATGATGATAGAGAAGCCTTAAAGGGAATAGATTTAGAAGTTAAAAAGGGAGAAGTAGTTGTTATACTAGGTCCATCAGGCTGTGGTAAAAGTACATTATTAAGATGTATAAATGGCTTGGAAAAAATTAAAGAGGGAGAAATAATATTAAAGAATTATGGTTCCTTAGGAAAAGATGTAGCTTTTGAAAAAATAAGAGGAACAGTAGGAATGGTTTTTCAAAGCTATGAATTATTTCCACATATGAATGTCATAAATAACATTTTACTTGGACCAATGAAGGCTCAAAACAGAGATAAGGCAGAAGTTGAAAAACAAGCTGATGAACTATTAGAAAGGGTAGGACTGAAAGATAGAAAATATGCCTATCCAAGAGAATTATCTGGTGGTCAAAAGCAAAGAATTGCGATAGTTAGAGCATTATGCATGAATCCAGAAATAATGCTTTTTGATGAAGTAACAGCCGCTTTAGATCCGGAGATGGTTAGGGAAGTACTTAAAGTTATATTGGAACTTGCTAAAAATGGAATGACTATGGTTATAGTTACTCATGAAATGGAATTTGCAAAACATGTTGCAGATAAGATTGTCTTCATGGAAGAAGGAAGAATTATAGAAACTGGAAAACCAAAAGAATTCTTTGAAAATCCAAAAACTGAAAGGGCAAAGAGCTTCTTAGAATCTTTTGAATTATATAAATAAGTTAATATTTAAATTTTAAAATAAATAATAAAAAAGAAAGGGGAAAAATAAATGAAAAAAATAATTTCATTATTATTAACATTAATTTTAGCATTAGGAGCATTAGTATCTTGTTCATCTAAAGAAGAAGAACAAACAGCTTCAGGAATTGATGCAATAAAAGAAGCAGGGGTAGTAAGAATTGGAGTATTTAGCGATAAGCCGCCTTTCGGATTTGTAGATGAAAAAGGTGAAAATCAAGGATATGATGTATATTTAGCAAAAAGAATAGCTAAGGACTTACTTGGAGATGAATCTAAAGTAGAATTTGTCTTAGTTGAAGCTGCCAATAGAGTTGAATATTTACAATCAAATAAAGTTGATATAATTCTAGCTAACTTTACACAAACTCCAGAAAGAGAAGAAGTAGTTGATTTTGCAAAGGCATATATGAAAGTTGATATTGGAGTAGTTTCACCAGATGGATCACCAATAAAATCAATAGATGATTTAAAAGGAAAACAACTTATAGTAAATAAGGGAACAACTGCAGAAGCTTTCTTTACTAAAAACTATCCAGAAATTGAATTAGTAGGATATGAACAAAATACTGAAGCTTTCAATGCTTTATTAGATGGCAGAGGAGCAGCATTAGCTCATGATAATACATTATTATTTGCTTGGGCTAGAGAAAATAAGGGCTTTACAACTTATATAGACAGTCTTGGAGATGAATCAGTTATTGCACCAGCAGTTAAGAAGGGCAACACTGAATTAAAAGAATGGTTAGATGAAGAAATAACTAAATTAACACAAGAAGGTTTCTTTAGAGAAGCATATGATGCAACATTATTACCAGCCTTTGGTGATACAGTTGATCCAGCATCAGTAATTATAGAATAATTTAGTTAGGAACTTGAAACTATTAACTAGGAGTGTGGAGTTAGGAGTTAGGAGTTAGGAGTGTGGAGTTAGTAGTTAGGAGTGTGGAGTTTGGAGTTAGGAGTGTGGAGTTAAGTTTTAGCTGTTAACTCTTAATAATTAAATTTAGAAATTAAGAAGATACATTCTATTTTGAGTGTATCTTTTTTTGCATTTTTAATACTATAGGTTTTAGCTATGATTAAAATTTTTTTAAGCTTAACTCTATTTTTTTATTTGTCATTATTAGATTAATAATTTAATAATATATAATAATAGTATTTTTAGGGGAGAAGTTTATGCCTAGGACATATGCCTATTCAGCTGATTTTGATCAAGAGACAGAAATGCTTTTCAGAGATGCAAAGTTTTTAGGTGAAGGCCATAATGGAATTGTATATGAATTGCCTGAAAATAAAGCTGTAAAGATATTTCAAGAAAGAAAGCACTGTAAGGAAGAAGGAGAAATACTTAAGAAAGTAGGAAGTTCATCTTACTTTCCTAAATTATATAAGATGGGAGACTATTTTATAGTAAGAGATAAGGTTGAAGGAATGAGATTAGATTATTATATTAAAAAACATGGTATAAGTTATGAAATATCATCAAATTTATATGAATTATTTAAGGAATTTAAGAGATTAAAATTTACTAAACTGGATGCTAGATGCAGGGATTTATATATAACACATGATAATAAAATAATGGTAATTGATCCAAAGCAGTGTTTCAGTAAGAAAGTTACTTATCCTCGTCATTTGATGAAGGGACTACATAAGCTTGAAGTTTTAGAAAGTTTTTTAGAAGATATACGTATTTTAGATATAAGAATGGCTAGGGAATGGGAAAAAAAGATCAATAATTATTTAGAAAGTAGAAATTTAATTTAAAGAACCAAAGTAAGGTTCTTTAAATTTGTTTATGATAAAAATTTAACAAAGTTGTAAAGTTAAAAGAACTATAGGAAAATTATTATTATTTTCAAAAGTTAGGACAAAATAAGAAAATTACATATTGTAAATATTGGTGAAAGTGGTATAATTAAAACAGAAAATTAACAATCCTTTTTAATTATTAGTTTTCTGATATCTACAACCTTGTATTTAAATACTTCATTATGAATATTAAAACAATGTGAAGAAATAATACTAAGGTATAGATAAAAATAAATAGGTTCGAAATTTAAGGAGGAAAAATAATGAAAAATTATTGTGAAATAGTAGATGTTGTAGCAAGACAAATACTTGACTCTAGATGTTTCCCAACAGTAGAAGTAGAAGTTTACTTAGAAGATGGTACTGTAGGAAGAGCAGCTGTTCCATCAGGAGCATCAACTGGAATGTATGAAGCTGTTGAATTAAGAGATGGAGATAAAGATGTTTACCTTGGAAAAGGTGTTTTAAAGGCTGTTCAAAATGTTAATGATACAATAGCAGAAGAATTAATCGGATGCAATGTTTATGATCAAACATATATTGATAAATTACTTATCGAATTAGATGGAACTCACAATAAAGGAAACTTAGGAGCTAACGCTATACTAGGTGTTTCACTAGCAGTTGCTCAAGCAGCAGCTAAATCATTAAATTTACCTTTATATCAATATGTTGGTGGAGTTAATGCAAAAGTATTACCAGTTCCAATGATGAACATAATCAACGGTGGATCACACGCTGATAACTCAGTAGATTTACAAGAATTTATGATTATGCCAGTAGGAGCTAAGACTTTCAGTGGTGCATTACAAATGTGTGCTGAAGTTTATCATACATTAAAGAAAACATTACTTGAAAAAGGATATTCAACAGCTATCGGTGATGAAGGTGGATTTGCTCCAGACCTTAAATCAAACGAAGAAGCAATAGAAGTTATTCTAGAAGCTATAACTAAAGCTGGATATGAACCAGGAAAAGATATGTTCATAGCTATCGATGCTGCTTCATCAGAATACTACAAAGATGGAAAATATGTTTTAGAACATGAAGGAAAAACTTTAACTGCAGCTGAAATGGTTGACTTCTTAGAAGCTTGGGTTGATAAATATCCAATAATCTCAATCGAAGATGGTATGGCTGAAGAAGACTGGGAAGGCTGGAAGCTATTAACTGAAAGATTAGGAAAGAAAGTTCAATTAGTTGGAGACGACTTATTCGTTACTAACACTGAAAGATTAGAAAGAGGAATAGATAAGGGAGTTGGAAATTCAATCCTAATCAAGTTAAACCAAATCGGTACATTAACAGAAACTCTAAATGCTATAGAAATGGCTAACAGAGCTGGATATACTGCAGTTATTTCTCACAGATCAGGAGAAACTGAAGATACTACAATCGCTGACTTAGTTGTTGCTGTAAATGCAGGACAAATTAAGACAGGTGCTCCAGCAAGATCTGAAAGAGTTGCTAAGTACAATCAATTATTAAGAATTGAAGAAGAATTAGATGAAATTGCTGAATACAGAGGAAGAAAAGCATTCTTCAACATTAAAAAATAGTGTAATAAAATAGTTTACTATATAAATCTGCTGCACAGAATACTTTGTGCAGCAGTTTTTCTTAGTTGACATTTCTTAACTGTTAATTGACATGTACTAGCTAATTGTGTTAATATAACTTTATGTAAATATGAGCGTTGACTTACCATAGGAGGTAGAAATATGAAAACTTTTCTATTAGTATTACAAATTATACTTGGAATTATTATTATCGTATCAGTATTATTACAACCAAGTAAATCAGATGCCTTAAGCGGATTAATTCAAGGAAGTAAAACTGAAACATTCTTTTCAAAAAATAAGGTTAGAACAAGAGAGGCATTTTTGTTAAAAGTTACAATTATAGCTATGGCTTTATTTGCTATTAATACTTTAGCATTAAATATAATATAATAGATAAGGGGGGGCTGCTTTTTATTTTAGTAGCCCTTTTATTATAAAGCTAGGAGATGATATCATGGGAATATTAAACGGCTTAATAGGAAATGCTTCAGAAGTAAACATAGAAAATCTTAACAAGGAGTATGAGAGAATACTTACTAAAGATGAGAAAATAGAAAAAGCATATAAGATAATAAGAGATTTATACATTTTTACAAATAAAAGATTGATTTTAGTAGATAAACAGGGAGTAACAGGTAAAAAGACAGAGTACCATTCAATTCCTTATAGGTCAATAACCCATTTTAGCATTGAAACTAATGGGCACTTTGATTTAGAAGCAGAACTAAAAATATGGATATCAGGGACTGCACTGCCAATTACAAAGAATTTTAATAGCTCAGTAAATATTTACGATTTACAAAAAGTACTTGCAGAATACTGCTTAGATAAATAACATGAAATTCAAGCTATTATCAATTAATGTAGAATGTACAATGTACATTCTACATTTTAAAAGATTTTGATCTACTTTCTTAAAAAGAAATTTTTTTATTCTTTTTTATTGGCTATTTTTACATATAGGGGTTATTATTACTAAAAATATTACAATTAAATACATAGTATATATTAAATTTATCTAAATGTAATAAAATTAATAATTTGGATAAACTAAAAATAAAAAGTTTCTTATGAACGGAGGAATAAGGATAATGGGAATAAAACAAACCTTGTTAAGTTTTATGAGGGAAGAAGCATATAGACCTATGGATATACAAGAATTAGCGTCTATTTTTAATATAAATGAATCAGAATATAGAGCTTTTAAAAGAGTGTTAAAAAATATGGAGAAAGAAGGTTTAATAATCAGGACCAAGAAAGATAAATATGGAGTTCCTGAAAGATTAGGACTTATAAGAGGTACTCTACAAGTTCATCAAAAGGGATTTGCTTTTTTATTGCCAGAATTAGAAGGAGAAAAGGATGTATTTATACCTAGTTCAGCTTTAAATGGTGGAATGAATGGTGATATTGTTCTAGTTGAAATTACTAAAGAAGATAAAAATGGGAAGAAAAGAGAAGGAGAAGTTGTAGAAATTATTGAAAGGACAAATAATGAAATAATTGGGGTATATGAAGATAGTCAAAACTTTGGTTTTGTTGTTCCTGAAGATCCAAGATTAAATTCAGATATATTTATATCTAAGAAGGATAAAAATGGAGCAAATACTGGAGATTTAGTTATCTGTGAAATTACAAAATGGGCAGAAAAAAGAAAAAGTCCAGAAGGAGTAATTAAAGAAATTCTAGGTAAAAAGGGAGATAAGGGCTTAGATATATTAACAATAATCAAAAAATATGGTCTTCCAGAAGAATTCCCACAAAAGGTTTTAAATTATGCTGAAGGAATTTCCGATGAAATAGAGGAAGAGGAATATAGAAGAAGAAAAGATTTAAGAGAAGTTAGAATGGTAACAATAGATGGAGAAGATGCAAAGGACTTAGATGATGCTGTTTCCATAACAAGATTAGATGGTGGAAAATATAGATTAGGAGTTCATATTGCAGATGTAAGCCATTATGTTCGTGAAAAAAATCCATTAGATAAAGAAGCATTAAAAAGAGGAACTTCAGTTTATTTGATTGATAGAGTAATTCCTATGCTTCCTAAAAAATTATCAAATGGAATCTGTTCCTTAAATCCCAAAGTAGATAGATTAGCTTTAAGCTGTTTTATGACAATTGACAGCAATGGTAAAGTTTTAGAACATGAAATAGTAGAAAGTGTAATTAGAACAAGCGAAAGAATGACCTATACAGATGTTACAAAGATCCTAGAAGAAAATGATCCAGAACTTATGGAAAGATATGATTATCTAGTGGATGATTTTAGGGCAATGGAGGAGCTTTGCAAAATCTTAAATTCTAGAAGAATGAGAAGAGGAGCAGTGGACTTTGATTTTGAAGAATCAAAGATAATTTTAGATGAAAATGGTAAGCCTATAGAAATAAAGCCTTATGAAAGAAGAATTGCTAATAAAATAATAGAAGAATTTATGCTGATTTGTAATGAAACAATAGCTGAGCATATGTTTAATCAAAATATTCCATTTGTATATAGAATTCATGAAGATCCTGATGAAGAAAAATTGGCAAAATTTAAGGAATTTGTATATAACTTAGGTTATAAGATGAAGGGTGGAGAAGAAACAGAGCCAAAGGATCTACAAGCAATCTTAAATGCAGTTGAAGGAAAGAAAGAAGAAAAGGTTGTAAGTACACTATTATTAAGATCTATGATGCAGGCAAAATATTCACCACAATGTGTCGGACACTTTGGTCTTGCAGCTCAGTATTACTGCCACTTTACTTCACCAATAAGAAGATATCCAGATCTTCAAATTCATAGAATAATTAAAGAATATTTAAATGGAAGACTAAGTGAAGCTAGACAGAGAAAGCTAATAGATATAGTAGAAGTAGCAGCAAGACAATCATCAGAAATGGAAAGAGTAGCACAAGATGCTGAAAGAGAAGTTGATGATTTAAAGAAAGCAGAATATATGCAAGAAAGAATCGGAGAAGAATTTACTGGAATTATATCTTCAGTTACTTCTTTTGGATTATTCGTTGAGCTGCCAAATACTATAGAAGGTCTTGTTCATGTAACTTCCTTAGATGATGATTATTATATTTATGATGAAGACCACCTATGTTTAATAGGAGAAAGCAGCAAGAAGGTTTATAGGCTTGGTGATGAAGTCAAAGTAAGATGTTCAAAAGTAGACATAGATAATAGAGAAATATATTTTGACTTAGTAGATGGTGAAGTTTCAGAGAAAGAAAATGCCAAAACAGATGAAAATAATAATATTAATGAAGTAAAAAATGAAATTAAAGAAGAGCTTTTATCAATAATTAAAAATGAATTATTAGAAGAAATTAAAGAGGAAATAAAAGAAGAAATATTAAATGAATTAAGAGTAGAATAAAGATAATAGATATTGGTTTATTTTACCTTATTCTGATATATTAGAAAAAAAGGCTATATTTTAAATTAACAATTGTGTATAATTTAAAATATAGCCTTAAAGTTTAAGAAAATATAAAAGTAGAGTGGTGATATTCTTGGTAAGAAAGAAAAATAGCAATACTCTAGCTGAAAATAGAAAAGCTAGACATGATTATTTTGTAGAAGAAACAATAGAGGCAGGAATAGCTTTAGTTGGTACAGAAGTAAAATCAATTAGAGCAGGAAAATGTAATTTAAAAGAAGCTTATGCAGATGTATCTAATGGGGAAATAATAATATTAGGGATGCATATTAGTCCTTATGAACAAGGAAATATATTTAATGTAGATCCATTAAGACCAAGAAAACTTCTTCTTCATAAAAGAGAAATAGCAAGATTTGCAGGTCTAGTGTCACAACAGGGATACACATTAATTCCTTTATCTCTTTATTTAAAAAATGGTAAGGTAAAAGTTGCTCTTGGCTTATGTAGAGGTAAGAAAAACTACGACAAGAGGGACGCTCTTCTAGAAAAAGCTCATAAGAGAGATATGGAAAGAGAAATGAAAAATTCATATAGATACTAAAGACAGTTTTCACTGTCTTTTTTTTGTAAATATTTTAAAAAGGTTATAATATATGCTTTTTAATTGTAGAAAAATTATCAATCTTGATGTAGAATTATATTATAGAAATAAATTCTAAGGGTAAGTGTGATAGCTATGGAAGGTTATAATTTTGAAAATATTATTTGCAAAAGTGAAGAAATGAAAAGTATTATAAATAATTGTAAAAAAGTTGCTAATAGTCCTTCAACCATATTAATTGAAGGGGAAAGTGGTACAGGTAAGGAAGTACTAGCCAAAGCAATTCACAATTACAGTAATAGAAAAAATAATAATTTTGTTGCAATTAACTGTGGTGCAATTCCTAAAAATTTAATTGAAAGTGAATTATTTGGATATGAGGAAGGAGCTTTTACAGGAAGCAGGAAGGGTGGATCTATTGGAAAAATAGAGCTTGCTAATAATGGAACTTTATTTTTAGATGAAATAGGGGACATGCCTTTTGATATGCAGGTTAAGCTCCTTAGGGTGCTTCAAGAAGAGAAAGTTATAAGAATTGGTGGAAACAAAGAAATTCCTGTAAATATGAGAGTAATTGCAGCAACAAATAAAAACTTAAAAGAAGAAGTTAAGAGAGGTAAATTTAGGGATGATTTGTATTATAGACTATGTGTTATTCCAGTAGTTATTCCACCACTTAGAGATAGAAAAGAAGATATATTAGAGCTTATAGACTATTTTTTAGTTGATAAGTCAAAGAAACTTAATAAACCCTTTAGAAAATTAGATAAAGAATTATTAGAGAAATTATTAAGCTATAGTTGGCCAGGTAATGTAAGGGAGCTTGAAAATATTATAGAAAACATAGTAAATTTAGATGGGAAAATGTCAATCGAGCTTCTTAATGAAGAGGAAAGAATGGAGTACTGTAAAAAGGATAAATGCAGAAAGTACTTATTATATAAGAGAATGAATGAATTTAATTTAAAAAAGGTAGAAGAAAGCACAATAAAAAAGGCATTGGATTATTACAATTATAATCTTACAAGAGCTGCAAAATCTTTAGGTATAAGTAGAAATACTTTATATTTAAAAATAAAGAAATATAATATCGATATAGAAAATTCTGTATAAGTATAGAAATTAAATAACATGTAATAGGGATGTACTAAAACAATACAGTGTCCTAATTTAATACGGAAATTTAAATGAACATTTGTTAGATTTTAGTACACAAATAAATCTTTATAATAATAAAAAAATGTAAATCTATTAAAACAGTAATTGTTAAAAAAATAACCATTTTGGCATGGATTTTGCTTTATCATATATTGACTTAAAATTAATATATTAATTGGAGGGGTTTTTATGGCAAGATTTACATTACCAAGAGACATTTATCATGGAGAAGGAGCTCTAGAAATACTAAAATCAATAAAAGGGAAAAGAGCAATGGTTGTAGTTGGCGGCGGTTCAATGAAAAGATTTGGTTTCTTAGATAAGGTTGAAGCTTATTTAAAAGAAGCTGGAATGGAAGTTGAAATTTTTGAAGGTGTTGAACCAGATCCATCAGTGGAAACTGTTATGAAGGGTGCAGAAGCAATGAGAAAATTTAACCCAGATTGGATAGTTTCAATTGGTGGAGGATCACCTATAGATGCAGCAAAGGCAATGTGGATATTCTATGAATATGAAGATTTTACATTTGAAGAAGCAGTTATTCCTTTTGGCCTTCCAGAGCTAAGAAAAAAAGCTAGATTTATAGCAATACCATCCACAAGCGGTACTGCTACAGAAGTTACTGCCTTTTCAGTTATTACTGATTATAAAGCAAAAATTAAATATCCTATAGCGGATTTTAATATAACTCCTGATATAGCAATTATAGATCCTGAACTTGCACAAACTATGCCAAAGACACTAACAGCTCACACTGGAATGGATGCTTTAACTCATGCAATAGAAGCATATACTGCATCACTTAGATCAAATTTCTCAGACCCATTAGCAATAAAGGCAATTCAAATGATAGCGGAACATTTAGTTAATTCTTATGAAGGAGATAGAGATGCAAGAAATGAAATGCATGAAGCTCAATGTTTAGCTGGAATGGCATTCTCAAATGCCTTATTGGGAATAGTTCATTCAATGGCTCATAAGACTGGAGCTGTATTTGATATTCCTCATGGATGTGCAAATGCAATATATCTTCCTTATGTAATTCAATATAACAAAAAAGAAGCTTTAGATAGATACGCTGACATTGCAAGAGCTCTACATTTAGAAGGAAAAACAGATGAAGAATTAACAGATGCATTAGTAAACATGATTAATGACTTAAATACAAAACTTAATATACCACATACATTAAAAGAATATGGAGTAGAAGAAGAATACTTTAAGAAGAATTTAGATTATATTTCAAAGAATGCTGTTGGTGATGCTTGTACAGGTTCAAATCCAAGATCAATTGACCCTGAAACAATGAAGAAATTATTTGAATGTGTTTATTATGGACACAAGGTTGATTTTTAGTTTAGTGTAGTTACAAGTTCCAAAATAGATTACCTTAATAAATATAAAAGGTAATCTTTTTTGGATAAAGTATAATAATCAGATTACAATTTTACAAATTATTGTATAAATAGGTAATAAATGATAGAATTGTGGTATAAAAAATGTAAGGGGGAACATTATGTACAAAATAGTTAGGAAGAGGGAACTTACAGACAACATATATCTTATGGATATAGAGGCAAAAAGAGTAGCTAAGTCATGTAATCCGGGACAATTTATTATAATCAAAAATGATGAAAAGGGAGAAAGAGTACCTTTAACAATTGCAGATTATGATAGAGAAAAGGGAACAGTAACAATAGTTTTCCAAGCAGTAGGCAGAGCAACAAGGGAATTAGCAACATATAATGAGGGGGATTATGTATTAGATTTTGTTGGACCATTAGGAGTTCCAAGCGAATTTATCTCAGAAGATTTAGAAGGCCTTAAAAAGAAGAATATAATCTTTATAGCTGGTGGAGTTGGAGCTGCGCCTGTATATCCACAAGTAAAATGGATGAAAGAACATAACATAGATGTAGATGTTATTATTGGAAGTAGAAATAAGGATTTATTAATATTAGAAGATGAAATGAGAAAAGTAGCAAAAAATTTATATATATCAACTGATGATGGAAGCTACGGCTTTAATGGAAACGTAACACAACTTTTAAAGCATCTAGTAACAGAAGAAGGAAAGAATTATGACCATGCAATAATCATTGGTCCAATGATAATGATGAAATATGCTTCCCTTCTAACTAAGGAATTAAACATAAAGACAACAGTAAGCTTAAACCCAATAATGGTAGATGGTACTGGAATGTGCGGTGCATGTAGAGTTACTGTTGGTGGAGAAGTAAAATTCGCCTGCGTTGATGGACCAGAGTTTGATGGTCATTTAATAGATTTTGATGAATCGATGAGAAGACAAGCCTTATATAAAACTGAAGAAGGCAGAGAATTGTTAAAGTTAGAAGAAGGGAATACCCATAATCACGGTGGATGTGGATGCAAGGAGGAGTAGTTATGGAAAAAATAGATAGAATGAAAAGAATACCTGTTGCTGAACTAGCGCCAGAAGTTAGAATAAAGAATTTTGAAGAAGTTTGCCTAGGATACACTGAAGAAGAAGCTGTATCAGAGGCTTTAAGATGCTTAAACTGCAAAAAGCCAAAATGTGTAGATGGATGTCCTGTTTCAATTAATATACCAGCATTTATTAACTATTTAAAAGAAAGAAGATTTGAAGAAGCTGCAAAGGAAATTGCTAAGTATAGTTCCCTTCCTGCTGTATGTGGTAGAGTATGTCCACAAGAAACTCAATGTGAAGGAAAATGTGTATTAGGAATAAAAGGTGAGCCAGTTTCTATAGGAAAATTAGAGAGATTTACTGCTGATTGGTCTAGAGCACATGATGTTGAATTATCTTTTAAAGAAGAAGCGAAAAATAAAAAGGTTGCTGTTATTGGCAGCGGTCCTGCTGGATTAACTTGTGCTGGAGAATTAGCTAAAAAGGGTTATGATGTAACAATTTTTGAAGCATTACATGAACCAGGCGGGGTATTGGTATATGGTATTCCAGAATTCAGATTGCCAAAAGAGGAAGTAGTAAAATATGAAATAGATAATATAAAGAAATTAGGTGTAAAGATTGAAACTAATGTTGTTATAGGAAAAACTGTAACAATAGATGAACTTATGGAAGATGAAGGCTTTGATGCAGTTTTCATAGGTTCAGGGGCAGGTCTTCCAAAGTTTATGGGTATTAAGGGAGAAACTGCAAATGGAGTTTTCTCTGCTAATGAAATTTTAACAAGAGTAAATCTTATGAAATCCTATAAGGAAGGATATTATACTCCTGTAAAAATAGGAAAGAAAGTAGCTGTAATTGGTGGAGGAAATGTTGCCATGGATGCAGCAAGAACTGCTTTAAGACTTGGAGCAGAAACCCATATAGTTTATAGAAGAAGTGAAGCAGAGCTTCCAGCAAGAGTTGAAGAAGTTCATCATGCTAAAGAAGAGGGAGTAATTTTTGATATTTTAACAAATCCAATAGAAATTTTAGTAGATGAAAATGGATGGGTAAAGGGAATGAAGGTTGTTAAAATGGAACTAACAGAACCAGATGAATCAGGCAGAAGAAGACCAGTTCCTATAGAAGGTTCAGAATATGTTATGGATGTTGATACAGTAATAATGTCTCTTGGAACATCTCCAAATCCATTAATATCTTCAACTACAAAGGGTCTTGAGACAAATAAATGGAAATGTATTATAGCAGATGAGGATGGTCGTACAACTAAAGAAGGTGTCTATGCAGGGGGTGATGCTGTAACAGGAGCTGCAACAGTAATTTTGGCTATGGGTGCTGGTAAAAAAGCTGCTCAGGCAATTGATAATTACTTAAGCAAGTAGTAGAATAATATTAGAAAATAGTAGAAAATAACGAAAATAGTAGAAAATTAAGCAATAAACGTAGTAAAATGGTTCGGGCGAAAGAAGGGAATAAATATGTATTTATCAAAATTTACTGATTACTCCTTTAGGTCATTATTGTATCTAGCAAATCATAGAGAAAAAATATGTACAGTCGAAGAATTATCAAAGGAATTAGATATTTCAGAACATCATTTAAAGAAAATAATTCATAAATTAGCAAAAACTGATTATGTAATTTCTATGAAGGGCAGATCCGGGGGATTAAAACTAGGATTAGAACCTGAAGAAATTAATTTAGGAGAGGTTCTAAAACTTACTGAAGACAACTTAAATATTGCAGAGTGCTTTAGCAAAAACGAAGTATGTCCTTTTATGGATGGAGGATGTAAGCTAAAGGGAATTATGAGAGCATCCCTGAATAAATTTTTAGAGGAGTTCTCAAAATACACACTAAATGATTTGCTGTAGCAAATCTATTTCATAATTTAAAATGTAAAATTAAGGATGATTTTCACAAACTGAAAATCTATAATAAAAAATATAAGCAGCTTGGTAAATTGCCACGCTGCTTACATTTATATTTTTAATAATTCAGCTAGACTGAATTATTATATTAATTTTGCATTATGAAATATGATTTTTGAAGGGTAAATAAAGTGTAAATAAAGCTTTGCTTAATTTACAAATTTGTACTTTTCACATCTGTTAAGGGTATGCTTTTTTCGGTTAAGTCGAACTTATATTTATCTAATCCAGAATTAAAAGCACATTCATAATAGTCTTTTGTTATTATAAAAGTATTGTTGAGCTTTTCTAGTTCTAGATTATGTACTAAATCAGCAGTAAAATTTTTTATATCCTCAGGTTTTTCATTAAATGCATAATCAAAGGAGAAAGTTTCAGTTAATACAAGCTGATAAATATTATTACCTTTCTTTAATGATGTTATTTTTGGAGTTGAGGAAATATTAAAAATTTTAACATCCTTTCCATTAGCCCAATCTCTTAGAAAGGCAATTCTTTTAAATTCATATTCCAAGGAGTAAGCTCCAAAATTATTGGAAATATCATAAAATTTATAAAGTTCTTCCACATTTCCAGTAATAAAGGATTTATTACGTATTGTGTATAGATTTCTTAAGTAAGAAAGAATTAAATTTTCATCAGAAACTTCAGCTGTTGTATCTGTTATAAAACTTCCAACATTTAAGGTATTTTCAGAAGCAATATTGTTAATATATTTATTATTAGAAGTATTTGCTATAGATATAAAAAATAATGTTACCAAAAAGATTGAGATTAAATTATAAATTCCTGAATAAATTATTTTATTATAATCATTATCCTTTTTCATAGTTAACCTCCTATAAAAGTTACTATTTCTAGTATGCACATTAAAAAATAAAATATTAGAAAAAATGTTTGGGGTCTGACCCCATTACATTTGTTGGAAGTTTATGAAGTTTAGATTATGAAGAGTGTTTACAAGAATTTTCTATTATGATATATTAAAATTAAAATTGAATATCTCACAGGGGAGCTTGTGTAGCAGGCTGAGAGGAAGTAATCAAACTTCGACCCTTTAACCTGATTTGGGTAATGCCAACGTAGGAAGTGTTAGTTTATAGTGCTTATTATGCGGGAAATACCTAAGGGTTTTTCCCGCTTTTTTAAATTTTCAGAAATATTAGGAGGTATGTATATGTTTAGTGAAATGCTTAAAAATCTTAGAGAAAAAAGACCCCTTGTCCACTGTATAACAAATTATGTAACAGTAAATGACTGTGCAAATATTTTACTTGCTTGTGGAGGATCTCCAATTATGGCTGATGATAGTTCAGAAGTAGAGGAAATAACTTCAATTTGCGGCGGCTTAGATATTAACATTGGAACTTTAAATAAAAATACTATTACATCAATGTTTTTGGCTGGGAAGAAAGCAAATGAGTTAAATCATCCGGTTGTTTTAGATCCAGTTGGGGCAGGAGCTTCAACTCTTCGTACAAATACAGCTAAGGAATTAATAGAGAAGGTAAAGTTTACAGTTATTCGTGGAAATATTTCTGAAATAAAAACTTTAGCCTTAGGGAGTGGAAGGACTAAGGGAGTAGATGCAGATATTGCAGATGCAGTTACTGAAGAAAACATTGCTGATGTGATGAAATTTGCTAAGAATTTTGCAAGAGAAACAAAGGCTATAATTGCAATTACAGGAGCTATAGATATAGTTTGTGATGCTGAAAAGGCTTATATAATTAGAAATGGTCATCCAATGATGTCTATGATTACAGGAAGCGGCTGTATGTTAACTGCATTGATAACTGCATATATAACAGCCAATCAAGAGAAACATTTAGAAGCAACAGCAGCTGCTGTTGCGGCTATGGGACTATGTGGAGAACTTGCATATAAAAAGTTTGAAGAAAATAATGCAGGAAATTCAACTTATAGAAATTATCTTATAGATGAGATTTATAAATTAAGGGGTGAAAAATTAGATGAAGCTGCAAAAGTTGAAGTTCGATAGAAAGTCAATGCTTCTCTATGCTGTAACTGATAGAGCCTGGCTTGGAGCTAAAAGTCTTTCTATGGTGGTAAGAGAGGCCTTGGAAGGTGGAGCAAGCTTTATACAATTAAGGGAGAAAAATTTACCCTTTGATGAATTTTTAGCAGAGGCAAATGAAATAAAAGAAGTTTGTAAAGAATATATGGTTCCTTTTGTAATTAATGATAATGTAGATGTGGCTTTAGCTTGTGATGCCGATGGTGTTCATCTAGGGCAGGATGATATGAGTCCAATTGAAGCACGTAAAATACTAGGAGATAATAAGATAATTGGACTATCAGCTGTAAATTTAGAACAAGCTATATTGGCTGAAAAGCAGGGAGCAGATTACCTAGGCGTTGGGGCAGTATTTCCTACCTCTACAAAGGAAGATGCTGATTATGTCAGTTATGAAGAACTAAAAAAAATTTGTGAAGCTGTAAGCATTCCAGTAGTGGCTATTGGCGGTATAGGAGCTGATAATATTATGGAACTTAGAGGCAGTGGAATTGATGGAATTTCAGTTGTTTCAGCTATATTTGCTCAAAAAAATATTAAGGAAGCAACAGAAAATCTTTTTAAACTTTCAAAAGAAATGGTCTCATCAAAATAATATTTAGGGGCTTTTTAAGGAGGGAAGAAGCTTAATGATAAAAAAAGTATTAACTATTGCAGGTTCAGATTCTAGTGGTGGAGCTGGAATTCAGGCAGATCTTAAAACTATTACTGTACATAAAATGTATGGCATGAGTGTTATAACTGCCTTAACAGCCCAAAATACAACAGGGGTATATGGGATTTTAGAAGCATCTCCTGATTTTGTGGCAAATCAAATAGAGTGTATATTTAATGATATTTATCCAGACGCGGTTAAAATTGGAATGGTATCTAATAGTGAAATAATTAAAGTAATAGCGGAAAAATTAACTGAATATAAGGCTAAAAATATTGTTGTAGATCCAGTAATGGTTGCTACAAGTGGAAGCAAATTGATTAGTGATGAAGCAATAAACATTCTTGTGAAGGAAATTATTCCTTTAGCTAGAGTTATTACTCCTAATATTCCAGAAGCAGAAGTTTTATGTGGTTTTAAAATTAATAATGAAAAGGACATGATAGAAGCTGCCAAGGCAATTTCAAAAAATTTTAAAGGAGCAGTATTAGTTAAGGGCGGCCATTTAGCTAAGGATGCAACAGATTTACTTTATGAAAATGGAAATATTCATTGGTTTAAGACTGAAAAGATAAATACTTTAAATACTCATGGGACAGGTTGTACTTTATCTTCTGCTATAGCTTGTAACCTTGCTGATGGTAAGAGTTTAGCAGAGAGTATAGAAAAAGCAAAGACCTATTTAACAGGAGCTTTAAAGGCAGGTCTTGATCTTGGAAAGGGAAGCGGACCACTTGAACATACCTACAGTATAAGAAGTTAGTAGTTAGTAGTTTGGAGTGTGGAGTGTGGAGTTAGTAGTTAGGAGTGTGGAGTTAGGAGTGTGGAGTTAGTAGTTAGGAATGTGGAGTTAGGAGTTAGGAGTGTGGAGTTTGGAGTGGGCTTCAGTTAGGAGTTAGTAGTTTGATGGAGAGAATAGTTTTTAGAATTTGATGTTAAGGCAGAGTATAATTGACCTAATTCAGTAAGCTAAGTTATATAGATACTTCATAAATCTTACATTTTGTATGATACTTTTTACTTTTTATCTTTTAAATCTGTTTCCAGTATTCATATAAACTATTGCTGATATTGTAACCACTAAAGTTAAAATAGTTATAATAATAGATAGGGAATTTGTTTTATACGGAAATATATAAATTCCTAGAGGAAAAGTAAGATGAATAAAAGCTAAAAGAAATAATAAAATTGGTGCTATAAAGCTTGATAGTAGCATAGGAACTTCCCCTTAAATATGAACTATATTTTAGAATTTTAATCTGAAATTTTTTCTAAAAATACTAATAAGATTAACTTTAAAAAGTTCTTAATATATTATATTATAGATGAGTACCAAGAAAGATTATATAAAAAATGTCTTAAGGAATAGTTGGTAATACAGGAATTAATCCAAGTTGACATTAAAATTTATATAATATATAATTTACACATAGTTAAAATTGAATACTTCGCGTTAAACTATTTTACCTAACATGGGGGCGTTTTGGCTTCGACGGGGGTAAGAGGAGTTTGATAAGCGAGCCGAGGCAAGCATGTCACCTCGTTAATAAAGTATGCATTAAATATAAACGCAGAAGACAATTTTGCATTAGCAGCTTAATTTAACGCTGCTCATCAGCCCAGGGTGCCCACGCCTTGGATCACTGGTGTCATAGAGTGGGAAACGAAGTTTAGCAAAGCTTTGAGCTAAAGGGGTATTTATGAAGCTAGGGAATTAGGAGTTTGTTTGTGAGCGAACTAAGGACCGAAATTTTAGTCACAAACTACGCTCGTAGAAGGTCGGACAAATCTGCTTTCGGACAGGGGTTCGATACCCCTCGCCTCCACCATTGATATGTACAAAAAAGAGGATAAGGTTAATGTCAACCTTATCTTCATGTACTAAAACTGATTCTACATAAGTGTTAATGATTGTTTTTAGATCATTAGCACTTTTTTCATTTATAGCTTTAATATCTTTAATTAAATACTGCTCGATAAGTTTTTCATTAAGTTCGCTACTATTCATTGGTAAGCGTAAAAAATTAAGTACCTAGATAGCATATCCTCCCAATTGATAAAATTAAGAAAAAGATTATTAATGGGAGGATATAATTATGTCTAGAAAATTAGATAATGCAACCTGGGAAGAATATATTAATAAATTTGATGCATGTAAGGGGACAATAACTGTTAAAGATTTTTGTATAGAAAATAAACTTACTAAAAGTCAATTTTATTATCATAAAAAAAGATTAGAGAAATCAGAAGTTGAGAATAACACACCTGTTTTTCATGCTATCTCTTTAGATAGTAAAGAAAAGACTATCAAAGAAAATACATTTGCTTTGAATGAAGTAAAAATTACAATAGGTAATGCTATAATAACTATACCTGTTAGTGAAGCTATTCTAATATCATCAATAGTAAAGGAGTTAGCTGCAAAATGTTAAATATAGATAAAGTAGAAACAGTTTATCTTGCCTGCGGCTACACGGATTTAAGGAAAAGTATTGATGGGTTAGTTATGATAGTTCAAAATCAATTCAAGCTAAATCCTTTTGAAAAAGCGTTATTTGTTTTTTGTAATAGACAAATGGACAAATTAAAAATTCTTCACTTTGACGAAGGTTTTTGGCTATATTATCACCGTTTAGAAGCGAATCGCTTCAAATGGCCTGCTACCACAGAAGAAGCATTGAAAGTAAATATAGAAGAATTACGGTGGCTTCTAAAGGGCTACGAAGTAAGAACAAAATCTAAGTTTAAACCTATAAAACAAAGTAATTATTTTTAAAAGTTTATCACTCCAAAACCGTTGAAAAACCTTTATTTTCAACGGTTTTTGTGATATAATAAATATATAAAATAAATCTAAAGAGGTAATCATGAATCACGAAATTTTAACTAATGAACTTGATGAAAATACAAAATTATTAATTGAAAAAATGGAAAAAGAATTAAACTCAAAAGATGAGGAAATAAGAAAGCTTAAAAACGAATTAAATTTCTTAAAAGCTGTTATAACAAATAAAAATAGAAAGATATTTGGAGTATCTAGTGAAAAGGCAGATGCTAATCAACTATCTTTTTTTAACGAGGCCGAAAAATATAGTGATTCAAAGGTGGAAGAACCTGCTTTAGAGGAAATTACATATAAAAGAGCTACGAAAAATACATATACAGGAAAGAAAGATAATCTAGCAAACTTAGAAAGAGCTGTTATTGAACATAAATTAGAAGGTGCTGACCTTAACTGTAAAGAATGCGGAGAGCAATTAGTTGAAATAGGTGTAAAATCAAAAAAAGAGATAATTAAATATATTCCAGCTAAACTTATAGTTGAAGAACACGTGATTTACAGCTACGCTTGTAAATCCTGCGAAAAAGAAACCAGTGAAAGTAATATAATTTCAGCAGAAGCTCCACAAACTATTTTTTATAATAGTATGGCTTCTAATGAGTTAATTGCTCATACTCTTATACTTAAATATCAACATGCTATGCCTCTTTATAGACAAGAAAGCTATTTTGATATGATGGGTGCTACTCTTTCAAGACAAACTCTATGTAACTGGACTATGTCAGCAGCGGAAGCTTTAAAACCAATATATAACCACATGAAAAAAGAATTACTAAGCAGAAATTATATTCATGCCGATGAAACTACTCTAAGAGTAATTAATGATAATGGAAAAGATTCTAAATCTCAAAAATATATGTGGTTATATATGAGCGATACTAATTCAAAGCCGGTAATTTTATATGATTATCAAAGTACCAGATCCAGCTCTTGTCCTAAGAATTTCCTAGGAGATTTCAAAGGCTTTCTCCAAACGGATGGTTATAGTGGTTATAACTCCGTTACAAAGGCTACAAGGGTGTATTGCTTAGCTCACATAAGAAGATACTTCCATAATATAATTGTAGACTTAGATGAAGAAGCCCTAAAAAATTCTAGAGCAATAATAGGGTTTAATTATTGTAAGCAAATTTACAAACTTGAAAAAGAGCTTAGAGAATCCTTTTCAAGTAAGGACGATTATTATGATATTAGATTTAAAATAAGAGCTGAAAAATTAGCTCCAATTATAGATAACTTTATTGATTATGTTGAAAGAGAAATAAAAGATGCTCTTCCAAGAAGTCCGCTTGGTAAAGCACTTGATTATGCTAAAAAACATTTACCAGGATTAAAAAATGTACTACTAGATGGTTCTTTAGAAGTAGATAATAATGCAGCGGAAAAAGCTATTAAACCTTTCGTTATAGGTCGTAAAAATTTCCTTTTTGCAAACACTGCTAAAGGTGCAACTGCAAGTGGCAATATTTATAGCATTGTTGAAACTGCCAAGGCTAATAAATTAGTTGTAGAAAGGTATTTGGTTTATTTATTTGATAATCTATCAAAGATAGATGTATCCGATAGCGAAAGCTTAGATAATCTTATGCCTTGGTCTAATAAGATCCCTGAAAACATGAAAATTAAAGATAGGAAATAAATTAATCCTAGTAAAGCTTAATAAATTGCCTTACTTAGGATATTTTAATGCTATTTTTGAAGTTATTAAAGGTACTAAAAATTTGACGCTTACAGTTGAACACTATTAATTTCTATAATAGATTCTTCATCCTTTAGTTTTATTGCTCTTGATTTGCCATTAGTGCTTTTGTGTCCATTAAACATTGTTTCAAAATTTTCATTTCTTTTTGGCACTTAATATTTCTCCTTTATATATTGAAGTCTAAAGATTATTTGTATAGTTTTCAGCAGCAATTATATGCTTACACTTTTTTCTTTCCCACCAATGTTGCAATTTAAAGAAGCGGCAGGTGCATGTGCAAAGATCTAAATCAACAGTATAATATATAGTTTTATCTTTACTACTTTGAGCTAAAAAAATATTATCGTTGATGTATTTAACATTGATTTTCTTTGATCTATACTCAGTGTACTTATCTAAGAATGGTTCTTGGCTTAGATAGTGAGCTTTGCGATTAAGATTTCTTGGAATCCATTTTAATTCTATATTTTGAAAATTAGACATAAGATTGATGATATTAAGTACATATTGAGGTGGCTTTCTTTTGGCCTTTTTCATGCCTCGAATTATTATTTTATTCACTTTACCAATTACATCTTGGTTGTCACCATAGATAGTAATAATATCATCCTTTTTACAAAGTTCTGCAAGCTTTAATAAAGACTTAATAATGGCTTGACCTTCGGCGAAATTAGAATCCCCAAAAGGTCCAATACATTCAGAAAAAAGAAACTCTTCTGATGTTTTTGCGTTCATTATTTGAAGGCCTATAGTCATTCCTATTGCTTCATTGTTGCTTGCATCACATTTACAAATCCATTCGGTCATCAAACACCTCCTAGGTTATTAAAATAATATTTTGAATATGATACAGCAGCTTAATAATAAATCGCATTACAACAAAAGTCAAGAATGTAAAATAATGTGTCAAATCCGACAGGCTTAAATGATTTATGGTATTAAAGCTAAATGTAGAAGTATAAGGCTTCTATGCTTGGGCATGAAAATAAAAAGTACTTTTGATAATGTAAACTTAGTATCTGATAAAAATATAGTTATTTTTATACCTATATTTACATAAACTAACAAAATATTAGCTCCAGGAAGGATTTTTAAAATAAATAAAGAATATATAACAAGATATAGATTAATAAGTGACTAATTCTATAAATAAGTAGATAGTAGGTGAGGTATGGAAGCTGAAAAATTAATTTATAGGATGACAGATGCTGTAGCTGCAGCTAAATCAAAAAGAAATAAACTTATCATTGTTAATACTAAAAAGGTAGCCTTTGAAAAAGCTATAGCGGCAATAGGATTAGATTGTATAAACCTTAATTTATTATTAAGTGAAAAATTACTAGAAATACCTGTTAGTAAAAGAAGTAGAAGTGTAGATAGTTTTATTAAGGACTTAATTAAAAGCAATAATATGAACACTTTAGCCTTAAGTAATTATGAGCTTCTTTTTTTGCCCGAATTAAAACAAGACCCAATGAGACTTTTTGAAGACTTAAGTAAAGAAAGAGTTATCCTTATTGTCTGGGAAGGCAGGTATGAAAATAACAGTTTATATTATGCGGAGCCTTGGCATAGAGAATATAGAGAATATAAAGATTTAGATGCTATAATAGTACAAGGAAATATTTGAAAGGTGGAAGTTATATGAAATACAGTGAATTGATTCATTTTGAACCTGTTGAGTCTATAGTTCAGTTAAGAGAAACCTCTCAGCAGGATTATGCTTTTAATTTAATTGATACTTATGTAATATCAGACAGAATGGCAGAACTAATAGATGAAGTAATTATTGAACAATTGCAATTTGAAAAACCTGCAGACAATAAAGGATTATTAGTAGTTGGTAACTATGGTACAGGTAAATCACACTTAATGAGTGTTATTTCTACTATTGCTGAAACTGAGGGAACCAGTGACAGAATTAATAATGCCAGGGTAGCTAAAAGAGCAAAGGAAATAGAAGGTAAGTTTAAAGTTATACGCTCTGAAATTGGTGCTACTACTATGACTTTAAGAGATTTTATCTGTGAAGAGATAAGTTATCAGCTTCAAGAAATGGGAATAGATTTTACTTTTCCACCTATGGATAAGGTAAGAAGTAATAAAGATGCCTTTGTAGAGATGATGGGTAAATTCAATGAAATGTATCCAGAGCAAGGGTTACTTGTAGTTGTGGATGAGTTACTAGATTATTTAAGAACAAGAAGAACACAAGAACTAATACTAGACTTAGGTTTTTTACGTGAGCTAGGTGAAATTTGTAGGTTTACACGCTTTAGATTTATTTCTGGTGTTCAGGAGATGCTTTTTGATAATCCAAAGTTTCAGTTTGTGGCTGAGCAATTAAGAAGAGTTAAAGAGCGTTTTGAACAAGTTAATATAGTAAGAGAAGATATAGCTTATGTTGTAACCCAAAGACTCTTAAAGAAGGATGAAAAGCAAAAGGCAATTATAAGAGAGCATCTTCAAAAGTTTACTAAGTTTTATGATAAGTTAAATGAAAGAATGGAAGAGTATGTTTCGTTATTCCCTATCCATCCTTCCTATATATCAACCTTTGAAAAGGTAATAGTGGCAGAAAAAAGAGTAATACTTAAGACGATTAGTAATGAAATGAAAAAGCTACTGAATACCGAAGTGCCTGAAGATAGACCAGGTTTGATTTCTTACGATAGCTACTGGCAATATATTGAGGCAGATACCTCTTTAAAGAGTAATCCTGATATTAGAGAAGTAATGACTAAGTCAAAAATTCTACAGGATAGAATTGAAAATGCTTTTACTAGACCAACTTATAAGACTGTTGCTTTAAGGATAGTATATGCTTTATCAGTAAATAGGTTAACTACTGGTGATATTTATACTAAGCTAGGTGTTACTTCAGAAGAATTAAGGGATGGATTATTTTTGTTTCATCCTAGTGTAGCTGATGAGGATGGTGACTTTCTTAGAACTTCAATAGAGTCTATATTAAAAGAAATATTAAAAACTGTTAGCTGGCAGTTCATATCCTTCAATGATGCTAACGGTCAGTATTACATAGATATAAATAAGGATATAGCTGTAGATGATCTTATTGAACAAAGAGCAGAAAGTTTGGTAGGAGATCAGCTAGATAGATATTATTTTGAGGTGCTAGAGCAGTTAACAGAAAGATCTAAAAATACTTATATAACTGGCTATAGAATATGGACTTATGAACTACCTTGGTGGACCTGTAAAGTAACTAGACAAGGTTATTTATTCTTTGGAGCACCAAATGATCGTTCAACTGCACAACCACCAAGAGACTTTTATATATATATGCTTCAGATTTTCGAAGTTCCTAAA
Source organism: Clostridium isatidis (assembly GCF_002285495.1). NCBI lineage: Bacteria > Bacillati > Bacillota > Clostridia > Eubacteriales > Clostridiaceae > Clostridium > Clostridium isatidis. Next base: position 1,652,170 of record NZ_CP016786.1, on the reverse strand, counting down.
TTTAAAGATGAGAATAAGGCTGATGAAGTATTCTTTAAGCTAAAAGTAAAGGATGAAAGTTTTATTCGTTCACTAAAATTTTATGCTGGAAGTAGAGAAATGGCAGCCTCAGCTCCTTCAGGAACAAAAAATTTGTATGAGGAAAAAGCTAAAGAGTATCTACAGAGACTTACTAGGTGGCTTAGAGATAATTTCTTAAGCGCCTTTGAGGTTACCTATAAGGGAGTGACTAAAAAAGTGGTTGAAGGAACTAAAGCTTTACCACCACAGGCAAGTGTTAAAGAAATAATTGATAATGTAGCTGCTACATATCTATCCTCAAATTTTGATGAAAAATATCCGCTATATCCTCATTTTTCTAAACTTAACACTGTTATGACTAAAGATAATAGGCCAGTATATCTTCAAGAAGCTATAAAATATTTGGCTGGAAACAAAACTAAGAGTGGTGCAGCAATATTAGAAGGTTTGGTAATGCTTCAGGAGGAAAAGGTGAAGCTTGATAATTCTGGCTTTGCAAAATGGGTAACTGATATTTTAGAAGCAAAAGGTCAAGGGCAAGTAGTAAATAGAGATGAACTTATAGAAGTTATCTATACTATGCAGGGAACAGAGGATGTTGAATTAGTAAAAGAATTGAAAATTGAACCTGAATTATTTGCTGTTGTACTTGTTGCCTTAGTTTATAATGGAGATATTGTGCTAACTATAAATGGAACTCAATATGATGCTATGAAGCTAGATCAGCTTGTGAAGTTATCTATAACTGATATTATTAATTTCAGCCATATTAAAAGACCGAGCGGACTTCCTATGCCTGCCTTGAAGGCACTTTTCGAGTTGCTTGATTTAGCTGAATATATGCTTCAGCAGCAGAATTTAAACTATGGAGTAATTCAACTGAATGAAAAAGTAAATAAGCTGCTTAATGAGGTTGTTATAACCCTACAGACTGTAAAAACTGGTATACCTTGTTGGGAGGGAACGGTTTTAAATGTAGCAGAACAACAACAATACAGTGAACTTTTAAGTAAGTTAAAAACTTTCCTTGAAGCTTTACTTGTGTTCAATGCACCAGCAAAACTGAATAATTTTAAATTTACAATTGAAGAAATTAAGGAACAAAAGGCAGGGTTAGATTTACTTGAGAAAGTTAAGAGACTACAACAAAAAGTAAATGAAGCTCAAGGGCTAGCTAATTATATTCTAACTGCTTCACAGCATTTGGCTTCTGACCATGAGTGGCAGGAAGAAGCTTTAATAGCTTTAGAAGATTTGTTAGAAGCAATAAAGAAAGAAACAGGTTATCAAACAGAACTTGTTAGGGTTCAAGACATAAAAAAGAAATATCAAGATATTTACCTGGAGCTGCATAGTAAAGCACGCTTAAATGCTGCTGATGATAGTAGAAAAACTGCTCTTATGAACGATAAAAGACTTTCAGCACTTAGACAGTTAGCTACTATTGAATTACTACCTAAAGCTCATTTTGAAAGTTTGGTAAAGAATATTACAGCTTTAAAAACCTGCTGGAGTCTTACAAAGGTTCAGCTTGACACTCAGGCTTATTGTCCATCTTGCAAATTTAGACCTAAAGATGAGGTAGTATTCAAGGGAGACAGACTTTCAAACTATGAAGAACAACTACAGACTATGTTGGAGCAATGGACAGAGTTATTGTTGAATAACTTTAAAGATAAAGAAGTAAAAGCAAATATAAGTTTATTAAGTCCTGTGCAACAAAACTTGACCAAAGAGTTATTGGATAAAGGCGAATTTACCTTGCCAATTGATAATAAATTAATTGAGGCAATAAAGCTATTACTTCAAGGAATAGAGAAGGTAGAAATAAAAATAGAAGAATTAAAGGAGTTAATGGGAAAGGGAAGCCCAATGACAGTAGAGGACATAAGATTCAGATTTGAGCAAATGCTAAAGCAGAAAGTAGGAACTAATCAAACAAGCAGAGTAAGAATTATGCTTGAGCATGAACAAAAGCAATAAGGAGAGATAAGATGGCTAAAGAATATACTGAACAGCTAGAACTATTTGAAGATAAATCTAGTAAAGAAGGACCTGTAACATGTTTAGGTATGACCTTTGAAAGTGATGAAGCTAGAAGATCATATTTTACTGAGGAACTAAGGAAAAAGCTACCTGAATTAAGGGAAATTGAAGGATTTCCAATAGGTGAGGATGAAGATATCCTCGCCTTGTCAGATCCTCCATATTATACAGCGTGTCCTAATCCGTTTATAAATGATTTTATAAATGTTTGGGAGAATGAAAAGAAAGAATTAAATGAAGGTTATGAAGAAGAATATCATAGACAACCTTTTGCAGCAGATGTGAGTGAAGGCAAGAATGATCCCATATATACTGCACATAGTTATCATACTAAAGTTCCACACAAAGCAATAATGCGATATATTTTACATTATACTAATCCAGGAGATATAGTCTTAGATGCTTTTTCAGGAACTGGTATGACTGGTGTTGCTGCACAATTTTGTGAGGATAAAAAATATATTGAAAGTCTTGGAATTAATGTTTTAGAAAATGATGATATAGTTGATGGCGAAGGAGCAGTAAGTTCAAAAGTTGGAAAAAGAAACTCGATTTTATATGATTTATCGCCATTAGCTACTCATATTTCATCGACTTTTAATAGTAGTATAAATTTGAATGAATTTCAAAGATATGCATTAAAATTAATTGAAGATGTAAATCAAAAATATGGATGGATGTATTTAACTAATCATACTTTAGAGAATAAAACGTCCATAAATTTAGGTAGTGAAGTTGTAAAAGGAGAAATAAATTATGTAGTTTGGAGCGAAGTATTTATTTGTCCAAATTGTCAAGAAGAAGTAATATTTTGGGATGTTGCAGTAGATTTAGAAAATGAAAATGTTAAAGATAGTTTTTATTGTAAAAAATGCAATTCCAATTTAACTAAAGATAATATGGATAGAGCATTTGAAGTGAAGTTTGATGAATTGTCTAAAAAAACATATAAGCAAGTAAAACGTGTACCTATTCTAATAAATTATAGTGTAGGTTCTAAAAGGTATGAAAAAAGACCTGATCAAGATGATTTGAAACTGATTAGCACTATTGAAGAATTTCAAACAGATATTTTTTATCCTACTAATAATTTAATTAATGGAGATGAAATAGGAAGGTTATCAGCACTTGGAATAGAGTATACATTTCAATTTATGTCAAGAAGAAATAATATAATTATTGGTGAATTATTAAATCAAATTAAGAAATCAAAGTTTTCGAAAATTGGGTTATTTTTGCTCACGGCATCTATACCAAATTTGACTTGGATGTATAGGTGGAGAGCCAATAAAAAAGGAGGAACAACATCTGGAACTTACTACATATGTTCAACTCCCCAAGAGAATAATCCTTTAAATCAAGTAAGCAGAAAATTGATGGATATTATGAAAGCATTAAATAATGGAAGGGTACCAGTAATTTCAACACAATCTTCATCAAATTTGAATATTAAAAAGAACTCAGTAGATTACATTTTTACTGATCCACCATTTGGAGCAAATTTAATGTATTCAGAATTAAATTATCTATGGGAGTCCTGGCTCAACTTATATACAAATAACGAACGTGAGGCAATAGTTAATAGGTTTCAAGGAAAAAAATTAGATAATTATAAGGAATTGATGAGAGATTGTTTTGAAAATATGTATTATGTGTTAAAACCTGGAAGATGGATGACGGTTGCATTTAGTAATTCACAAGCTAGTGTTTGGAATGCTATTCAGGAATCAATTGAAAATGCTGGATTTATAATAGCTAATGTAGCTGCTCTTGATAAAAAACAGCTTAGTTTCAAAGCTTTAACAACTACAACTGCAGTCAAGCAAGATTTAGTTATATCTGCATATAAACCATCAGAGCAAATGTTTATTGAGATTAAAGAAGGAAGTAATAATGAAATTTCTGTATGGAGTTTCATAAGAAACCATTTGCAACAACTACCTATATTTATAGGTAGTAAAGGTAATGCAGAATTAATAGTTGAACGTACACCAAGAGTTTTATTTGATCGAATGATAGCATATTATGTGCGAAATGGATATAGTGTGCCAATATCTTCAGCAGAATTCCAATCTGGAGTAGTTCAACGTTTTCCAGTGCGTGATGGAATGGTATTTTTAGAAAATCAAGTCGCTGAATATGATAAAAAAAGAATTTTAGCTAAAGAATTTGTTCAAATGAGTTTATATGTTTCAGATGAAAACTCTGCAATTGAATGGTTAAGGCAACAGCTTATGAAGAAACCTCAGACAAGGCAAGATTTACATCCAAACTTTATGAAGGAACTACAACATATTTCTAAGTATGAAAAACTTCCAGAACTTGATACATTATTAGAACAAAACTTTTTAAAGTATGATGGAATTGGTCCTGTGCCAAGTCAGATACATGCATATTTAAGTACAAACTTCAAGGATTTACGTGAACTTAGTAAAGAAGATCCTAAGCTCCAACAAAAAGCAAAGGATAGATGGTATGTACCTGATCCAAATAAACAAGCGGACTTAGAAAAACTTCGTGAAAAATCTCTACTTAGAGAGTTTAATTCTTATGTAGAGGAAATAGGAAAAAGTAAGAAGAAGCTAAAGCAGTTTAGGCTTGAAGCTATTAGAGCTGGTTTTAAGAAGGCTTGGGGAGAGAAAGATTATAAGACTATAGTTGAAGTTGGAGGAAAGATACCTGAAAATGTACTTCAGGAAGACGATAAACTATTAATGTATTATGATAATGCTCAAATAAGGCTTGGCATGTAGCAAGGATGTGAGTAATAAGTTGAAGAGTTGGAGAGATAATATAATGCTGCTGTTTGGAGAACCGATTCCGGTTCTCTCTTTCATTGCAGACCCTGATGGGTTATTAAAAGATAATGAGCTTGAAAAAAGACTAAAAGATAAAAATATTACAGTAGTAGAATATAGGGAGCCTATATTTTTTAGATATATCTATGAGAGAAAATATAGCAAGCTTGTAGAGGCTAAGAAAATAAATTTAGCAGTAATCTGTGAAGCAGAGGTTTTAAATTCTATTCCTTATGATCTTTTAGTTAAAGGAGTAGGAAGACATATAAGTGTTGGAGATTTATTTCCAAGCTTATCACCAACTATAGTGAGGGCTTTAGATAAAGAGGAACTTGATCTTTTGTATGAGGTTTATAAAGACTATAGTAGTTCTAATTCTGATAGTGCTACCCTTGAGTTTGTTTTAAAGAAGTTATATGGGTTTCATTATGAGTTTATTAAAACTAAAGAGGAACTAATAAAATTTCTCTTATCAAAGCACTATAAAAATAAGGATTATCCTGAAATCATAAACAACTATATTATAGATAAACTTTCAAGTATAAATACTATAAAAGAATTGCCGCTAAAAGAACTACTCACGTCTTCTAATTATTTTTATAACTACTTACAAGAGGCTTGGGGAGCTTTTATCGTGGAGTTGGTTAAAACAGGAACACAAATACAGGAAAGTGAACTTGTAACAACAATTGAAAAGGATAAAGTTTTTTTCTTTGATACTGATGTGAGATTATTACTCGATAACCTGTTTGCTGAGGGAAAGCTTGAAGCAGTAAAAGTAGAGGCAAAAGGAGCTCTTCCAGGCTGGACAGAGTTTGGTGTAGTAGTTGATTATGCTGGAGCTGAAAAGAGTAAGCTGGTTGAAAAGATTTTTCATTTGTCTGAGAAACTCAGTAGTAAAATGGCATATAGGGATTGGATAGATTCGGCTTACATTTATGCTGATATAATAAAAAAGAATTTAGAAATCAATGAAGGGGAAGATGAGGAACTAAATAATAATCTAAAGCAATTACAGCTGCAGATAGATAAAAGTTTTCAAGAATGGTTAGTTATTAACTATGAAGGTTTGGTAAACAGACCATATTTGCCACAACCGGTTATGCTTCAGCATATTCCTCATTATTTAGCTAGTAAAAAAGCTAAGAAGATTGCTTTAGTTGTTTTGGATTGTATGAGTTTGCTCCAATGGTCTCAGATAAAAGATAGTATGAAGGATTTTTTTGAATTTGAAGAAAATGGAGTGTTTGCTTGGATACCAACTATAACTTCTATATCAAGGCAAGCTATTTTTGCTGGAGAACTACCAGTGTATTATTCAAAGTCAATTAATACTACTTCAAAGGAGAGTAATTATTGGCAGCTATTCTGGGAGAATCAGGGTATATTAAAGTTTTATGTAGATTATAAAAAGATTGTTAACACTTTAGATAGTGAAGATGAAATAATTTCTTTTAAAGCTAATAATAAGGTGCTTGCTGTGGTTATAGATACATTTGATGAATTTGTTCATTCAGCAACACAAGGTTACAAGGGCATACAGGCTGAAATAAGTATTTGGCTTAAGAAAGGCTACTTAAAAGAACTGTTTGAAAGGTTATTAGAGCAAAATTATGAGCTTTATATTGTTTCAGATCATGGAAATAGAGAGTGTAGAGGTGTTGGAAAAATTACAGAGGGAATTTTAGCTTATACAAGAGGTGAACGCTTAAGGTTATATAACAGTAAGGTGCTACGGGATGAAGCGGCAGAAAAGTATAAGGCCCTAGCCTGGGATAGTGCAGCTCTTCCTGAAGGAATGTACCCACTATTGGCTAAAGCTGGAGAGGCTTTTGTAGCAGAAGGGAAGACAGTTGTTAGTCACGGTGGAATGAGTATAGAAGAGGTAATTGTACCTTTTATAAAAATCGTAGGAAAAAACAAAAAGGAGAATTAAATATGCATAAACCTGTAGGTTTTGATCAAAAAATTGAATTAAAGCATTTAGATGTAACAATAAAAGAAGCAAGAGTTTCTGACAGAAAAGATATGTATGGTAAGCTTGATGAGTATCTTAAACAAGATATAAAAGGAGATAAGTCTAGAAAAAATGCTATTACTATGCTTATGAAGATTTGGTACTTAGTTGATAAGGAGCAGGAGTCTATTAAGGAACAGGCTTATGAATTATATCCAATTTTAGAAGAAGAACAGCGATTAATTTTACATTGGGGAATGACTCTACTAGCGTATCCTTTTTTTAAAGATGTTATTGAAGAAATGGGTAACCTTTTTAGATTACAGAATGAGGTTTCCAGTCAACAGCTGGGCAGAAGGATTAAAATGTTATATGGAGATAGAAGACGTGTTGAAGTTGCAACTAGTGCAGTTCTGATGAGCTTAAAAACCTGGGGGATTATTGAACGTGGCAAAAATCAGGTTTATACCTTAAACAAAAAAACAGCTTTGGAAGAGGTTAAGTTAAAAAACTGGTTATTGAAGGTGCTCTTAAGTGTGTCTGAATATAAAACTATGCCTTTAACGATGATTAGTAATTTGAACTTATTATTTCCTTTTGATTTAAAGCTGAATATAAATGAAATAGATACAACAGAAATAAAAATTGACAGACAAGGTCTAGATACGTACATGTTGAGCCTTTAAAAGGGGGAAGAATTATGCTGAAGCAGGGGGATACAATTAGAGGAGTGCAATTTCCTGAAACTGTAGAAATTAAGCATTTTGAAAAGGTAAGTGAGGATTATTATTTAATTGAAGCCTTAGGAAGAGAAAGTCAAAGATTTTATGAATTAATGATAGACAAGAATGAAATTCTTGCCTTAGAAAAGTTAAATTCTTCTGAAGAACAGCAAGTTCAGTTAACAGCCTCAGAACTTCAACATTTTCTTCAATTTAAAAACTTTCTAATAGAAGAAAAGTACTCAGAGAGCCGAGCTCTTGGAGGAAGAAATTTAATGCCTTTACCTCACCAGATAGAAGCGGTTTACGGAAGATTTCTTCAAATGCCCAAGCTGCGCTTTTTATTAGCAGATGATCCTGGTGCTGGAAAGACAATAATGGCTGGGATGCTTATAAAGGAACTGCTAGCAAGAAAACTGCTACAACGTGTTTTAATATTGGTTCCTCCACTTGTATTAACCCAGTGGCAAAATGAACTCTACGAAAAGTTTGGTTTAAGCTTTGATATTATTACAAGGGAGACTCTAAAAAGTAGAAGACATAATCCTTTTGCAGAGAACAATTTTTGCTTGGCCTCTATGTTCTGGGTTATTAGAGAGGATGTAAAGGTACTTTTAAGTGAAGCTGATTATGATTTAGTTATAATTGATGAGGCTCATAAACTAGCAGCTTATACTCATGGTAAAGTAAAGAAAAAGGTAACTAGAACAAAACTCTATCAATTAGGTGAAAGCTTACTTAGACAAGTAGAGAATTGTTTGCTATTAACTGCAACTCCACATAAGGGGGATGCCGAAAATTTTAGGCACCTTATGAGTTTGCTGGACTATGATATCTTTGCAAATGTGTCTGCAAGAGAGTCTTTAAAGGATAAAAGTAATCCTTTTATCGTTAGAAGACTTAAAGAGAACTTAAAAAATTTTGACGGTACACCTTTGTTTCCTAAAAGAACAACTAAAACTATTGAATATAACTTATCTGATAAGGAGAAAGAGTTATACGAAGAGGTTACGGATTATGTAAGGTTTTATTTTAATAAGGCGATGAATAATGGCAATAATAGTACTGCTTTTGCAATGATGTTGCTCCAAAGAAGATTAAGTTCCTCAATAGAGGCTATCTATTTATCCTTAAAACGTAGAAGTGAGAGATTGAAGGAACTTCTTAATGTAACTCTTGAGGAAAGAAAGAAATTATTGAAATCTACTGAGGAAGCTGAAGTTGAACAATATGAGGAAGAAGACTATGGTACTCAGGAAAAGTTAGAGACTTTAATGGAGAAGGCTATAATAAATATTGACCTCGATGAGTTGAGAGTAGAATTGGAAGTATTAGAAGGCTTAATTGAAAAAGCAGAAGTGCTTAAATTTTCCTCAGTAGAAAGAAAGTATGAGGAACTTGAAAAAACTCTTTTTGGTGAAGAGGGCTTACTAAATAAAGGTGAGAAAATACTTATTTTTACTGAATCTGTGGATACACTGCTATATCTTGAAGGGAAGCTCCTTAATCATGTAGATATAATAGCTAAAATTACCGGTAAGTATTCTATTGAAGAAAGAAGAAAACAAGTGGAACTTTTCAGAGGGGCTTGCAAGATTATGTTAGCTACTGATGCTGGTGGTGAGTCTATAAATCTGCAGTTTTGTAATCAGATGATTAACTATGATATTCCTTGGAATCCTAACAAATTAGAGCAGAGAATGGGTCGTATACATAGAATAGGTCAGAACAATGAGGTTTTTGTCTTCAATCTTGTAGCAAAAAATACAAGAGAGGGAGAGGTTATGACCAGGCTTCTTGATAAGATGGAACAAATGCGAGAAGATTTAGGTACAGATTTAGTCTATGATTTTATTGGTGAGGTTTTAGAGGATAATGATTTTGACTTACCAACCTTGATGCAGCAAGCAGTTTTAAATAGGGAGAAGCTAGAGTCTGTGCTTATTAATATGGATAAAGTGCTTTCAGAGGAACATAAGAAGTTATTAGAATTTTATAAGAAAGAAAAAATTGACGAGGAAGCTATCGATTTAACAAGCCTAAGAAGAGAGCAGTATGAACTTTCTGTAGAACATACACCTGTAAGAGTTTACAGTAATTTCAGTAAAAATATTTTAACTAAAAAAAGAGTACGTCTTAGTGAAACTAATGATAATAAAATTATTAGAATAGATAGACTGCCAAAGTTTATAAAAGACTTTGCAAAAAAGAATAAAATTAACCTTCAGGATAACCTAGAGTCCTATAAATTTACTGCGCATAAAGCCCTTGAAGCAGAGGAAGTAGCATTAATTAACCAAGACCATCCTTTATTTAAACTAAGTATAGAACTTACAAGGGCTGAGTATGAAAAGATTGCCTTTGATAGATGTATGATTAAATATCCCTGCAAAGATTCACTCTCAGTGGAGATTTATCAAGTTGGGATAGGTGATGGAACTGGAAAAGAATTAATTAGTAAAGTTTTTTATTTTGCTAAGAGAAGTAATGGCAAAATTGAGAGTCTAGATACCTATTGGTTACAAGGATTTAATTTTAGTGGAGATTGTATTCAATTGGACAAGGTTGAAAGCAAGGAAGCTTTAGCTTATGTTTATAAAGAACTTGCAGAATTGAAAAAAATATAAAAGCTAAGCGAGATAAACAGCTTGAGAAGTTAAGTGATTTCTTGAATAAGACCTTCCAAAGACAGTACAATGATACACTTGAAAGACTTGCTCAATATCAGCAGGATAATATAGACAACAAAAATACTATACTAATTAACCAAATGAATGCTGCTTTAATTGATATAGAGGCAAGAAAAGAAGAAAGAATATCAGAGGTAGAACACCAAAGAAATATCACAATGAAACCTCCTAAACTTATTGCTAAGCTTGAATTAGTTCCTGATGGTACAGGTAATAGGGAGTTTCCTGAAGATTTTAAGGAAGTATTTGAAAAGTATGAACATCATAATGGACGAAGTAATTTTAAAAGCTTCAAGGCCTATGCTTTAGTGGATTTCTACAGTGAAAGATATAATGGTGAACCAAGGTTTATTATAGTAGCAACAGATAGAAATGTTCTTTATTCGAAGGATTATTTAGAAGACCTAGGAGATATTCTTAACTATACCTATGTTTATTTTATTGATGCTAATAATATTACAGAACATTCTCTGAAAGATGAATGGATGTTATTTTTTAGAGATTGATAAATACAACAGACAACTATAATAGAGGCAAAATCAATAATCGGAGTAAAACGTGAGGTAACTTTTCCTAATGTACCAATGGAGAGAGCTATTCACCAATTAGAGAAGCTTGGAGAGCTACTTAATAAAGGGTATAGAGTACAGTATTATTTTGTTTCTCTTAGTCCTATAGTAAGAAAGGTAATTATAGACGACTACTATAAGGAATATAAAGAACTTTTAAGAACTTGTGTTGAGGAAGGCCTAAGCATTAAGGGGATAACTTTGCAATATAATGGGAGTGAAATTATAGCTAGAGAAGGCTTAAAAATTGAGTTTTAAATAATATGAGGGGGTATAAAATTGGGTAAGAAGATAATTAAACATATATCTATAAGAGTGCCTTGGCATGATAATGGGTGGTCAGGAACAGTATGTCTTAATCCAAGCCATAATGACTCCTGCTTAAGGTTAAGGAGAATAGCAGAGCAAAGAGAAGATGAACTTGAAGAAGAGGTAGCTGGTAAATCTATAGAGTTTCTTGAACAAAATAAATGGCCATGCTGTATTGCAGAAAGAGGAACTTTTATGGCTCCTTTTGAATTTGAAAGGTTTGTATCACATCCTTACAAGGATTCTTCACCAGAAACGCATGGTCACTTTGCACCAACTTTGCTAAAGTATCCAGCTTATTCTGCAGCAGCAGTTCCTTTTGGTTGGATGATGAAGGAAAATTATAAGTATTTAAAAGAAGAATTAGGACTAAAAGTTGATATTTCAAAGGAGCCTGAGCTTCCCTTTAAAACTATTTGGTATCAATCTAAATATAATCAAAGAGAGATTATGAATTACTTTTTCTCGGAAATAGAAGTTGGAGAATCTCTTTGTATATTTTATGCTAAACAAGTACCTTTTGTAGAGGATTCAAAAAGAGTCATCATAGGTATCGGAAAAGTAAAGGGAATGCTTCCAGCTAAAGAGTATGATTATACAGAGGCAAGAGATACAAAAGCTATGTTGTGGGAAACCATGATAAAGCACTCAATAAGACCAGATTTTAAGGAAGGCTTTATTATGCCCTATGCAGAGCTTATAGAATATTCAAAAGAAAATCCAACTTTTGATATAAATGAAGTTGTAGCCTTTGCACCAGATGAAAGAAGAGAGGAGTTTTCTTATGCCACTGAACATGTTACTCATGATGCAGCTATAAATGCTTTACTTTCCTGTGCTAGTGCTTTAACTAAGATTAAAGACTACATAAGTGGTCCTTGGGATAGAGGTTTAAATTGGATAAATGAACAACTCTCTGAAGTATGGCAGATGAGAGGAGCTTATCCTGGCTTGGGAGCAGCATTAAATGCCTTTGGAATTGAACTTGGTATGTTTGTTGCAAAAGAAATAATGGAGAAGATTGGAGAAGAGGAAGATCCTTGGCTATATATAGATAAAATGTTTATGGATCCGAAAAAGCATCTTTCACCACAATTAGCCTCAAGAATAGGTAAAACCTTGCAAGAAACCTGGAGTGTACTATCTGAAGAGAGAAAGTCCTTATTAAAGCTTCTGAGCAGATTTGAGTTAACCTCACTACAAGCACAGCTGCTTTATGTCCAAGAAGAAAGAGAGCAAAAATTAATTAAAGGTACTGATAGTGAACTACTTGCTAATCCTTATCTAATTTACGAGTCAACTAGAAATTGCATTGAGAAGGTTAGTTTATCCACTATTGATATGGGAGTGTTTCCTATAGAAAGTATTCAAAAGAAGTTTCCGCTTCAAGAACCTTCAGCTGTTGATACAGGTACAGATAAAAGAAGAGTTAGGGCGCTTACTATTAACTTACTTGAAACTGCTGCTTTAGAAGGACATACACTTCAGCCAAAAGGACTTATTATACAAAAAATAAGAAATCTTTCAATTGAGCCTGCTTGCCAAATTAATAGTGATATTATGCAGGTTGTTGAAAATTACTTTGAGGGCGCAATTGAACTAGTAGAAATGGCAGATGGCTCTAGAGCCTATCAACTTAAAAGGCTTGCTCAAATGGATGATATTATAAGAAGGGAAATTACTAAGAGATTAGGTGGTAAACGAATTAGTATAAATGAAGACTGGAGAGCAGCAGTTGACCGTGCCTTTGGATCTTTGGCTAGTATGCCTATTAAGGAACGAGATAAGGAAGAAAGAGCAAGAGTAGAGAAAACTAAAATTTTAGAGGAATTGTCACAGTCAAGATTTTCAATATTAATAGGACCAGCTGGTACTGGTAAAACTACGTTATTATCAATATTATGCAGTCAAAAAGATATAGCAGCAGGCGGAGTGTTACTTCTAGCACCAACAGGAAAAGCAAGAGTTCGTGTAGAAGAAGTAATAAAAGAATTAGGAGAAAAACTTACTGGCAATATTGATATTAAGGCATGTACTTTGGCACAACATCTAGGTAAAAGTAAAAGATTTGATTATAGAACACAACAGTATAAATTGTCTGATAGACCGGCAGAGGAGGCACCAAGGACAGTAATAATTGATGAAAGTTCCATGCTAACAGAAGAAATGCTTGCAGCTTTGATTCAATCTTTAAAAGGGGTTCATAGGTTAATACTTGTAGGCGATCCAAGTCAATTGCCTCCAATTGGACCGGGTAGACCTTTTGTTGATATAGTAGCAAAGTTGAAGCCTAGTAATATAGAAACTATATTTCCTAAAGTCGCACAAGGTTATGGAGAATTAACCATTCCTAGAAGACAGACAGGAGAGGATAGATCAGATTTAAGAATGGCTGAATGGTTTAGCGGCAGATCAATGGCAGCTGCAGAAGATGATATCTTTGAGGAAGTTTTGAAAAACAATTCATCCTCAAGAATACAATTTATTAAATGGGATACCAATGAGCAACTCGAAAGTCTTTTACTTGAAACCTTAGTGAAGGAACTTAAACTAAAAGATAAAGAGGATATTGTTAACTTTGATAAATCTTTAGGAGCAATTGAAGCCAATGGTTATACTTACTTTAATAAAGGCACAGCAAAGACTGCAGAAAAATGGCAGATTTTATCACCAGTTAAAACCATGCCACAAGGTGTATTTCAAATAAATAGGCTTATACATGAGACTTTTAAGAGAAGTACTGTTGAGTCTGCAAATTATAAATGGAGAAAGATACCTAAACCTATGGGTATAGAGGAGATAGTGTATGGTGATAAAGTAATTAATGTTGCTAATCACAGAAGAGATAATGTATGGCCTGAAGAAGGTGCGCAAGAGTATTTGGCAAATGGAGAAATTGGAGTTGTTCAAGGACAATTTAAGACTAAAAACATGAAAGGATTACCTTGGGAACTTAAGATTGAATTTTCTTCCCAAATTGGTTATCACTATGGCTTTTCAGATAAAGATTTTGGAGAAGAGAGAGAAGCTACACTTGAATTAGCTTATGCTCTTACGGTTCATAAGGCTCAAGGAAGTCAGTTTGGTATAGTTGTACTTGTATTGCCTAATCCTTGTAGGCTTTTATCAAGAGAATTATTATATACAGCTCTTACAAGACAAGAGGAAAGAATTATAGTTTTACATCAAGGAGTAATTTCTGATCTGAAGAAGTATGCTTCTGAAGTCTATTGTGAGGCTGCTAAAAGATATACAAACCTCTTTGAAGCTCCTTCAATAGTTGAAGTTCAAAATACTTTCCTTGAGGAAAGACTTATACATCGTACAGCTAGAGGAGAGCTTGTTAGATCTAAATCTGAGGTCATTATTGCAGATCATTTATTTGAAAAAGGCATAGATTATTCCTACGAAAAGCCACTAATTGTACGTGGCGTTACCCGTTATCCAGATTTCACTATTGAAGATGATGCTTCAGGAGAAACTTATTATTGGGAGCATTGCGGAATGATGTTTGATACTGATTATAGACAAAGATGGGAAGCTAAGAAAGAGCTCTATAGGGAAAATGGTATAGTACCTGTAGAAGAAGGTGGAAATCTTATAATAACTGAAGATACTGAAAATGGCGGTATTGATTCTAAGAAGATTAGGGATATAATCGATAGGTTGTTTTAGAGAAAGTATTGATAAATGATTTAATTCAAACATAGACTGGGGGAAGTATTTATGAATACTCAAGATGAGATATATTTTGAACAATTATCAAGTCATAGAGAGGGTCTTGCAGACGCTCTCGATGATCCTGCCTTAAGTGGTGTTAAAAATAGTGTGGTTGAAAAATATTCTGATCAAGCACACTTTGTATATGAACTACTACAGAATGCAGATGATGCAGAAGCTACAGCTGCTAGGTTTGTTTTGTACAAAGATAAACTAGTTTTTGCGCATAATGGAGCAAGGCAATTTTCAATTTCTAACCCAAAGACAGAACGTGAAGATGCAGCTAACGGCCAATTAGGAGATATAAACGGGATAACGTCTATTGCTAACTCTTCCAAAAATAAAGCGCCAAATAAAATTGGCAAATTTGGTGTAGGGTTTAAATCTGTGTTTCAGTACACTTTAACACCGCATATTTATGACCCTAACATCTTTTTTAGAATAGATCGTTTTATTGTTCCAAAAAAAATTAGCGAAGATTTCCCTGGCAGGAAGCCATACGAAACACTATTTGTTTTTCCCTTTGATCATTCAGAAAGAAATGCAACAGAAGCATATGAAGATATTTCTGAGAAACTTCGTACATTAGATTATCCGCTTTTATTTCTATCCTGTCTTAAAGAGATATCTTATGAAATTTCAGATGAAGTGGGGTTATATGGCAAATCTGTAGCGAAAAAAGTTCAATTAAACGATACTGTTGCAGAATCCGTTTGCCTGACACAAAATGATGGGGATGAGATATATGATGATAATCTATGGTTATTTTCTCGCAAAGATATAAATGGAAATGTATATTCAGTTGGATTCTTTTTTGATGAAAAAGAAAATCTGATTGCAAAACAACACGCCGCTTTTTGTTTCTTCCCAACAAAAGAGGTAACAGGTTTGAATTTCATCCTTCATGCTCCGTTCCTACTTACAGATAGCCGTGAAGGTATCCGTGCAGGAGTGAAACATAATAAAGAGATGATTGAGTTATTGTCAGCTTTGGCAGCAGATAGCCTTATTTATCTTAGAGATATTGGTAAAGAAAGTGGTCACTCAATTATTAATGATGAGATATTTAAAATTATTCCTTACGATGGAAGTAAGTTTAGTGATGTAAATGATAAAAGAAAGATATCATTCCTGCCATTTTATACAGCTATAAAGGATAAAATGGGTAGCGAAGAATTATTACCAACCGTTGATGGCTATACGTCTACTCAAAATGCGTACTTAGTTGAGTATTCGCAATGGGCTAATAATTGTTTAACCACAAATTTATTCAAAAACTCTCAATTGGCAAGGATAACTGGAAACAAAGATGCCAAATGGGTTTTCTCATCATTATCAAGGGCTGAAGTATTGCGTAATGAAAAGCAGCTTGCAGGATACTTAGATTCGATTACTAATGACTGGTTGGGACAAGATAAAATTATTTCAAAAATAGATTCTGCCTTCATAGAGATGCAAACTATTGAATGGTTGCATGAATTTTACAAGTATATATCTGCTTCAAAAGAACGTATTAAACTTGTACAGAAGAAACCAATTTTTCTAAATCAAGATAGAAAAGCTGTTGCTGCCTTTGATGAAAATGGACAACCTGTTCTATTCTTTCCAGCTGAAGATGTTAACGGATATGAAACTGTTAATACGCTTTTATTAGATAATGAAGACACAGTTGAGTTTATTCGTGGTCTAGGAATTAAGGAGCCTTCGCTTAGAGATGAGATTTACAATATTATTCTACCTAAGTATAAGGCTGGTGGTAAAATTGATACTGACCCACATTTTCGAAAGTTTTTTAAGTATTATAAAGAATGTCCACAATCAGAAATTGAAGACTTTATAGACTTAATCAAGGAGTGTGAATTTGTCAGTTATCGATCTACCGAAGATGCTACAGTTTATCGTGGTAAAGCCAGTGAGTTATATTTTCCCAATGAACTACTTTGCCAATGGTTTAAATCAAAACCAGATACCAGATTTGTAGAGCTAGATGAATATATAAAGCTGGTTGGGGAAAATGATAAAAAAGAATTGATTAGTTTTTTAACCGAGCTTGGTACAAAGAATGTGCCAAAGGTTCTGTCACGTGAAATTAGTTCTCAAGAAGCTATAAAAATACAGAAAACATGGCCTCGTTCGACTTGGGGTCAGAAATGGATAGAACGATACATTGATGGATGTCAAGAGATAATGGAACATATCACACCAGATAACTCGGTTGTTATGTGGAAGCAACTACTCAAAGTTATTTCTTCAGTTTGTACCCGTTTTAATGGCTTCAATAGTGTTTTAAGTGGTAGCTATGAGTATTTTTTTCGTTATTCACGCAGCGATAGGTTTGAATCAAGGACTGTAGTCCAGTTGCGAACAATTCCGTGGCTTCTTAATGCAGAAGGTAGTCTTGTTTCTGCAAAAGAATTAACTTTGAAAACTATTTCTCCACAATATGACACCACCAGTGAGGAAGCAAAAGAACTGTTACAGTTCTTGGGTATTGAAGAAGAACATTATGAGGACTACTTAACAGATGAGCAACGAGCAAAACTTGAACTAGTTGAAGCTCTTTCTGATATTCCACCCGAAGAACTTAAGCGTTTTGCCGAACAATATCGTTCTAATAAACATGCTCTAACTCATCAAACTAAGGGTGATGAAGCTGATGAAGAAATCAATTCTGACTCAGAAAACTCCTCAGTTTCTCGTATAGTAAAGGATATTAGCAAAAGAGCTACATCTATTCCAAAATCTAAAGAAATTAGCAATGATGGTGACAATGAAATTAAAATGGATTTTGACGAGGATGACTATATAAAGCCATCTATAGATTTTAGCAAGAGAATTGAGCAAGCAAAG
This sequence comes from Clostridium isatidis, assembly GCF_002285495.1. Lineage (NCBI taxonomy): Bacteria > Bacillati > Bacillota > Clostridia > Eubacteriales > Clostridiaceae > Clostridium > Clostridium isatidis. The sequence goes on along the minus strand of NZ_CP016786.1, from coordinate 1,634,488 downwards.
CAAAGAAGTGCAAAAGAGATAGCAGAAATCGCGTATATTGATGATTTGACTCAAAAAGCCATAAATGCAAATAAGTATTCATTCGGGTGGTTCAAAGCTTTACTTGAACTAGAATTACTAAATAGTAGTGAGAACACGGCTAATAGCAGAGAAATTTCAATAACCTTCTCGAAGGTTGAACGTGAGGAAGGTACCTCTCGAACCCTTGTTTTAAAGCATCCAAGTAGATATATTCCTCAGTCTATGGAAGATCTTGCGGATATTCCTCTTGAATTACATTTTGCTGATAAGCCGATGGTAAAAGTAGCAGTCGAAGTTGTTAACGTAAAATCATATACTTTAAGAGCTAAATTAAAGACTAATGCACAGATTGATGGAGTTGATTTATCACTCGTAACCGAGGCGAGAATTGAGGCAAAGAATCCAGTGTTTCTATTAGAGGAACTACGGAAAGCATTCAACAAACTAGACTTAAGTGAAAATTATGATATGCAACGCAATCTTTGTGATAATATCGAATTTGTTTTTGGGCCGCCTGGTACTGGGAAAACAACGCACCTTGCAAGAGAAGTCCTTCTTCCTCTTATGAAAGAAGCTGAAGAATTGAAAGTCCTTGTTCTCACTCCAACAAACAAAGCGGCAGATGTTCTTGTGCGTCGTGTTATGGAAATTATGGATACTGATCACAGTTATGCTGATTGGCTTGTTAGATTTGGTGCTACTAATGATAGTGTAATTGAGCAGAGCGGTGTTTTTCGTGACAAGACTTTAGATATTAGGGATTTTTCAAGAAATGTAACAGTTACTACAATTGCACGTTTTCCATACGACTATTTCCTTCCAGCTTCAAATACAAGAGTTCATTTGAGTGAGCTTAAGTGGGACTATATAATTATAGATGAAGCGTCAATGATACCATTGGTAAACATTATATTTCCACTTTATAAGAAGACACCTAAGAAATTTATAATTGCAGGAGACCCTTTCCAAATTGAACCAATCACCACTGTGGGTATCTGGAAAAATGAAAATATATATACAATGGTTGAACTAAAATCATTTTCTAAGCCAACAACTATACCTCATCAGTACCCTGTTAAATTACTAACTACTCAATATAGAAGTATACCAGAAATAGGTGAAGTGTTTAGCCAGTTTGCATATGGCGGGGTCTTGCAGCATAACCGTACCTCAAATTCGCGACGACAATTACTGATAGAAGAATTTATTGATATAAAGCCATTAAATATTATAAAATTCCCTGTAAGCAAATATGAGAGTGTTTATCGTCCGAAACGGTTACAAAGTAAAAGTAATTATCAGGTCTATTCGGCACTTTTTGTATTGGAGTTTGTAAAGTATATAGCTTCTCACCTTGCAAGGGAAAATGAAGAAGAGTTCTTTCGTATAGGATTGATAGCACCTTATCGTGCTCAAGCTGATTTGATTGATAAATTGATAGCATCTTTCAAGCTTCCTCCAAATATCGATGTACAAGTAGGGACAATCCACGGATTTCAAGGTGATGAATGTGACATTATTATGGCATTATTTAACCCACCACCAGCTATATCCGCTTCAAAAGAAATGTTTCTCAATAAGCTCAATATTATAAATGTTTCAATAAGTAGAGCTAGAGATTATTTGTTCATAGTAATGCCAGATGATTCTACAGAGAATGTTGAAAATCTGACTATGATAAAGAGAGTTGAAAAACTATGCAAGGAACAGCAAAACTGGATTGAATATGAATCTCAACATATGGAAGAAAAGATTTTTGGAAGTAATACCTATCTTGAAGATAATTCATTTTCAACAAGTCATCAGTTGGTTAACGTATATGGTAAGCCTGAAAAACGTTATGAGGTAAGAAGTGAAGATACTGCTGTAGATGTTCAAATACACGAATAAGGGTAAAAAAAAGTTTATGGCTAATAATATCAAAACTTGGGTTAATGATAGATTCATATTCCAGCTTTTAAAAGTAGGTACCAATGATTATTGATGAATTTGATAGGGATACCGATTGGAAAGCATTTGGTGTATGAGGACAAGTTCACGGTAGACTTCGAGTATGAGGGGAAAGTTGAGGTGGAGATGTAAAGTAAAGAATTATTATAAGTACCAACTTTGGAGAAAATATTCTCTGGTTGGTGCTTTTTTTATATTTTAAGTCATTATTTTCAACATTTTGTCGTAAGCGTCAAATTTTTAGTACCTTTAATAACTTCAAAAATAGCATTAAAATATCCTAAGTAAGGCAATTTATTAAGCTTTACTAGGATTAATTTATTTCCTATCTTTAATTTTCATGTTTTCAGGGATCTTATTAGACCAAGGCATAAGATTATCTAAGCTTTCGCTATCGGATACATCTATCTTTGATAGATTATCAAATAAATAAACCAAATACCTTTCTACAACTAATTTATTAGCCTTGGCAGTTTCAACAATGCTATAAATATTGCCACTTGCAGTTGCACCTTTAGCAGTGTTTGCAAAAAGGAAATTTTTACGACCTATAACGAAAGGTTTAATAGCTTTTTCCGCTGCATTATTATCTACTTCTAAAGAACCATCTAGTAGTACATTTTTTAATCCTGGTAAATGTTTTTTAGCATAATCAAGTGCTTTACCAAGCGGACTTCTTGGAAGAGCATCTTTTATTTCTCTTTCAACATAATCAATAAAGTTATCTATAATTGGAGCTAATTTTTCAGCTCTTATTTTAAATCTAATATCATAATAATCGTCCTTACTTGAAAAGGATTCTCTAAGCTCTTTTTCAAGTTTGTAAATTTGCTTACAATAATTAAACCCTATTATTGCTCTAGAATTTTTTAGGGCTTCTTCATCTAAGTCTACAATTATATTATGGAAGTATCTTCTTATGTGAGCTAAGCAATACACCCTTGTAGCCTTTGTAACGGAGTTATAACCACTATAACCATCCGTTTGGAGAAAGCCTTTGAAATCTCCTAGGAAATTCTTAGGACAAGAGCTGGATCTGGTACTTTGATAATCATATAAAATTACCGGCTTTGAATTAGTATCGCTCATATATAACCACATATATTTTTGAGATTTAGAATCTTTTCCATTATCATTAATTACTCTTAGAGTAGTTTCATCGGCATGAATATAATTTCTGCTTAGTAATTCTTTTTTCATGTGGTTATATATTGGTTTTAAAGCTTCCGCTGCTGACATAGTCCAGTTACATAGAGTTTGTCTTGAAAGAGTAGCACCCATCATATCAAAATAGCTTTCTTGTCTATAAAGAGGCATAGCATGTTGATATTTAAGTATAAGAGTATGAGCAATTAACTCATTAGAAGCCATACTATTATAAAAAATAGTTTGTGGAGCTTCTGCTGAAATTATATTACTTTCACTGGTTTCTTTTTCGCAGGATTTACAAGCGTAGCTGTAAATCACGTGTTCTTCAACTATAAGTTTAGCTGGAATATATTTAATTATCTCTTTTTTTGATTTTACACCTATTTCAACTAATTGCTCTCCGCATTCTTTACAGTTAAGGTCAGCACCTTCTAATTTATGTTCAATAACAGCTCTTTCTAAGTTTGCTAGATTATCTTTCTTTCCTGTATATGTATTTTTCGTAGCTCTTTTATATGTAATTTCCTCTAAAGCAGGTTCTTCCACCTTTGAATCACTATATTTTTCGGCCTCGTTAAAAAAAGATAGTTGATTAGCATCTGCCTTTTCACTAGATACTCCAAATATCTTTCTATTTTTATTTGTTATAACAGCTTTTAAGAAATTTAATTCGTTTTTAAGCTTTCTTATTTCCTCATCTTTTGAGTTTAATTCTTTTTCCATTTTTTCAATTAATAATTTTGTATTTTCATCAAGTTCATTAGTTAAAATTTCGTGATTCATGATTACCTCTTTAGATTTATTTTATATATTTATTATATCACAAAAACCGTTGAAAATAAAGGTTTTTCAACGGTTTTGGAGTGATAAACTTTTAAAAATAATTACTTTGTTTTATAGGTTTAAACTTAGATTTTGTTCTTACTTCGTAGCCCTTTAGAAGCCACCGTAATTCTTCTATATTTACTTTCAATGCTTCTTCTGTGGTAGCAGGCCATTTGAAGCGATTCGCTTCTAAACGGTGATAATATAGCCAAAAACCTTCGTCAAAGTGAAGAATTTTTAATTTGTCCATTTGTCTATTACAAAAAACAAATAACGCTTTTTCAAAAGGATTTAGCTTGAATTGATTTTGAACTATCATAACTAACCCATCAATACTTTTCCTTAAATCCGTGTAGCCGCAGGCAAGATAAACTGTTTCTACTTTATCTATATTTAACATTTTGCAGCTAACTCCTTTACTATTGATGATATTAGAATAGCTTCACTAACAGGTATAGTTATTATAGCATTACCTATTGTAATTTTTACTTCATTCAAAGCAAATGTATTTTCTTTGATAGTCTTTTCTTTACTATCTAAAGAGATAGCATGAAAAACAGGTGTGTTATTCTCAACTTCTGATTTCTCTAATCTTTTTTTATGATAATAAAATTGACTTTTAGTAAGTTTATTTTCTATACAAAAATCTTTAACAGTTATTGTCCCCTTACATGCATCAAATTTATTAATATATTCTTCCCAGGTTGCATTATCTAATTTTCTAGACATAATTATATCCTCCCATTAATAATCTTTTTCTTAATTTTATCAATTGGGAGGATATGCTATCTAGGTACTTAATTTTTTACGCTTACGTATATCTCTCTAATTTTTTTGAAATAAAGTTAATTTATAAATATATATTATTATATTGAAAGGATATCTATACTAGATAGATAATTCCTATAGGTTCATAAAAAGTAATGGAGGTAGTATTAATGAGAAAGATTAGTAAGTTAAGCCATTTGAGTGAAATAAGTTTAGAGGGTGAGGTGGCAAAAAATATTGAACAGCAATTAAATATTTTAGATGAGAGCTATGGGATAGAAAGAAATATTGATGCAGATTTAGGAGGGTATGTATTAATACTAGAAACTAAAGATGATGTTATTGAAGCAAAAGAGAATATAGTAAAAGATATTATTCCAGAGTATGTTGATAATATTGAATGTGAAGGAGGTAAGCAATATTGTTTATCTCTTTTTCTTTTGTCTTCAGATTATGCAGTGGTTGTAGTTGCCACTAAAGAATTAATGGATATTCTAGTAGAAGAGTAGGAGGTGGAGAGGTGGCAAAGAAAGCTATTAAGGAAACTAAGTATTGTTCATTGATTTCGCAAAGTATAATAGCAGATGAGGAATATACTTATGCATTAGAGAAAATTATAGTTAAACCACAAGGAAATAGAGAAGAATTAAGATTTAGTGTATACAAAGATCAGCAACGATATGGTATGAAATTGCTAGTAAGACCACTAGATCTTCAAGAAGAATTATTTTTACAACTGTTAAAGAAAGCATTAGAAGATAAGTTGTTTAGTAAGAAGTTTATAGAACAATTAAAGAAATTAATTAACGAAAAGTAAGGTGTAATTATTGTATTAATGATAATTACATCTTTATTGTTTGGAGGATTTATTATGTTTGATAAAGAGAATAGATATATAACAAGGGGCATTAATGAAAAAATAGATTTACAATTGCAGATATTACTATGGAGTTTAGTTGATAATTTGAAAATAGAAAAGGACTATTTGCAAGTTTTTAAGTTAAGCAGAGCCGGAGATGTTATAAATATAGAACATACACAAGAGGTTCCAGAGTATAAGTCATTCATCAAAATTAATGCAAAAGACTTAGAGTTTAATGAAGATATAAAGATATATGTAATAGATTCAGGAGTTTATAGCACAATGTTGCTACCAGAGGAATATTAAGGGGGAAAGGGGCAGAGTTATGTTGAAAAATAAATCAAAGATTTTAAATGTATTCTTTATGAAGGATTTAACTAAGTTAATTGAAAAATATAATAACATTGACAAAGATATAGTACAAAAGCTAGAGGATTTAGTGGCAAAGGTGGATGATAATGAGATAAAAGAAACTTTAATGAACGATTTAGATGCAACTTTAGTTTTAGTAGATGAACTAGGGGAAGAAGTGGAGGATGATGTTATCAAATTATATTTCTTTATTAAAAATCATATAAAGGAAATTAATATAATAGAAGCAAAGGCAATATATGAAGAAATTACTTTCAGAGGATATTCAAAGCTTGATGATATTATTATGTATTCTAAGCTAAAAGATTTAAGGGAGTATGTTAGTGATGAGATAGGTGAAATACTTAGCTCATCTTATCACATTGACAGATTATTTGATAAGGATACCATTATAGATTACTTTTTAGAAAGTACTTCAATTGAAGAAATAGCTAGAGAAATTATAGATAACTATGATGAATATGAAGAAGTATTGGATATAGAGCCAGAGATAATGTTTGAATCAAAGTATGGGCAAACATATTACTATGCATATGTAAATAATTAGTTGTGGAGGAAAGATAATAATGAGTGTAATATTAATTATACAAATAGTAGCTATGGTATTAGAGTTAATTGCTAAAGGATTAAGTGAATCTGAGGCTGTTAGCAAAGCTAGTAGTGCATTTAATGTTTCGGAGAGTTTTATAAGAAAATTTCTGTGAATTTAATAAAAATTATACAAATATTATTTAAGTATTTGTATAATTTTTTTTGGCACTTCTAAAGTGTTTATAGATAGCTACTTTGCCACCTATACCACGATACTTTCTTTAGTAATAATATTTGAGTATACTTATATAAAAACTATATAAGTAGGAGATGTTATGAGATTAGAAAATGCAATAAATTATAGATTAGTTTCACTGGTAACAAGTTTTTCAGTAGCAGATAGATGGGGATATAAGAATAATAGCGATGGGTATAAAGAGTTAGAAAGAGTGTTTAAGGAAAAGTATAAATTAATAACTCTTGAGGAGTTTAAAGATGAAATTATTTTGGCTTGGATAGGAGAATCATATAATAAAAGAAGAATAAAGAGATCTAAGGCACAAATACTAGATGAAGATATAAGTAATGAAGAAAATAGAAATTTGTTTAATAAGATATGTGATAAGGTAAAAAGTCAAGATAAAGAAAATTTATTAACTGGTATACCTGAGGAAATTAAAGAAAATAAAGAAGTTGTAACAGATACAATAGATATTATAGATAAAGTATTTGCTAAGATAATGGAATCGGCTAAAAATAAAAATGTTAAACTTGAATTTGATAAAGAAGATTTTGATGACATTACTTTAGCGATGGCATGTCTAGAAAATCTGAAAGGTAAATCTCAATTAGATGATTTAGATAGTGATACATTTTTAGAAGGTTTTTTAAAGGTATATAATAAGAAAATGAATCATGCAGAGATTCCATCTAAAATTTACACAGAAAAAATGTTATTAGAAATAAAGACAAACTTCAATGCTAGGATTAATACTATGCCAATTAATAAGAAATCTAGAAATAGAACTAAAGAAACTATTTTTGATAAAATGGATTATGCTAAAGTATCAGAAATGACACTTGCAGATTTTTCAACAGGTTATGATGAATTAGTAGATTTGTATTATGAAATTAACAAAGATATACATTATATAGATGGTCTGATAAAATTTTACAATATAGAAAGTAAATATAATTTGATATTTTATATAAATATAGTAATAGATCTATATGAAAATGCTAATTTATCAAAAAAAGAGTTGGCAAGGCAGATTTCAAAATTAGCATTGATGGATTTAGTTATATATCGCCCTTCTAAAATGAGATTTGAAATTAATAAGTTAATATATGCTTTTGGTAAAGAAGATGAAACATACAAGAGTTTGTGTAATGAGATTAGTGAATTATTAATATTAAAAAATAAAATTGTTAATGATTTATTAGAAGTAGGAACTTTAGATTTCAAAGCTTTGAAGGATGAGGCTTTTAATGCTATAACCTCAAAGTCTAAAGAAGAAATAGCTAATCAAATTAAGAAAGTTGATGTAGTAAATTATTTAGGTTTTAATGATGATAAAAAAATGAAGCAAAGAATATTAAAGAATTTAAAATACTTAATTGAGAATAATAAAGAAATATTACTAGAAAGAAGCACATTAAGAAACAGAATATAATACATAACAAATATAGATACTTCAATTTAAATTAGAAGTATCTATATTTTTTTTATTTGTTAAAATACTTTAATTTACAAAAATGTAAATTAAATTTTGAATCTAGAGTTTTAAGGTGGATAAATTAATTACTAAAAATTATATACTCTAACTGTAGCAAACGAGCTATAAAACATGATCTTTAAAAAGTTAATAACATGCATCTAAGGAGGTAAGGTACATGAAGAATAATGAAGTATTCTTTTTTGATACAGAAACTGATTCGTTAGACTTTAGAACTGGAAAGATAAAATTAATAGCTTTTTCTAAGGGACTTAATGAAGTGGTCACAACAACAAGTGTAGATGAAAGACTTAAAAGTATTTTGAATGATAAGAATATTATTAAGGTGTTTCATAACGCTAAGTTTGATGTTGGATTCTTTCAGAGTAAGGGCTATAGAGTAAACAATTATCATTGCACATTACTTATGGCTCAAGTATTAGGGGAAGAAAAGTTAAGCTTAAAAGCTTTAGCTAAAAAATATCTTGATGTTGATATGGACAAGTCTATGCAACATAGTGATAACTGGCAAGAAACTGAGATAACTCAAGAGCATATTGACTATGCAGTAAAGGATGTTGAGCACACTAGAGCTTTATACTATAAACTTTTAGATTTACTTGTAGAGAATAATCTTTTAACTGTTTATGAAAGAGAAAGAAGAGCTCTACCAGCTATAGTAATGCTTGAAAGTAATGGTATTAATATGGAGTATGATAAATGGAATGCTAGATTAGATGATGATAGAAGATTGGCTATTGAATTAGAGATTATGATTAAAGGCTTACTTGATAGGAAAGAGTTAAATCTTAATTCGCCAAAGCAATTAGTTGAAGCTATTGCAGAGTATGGGATTAAGCTGCATTCAACATCAGATGATGAATTAGCAAAATATTCTGATGAACACGAAGTAATCAAACTTATTAGGAAGTATAGAAGACTTCAAACAAAGATTAAAACCTATGGTGAAAAGCTAAAGACATTCATTAATGATGATGGGAGGATAAGAGCAGACTGGAGATTAATGGGTGCAAGTTCAGGAAGAATGTCTTGTAATAATCCACCACTTCAAGCTATGCCAGGAAATAGTAGAGAGTTTTTTGTTGCAGATAAGGGGTACAAGCTAGTGGGTGCAGATTACTCACAGATTGAACTTAGAGTTCTAGCAACAATATCGAAGGATGAAGCTTTGAAGAGTTATTTTAACAATGGTATAGATCTTCATTTAGGAACAGCAAGTTTAGTCTTTAAGAAACCAATAGATGAAATTTCTAAAGAAGAAAGACAAGTTGCTAAAAGCTTAAATTTTGGAATAGTATATGGAATTACTGCTTATGGTATTCAGAAAAATCTTAGAAAAAGTGGTATTACTACATCATTGGAGGAAGCAGAGAAATATAGAATTGAATTTCTTAATGTTTATCCAAAGGTAAAAGAACTTCAAGATGCTTTATTAAAAGCAGATTATATAAAGACATTAGGGGGAAGAAGGTGGCAAGGTGGTAGTTTATCAATGACTCAAAGATTGAATTTGCCAATTCAGGGTTCAGCAGCAGAAGGTTTAAAAGAAGCTTTGGCATTACTTGTTGAAAGGATGAAAGATTCTTGGAGATTAGTTGCTGTGGTACATGATGAAATACTTTTAGAAGTACCACAAGATGAGGCTAAAGAAGCAAAAAACATTTTAGAAAGTTGTATGGTTGACGGGATGAAAACTATAGTCAAAGATATCCCAATTATTGTTGATAGTTTAGTAAGTAATAATTGGTGTAAATAAAAGGAGGATTACAAATGATTTTTAGAAATAACAAAGAAGTATTAGGAAAAACTGGGGCGAAGGCTACTTTAAATGAAGGTGAGTATGAAGCAATAATAAAAAAAATAATTTACTTAAGAGATTGTAAAACAGATTGGGGGTTTAGAGATTTTCTTGAAGTAATTTATAACATTAGTGTTGGAGTGACAGAACAGGAAAAGAAAGAAAAGATAATGGTATCTCAAGCAGAAAAGTCGAAATGCTTCAACTTCTTAATGGATGTATACAATGGCAATATTCCAAATGAGATAAATATTGATGAGTTAGCAGGCAAGAAATGTACATTAACTATAAAGCATAATACTGATGAAAAAGGTAATGTGTATGCAAATATAGTAGAAAGAAAATTTAACTAATTTAGGAGGAATTAAAATGTTAATAAAAACATCAGAACAATTAGTAAAAGAGTTTATAACAGAAGAAATTGTAGTTAAGGGATGTCCTGATAACTTATATAAGGTACTAGTTTTAATAGAGCAAATAAAACAATCAGGAAATAGGATGGCATATGTTAAGCTAAAACAACACTGTGATATTGTAGATGAGAATTTACTCTCATCTATAATGAAAGCATTTTTGAAGGGCATAGATATAAAAAAGGATCAAGTTCAAGATGAAGTAGAGATACCAATTGATGATGCATTGGTAGAAGAGTTAAAAACTATAGTTACTAATAGTAAGGCAATAGCATTGGGATTTTACTATGACGAAAAAAATAAGCTTAGATTAAATACTAACAAGTGTATTTCATATCTAAGAAAGATTGCAGAATTTATTATTAAGCATGGAGTTTTAATGATATATAACCAAAAGGAAGGTATTTTCCAAGAGCTTAATGATGAATTAATGGGAACTATACTAAGGTATCTTATGAATACAGCTATACCAGATAGTTGGAAAAAAGTCTATGAAAGGGATATTATTGATGGGCTAATGAGAGAGGTCCCTAGAGTTGATACTAACATTATAGATGATACATTAATTGCTTTTAATAATGGAGTTTATAATGTTGTAACTAAGAAATTATTACCACATGATAAAAAGTATATGTTTACTAGCAAATCGCCCATAGATTATCTGAAAGATGCAGATTGTCCAATATTTAAAAAGGCAATTAAAGAAATAACATGCAATGATGATGAATTATTATCATGTCTTCAAGAAATATTCGGAAATGCTTTAATTAATAATACTAAGGCTGAAAGGGCATTCTTCTTTACTGGAGTAGGATCTAATGGGAAGAGTTTCTGTTCAGAGGTACTTACTGAAATTGTTGGAGTCAACAATGTTAGTAATATACAACTATCTAAATTCTCCGAAAGGTTTGGAATAGAAGGTATAGTAAGTAAAACACTTAATATTGCAAATGAAAATGAGCTTGGAGGAGCTATTAGCACTGAAAATCTTAAAGCAATAATAAGTGGAGATACAATAAACATTTCAAGAAAATTTAAACAAGCTATCAATTATAAGTCTACAATTAAGTTAATATTCTTATTAAATACATTACCAGATACTTTAGATAATACTCATGGGTATTATAGAAAAATTCTGATAGTTCCATTTAATAGAGTATTTAAACCAGAAGATATTGATAAGAAATTAAAAGAAAAGGTATGCACTGAATTAAGTGGTGTACTTAATTGGTGTCTTGAAGGGGCAGAAAGACTTATTAATAATGATTATAACTTTACAGAAAGTAAAGCTATAGAAAAAGTAACTAAGGCGTATAAGGAAGAACAAAATCCAGTAGAAGCTTATTTAAATGAAGTTCTTGTATATGAAGAGGGGAGTAGTGAAACTAAGAAAGCTGTACTAGATGCATATAAGTCTTGGATAGAGGGTGAAGGTATCTCAGCAAGAGGCTCTGATTCACCGCAAAGATTTTGGAGAGCTTTAAATAACTCTACTAAAATTAATTTAAATTATGAGTTAACTTATAAGAAAATTTCAGGTACCTTATATTTAAGGGACTTTAAAATAGATTACTCTAAATTACCAAAGCAAGAAGTTAAATATACTTTTAGTAATTAGGGGGGATAAGTGGCTAAGGTGGATAAGATTTTTTTCTAGATATGATAATTAATTGATTTAGTTTTTCTTAGATTAAAATTATTGACCACTTAGCCACCTAACCACCTCAAAGTTAGGTGTAATAAATAAGATTAATAAGTATATATCATAATAATGAATACTAAGGAGGAAAATTTAATGAAAGAATGTATTAAAACTACTATAAGCAGAGAAAAGTTATATGAAAGGAATTATACAAGAGATAGTGCAGAAAAAATTAAATATAATCAAGAAGTTAATAGTAGGATAAAATATAATTCTTTAGTTAAAGTATTAGCCTCTATGTATTTAGATTCTCCTAAAGGAGAAGTATAAATATAAGGAGTTGATTTAATGGGACAACCTAATTATCTTGAAATAAAAAGGTCTTGTGCATATATAAGGTATAGTTCTGATAATCAGAGGGATGAAAGCTTAGAAGCTCAAATACGAGCTATAAAGGAGTTTGGTTATGCAAAGGGATATGAGATAGTAAAGGTTTATCAGGATAAAGCTAAGTCAGCCACTACTGATAGAAGACCAGGTTTTCAGCAAATGATTAAGGATAGTGCCAATGATATATTTGATGTAGTAATAGTACACAAGCTAGATAGGTTTTCTAGAGATAAATATGATAGTGCTCAGTATAAAAGAAAATTAAAGCAAAATGGGGTAAAGCTAGTTAGTGTTACTGAAAATCTAGATGATAGTCCAGAGTCGGTTATACTTGAAAGTGTTATTGAAGGTATGGCTGAATATTACAGTAAGAATCTTGCTAGAGAAGTAATGAAAGGAATGAAGGAAACTGCATATCAAGCTAAACATACAGGAGGACTTCCACCTTTAGGCTATGATGTAAATGCAGAAAAGAAATATGTAATAAATGAAAGAGAAGCTGAAAGTGTAAGATTAATATTTGAAATGTACACAGCTAGATATACTCTAAGTCAAATGGTAGACGAATTAAATTCAAGAGGATTTAAAACTAAAGCAGGAGCTATTTTTAAGCACAACAGCATTAATAGTGTTCTTACTAATGAAAAATATACTGGAGTTTATATATTTAATAAATCAGCTAAAAAGGATGCATATGGAAGAAGAAATAGTCATCTTCAGAAAGATCAAAGTGAAATAATTAGAATCGAAGGAGGTATGCCACAAATTATAGATAAGGAACTATACGAAAAAGCTCAAGAAATTCTTAGAAGTAGGAAGAAGTCAAAAGCAGTTAATAAGGCTAAGGAAAGCTATTTATTATCCGGGATAATTAAGTGTGGAGAATGTGGCTATGCTATGTATGGAAATCGTAGACAAGCTAGAAGTAAGCCACTATATGTATCCTATAGATGTGGCTGCAGAAAGCGTACAAGTAGTAATGTATGTAGCAATAAGGAAATAAGAAAGGAGTACATTGAAGAATATGTTCTAGCAGAACTTGAAGAAAGAATATTTAATGATAAATCTATTCCACTATTAGTAGAAGGAATTAATGAGGAGCTAAAGAAACAAAGTGAAGGAGATGAAGATAAAAGAGGAATTATAGAAAAAGAACTTAAAGACATTGAAAAACAAATAGGCAATATAGTAATGGCTATAACGAATGGATTTATCCAAGAAGAGTTTAAGGTTAAGATGGAGGAGCTAAAAGAACGAAAAGCTTACTTAGAAGGTAAGCTAGTGGATATAGAAGCAAGTCAATCAGTTACTAAAGTTACTGAAGAAGATATAAGAGGACTTTTAGCTGGTTTCAAGGAATATGTAGTATCTAAGAATATCCCAGAATGCAAAAATTTCATACAAGATTTTGTTAAAGAAGTCGTAGTGTATAAGACCCACGTTGAAGTAGTATTCAACGTGAGTTTTAATCTTATTAGTCAGATAAAAGGCATTGAATATAGATGTAATATAGCCAGAGAAAATTTGTTTAATATTTAAATTACGATGATAAAGTAAGCTGAATATATTAAAAGTCTATGATTGTTAATTATTTATATGGTATAATATAGTAATAATGTATGTATAAGGAGATGAAAAAATGGCAGATCCAAGAGCATTTATTAGCTTCGATTTCGATCATAATGAAACTGAGAAAACTTTATTTGTTGGACAAAGTAAAAATTCTAAAACACCATTTTCTATTCAAGATTGGTCAGCGAAATCATCAATGCCCCAAAGTAAATGGGAGGCTATAGTTGAAGAAAAAATTAAGAAATGTAATATGGTTATAGTTTTAGTAGGAAAGTATATGGCAAGTGCTACAGGTGTAAAGAAAGAGATTAAAATGGCAAAAAATAATAATGTACCAGTATTTGGAGTATATGTTGGTGGAGCAAATACTACAAGTAATTTACCAGATGGTCTATCAAGAACTAGAGTAGTTAAATGGGAGTGGGATAAAATTGCAGAAATGATAGACAAAATGATGGGAGAAGGAAAGAATAAATAGGTAGGTGGTAATATGCGTAAAGCATTAGTTGTAGGTATCGATTATTATGATAATATACAAAGGTTATATGGATGTGTAAATGATGCTTATTCAGTTAAAAACGTATTAGAAAGAAATGGGGATGGTACGATTAATTTTTCTGTCAATCTACTTGTAGCCACGGATTCAGTGTCTAGAATTACTAGAAAGGAACTAAAAGATACTGTTCAGGAATTATTTAATGATGATTGTGAAGTAGCGTTATTTTACTTTGCTGGGCATGGATATATTGAAAGTACAGGAGGATATTTAATCACATCAGATTGTAAAGATGGAGATGATGGTTTTTCACTAAATGATTTACTTAAGATAGTAAATCAATCTAAGTGTAGAAATAAGGTAATAATACTTGATAGTTGTCATTCCGGAATAGCAGGAACTCCAGATGAAAATCAAAATGATGCTGTAATACACGAAGGGGTAACCATACTCACAGCATCAAGTGCAAGGCAGTATTCATCAGAAAAAGATGGACATGGAGTATTTACTACATTATTAGTTGATGCATTGAATGGAGGAGCTGCTAACTTAGTAGGTGATATAACACCAGGAAGTGTATATGCACACATAGATCAATCACTAGGACCATGGGAACAAAGACCTCTTTTCAAGACAAATGTAAAAAATTTCACGTCATTAAGAAAAGTAAGCCCACCTATTAGTTTAAATGATTTAAAGCAAATAACAGAATTATTTGATGATCCTGGAAGAGAATATATGTTAGATGATACCTATGAACCAGATAGTGCAAACCCTAATGCTGAGAATGTAAAAAAATTTGGTGTTTTACAGAAATATAATAGAGTAAATTTAGTAATTCCGGTAGGAGCAGAACATATGTATTATGCAGCTATGGAAAATAAAAGTTGTAAACTTACACCATTAGGAATTCATTATTGGAATTTAGTTAAAAATAATAGAATATAAAGAGTATGTCGAGGGTACTAATAGTAACGCCTCGCCTCCACCATAAATAAGCCAGGATAGAAATATCCTGGCTTTCACCTTATATTAATAAATTCATTATAAAATTCTTCCTTAGCAATTAACAATTCTTTTGAATACCTGCCATTTCTAGGCGTTAAACTTTTAAATTATTTCAAAAAAGAATAGCAACTCATTTCATAAATATAAATTTAAAAATATTATTAGTTTTCTAGTTTAAATTTCTCTGATAAAATAAAATTGTGTAAATGACTTAATTTTATATAGATGGAGACAAGAGAAATGACAGTACAATTAGAGAAATACTACAATAAATTTTGCGAAGATAAAAGACTAACCAGAAAACATGGACAAGTTGAATATATAACGTCCATGAAATATATTCATGAATATTTAAATGAGGATAAAAGCTTAAAAGTATTAGATGTTGGAGCCGGGACTGGAAGATACTCAGTAGCCTTGGCTAACGAGGGATATGATGTTACAGCAGTTGAACTTGTAAAACATAATTTAGGAGTTTTAAAATCTAAGGGCAGCAGTGTAAAGGCTTATCAAGGAAATGCTTTAAATTTAGCTAGATTTAAAGATAATACTTTCGATTTAACCTTAGTTTTTGGACCAATGTATCATTTATATGAATTTAATGATAAAGTAAGGGCTTTGGAAGAAGCAAAAAGAGTAACTAAGATAGGGGGAAAAATATTAGTTGCATACTGTATGAATGAATATAGTGTACTTACCTATGGCTTTAAAGAAAATAATATTAAAACTTCTATTGAAAAGGGAAAAGTTGATGAAAATTTCCATGTTATATCTGAACCAGAGGATTTATATGATTATGTAAGAATTGAAGACATCAATAGGATAAATGAAGCAGCAGGTTTAAAGAGGATAAAAATAGTTTCAGCAGATGGGCCAGCAAATTATATGCGTCCTATCTTAAATTCTATGGATGAAGAAACTTTTGATATTTTTATGAATTATCATTTGTCTACTTGTGAAAGACAGGATTTAATAGGGGCAGCTGCTCATACGCTAGACATTTTAATTAAAGAATAATAACTATTAAAGTACATAAAATAGAAGAATTTAATTCATATTTTTATTTGATAAAAATATACCGAAAACGTTATAATATAAATTAATAATACTGTAGAATACTTATATAAGCATAATTTTGCATATTTTTTGACTGAAAGGAAAATAATTATGGAATCAGATAAAAATATTTTTAAAGATATAGAAAACCTTGGGTTTGAGGGGATTAGTAATATAAATATTTATGAAAAAAAAGAAGAAGAAAATAAAGAGATCAAGGAAGCAAAAGAGGAAGAAGTAAGAGAAGAAGAGTATTTATATGATAAAAATGTAACTTGTCCTGTATGTAACAGCAAATTTAAAGCTAGAGTAGTAAAGGCGAATGCTGCAAGGGTAGAAGGAAAAGACAAGGACTTATGTATAAGATATAAAGGTATAAACCCATATTTCTATGATGTGTGGCTTTGTAATGTATGCGGTTATGCTTCCATGAAGGTAGATTTTGAGAAAATAAAAGAGCCTGAAAAAAAACGTGTCATAAGTGAAATATCTAATAAATGGCGTGGGAAAAACTATCCTGATGTATATGATGCTAATATAGCAATAGAAAGGTATAAGATCTCACTCCTTAACTATACAGTAATGGGATCTAAGGCAAGTAAAAAAGCATTAAATTGTTTAAAAATTGCTTGGATGTATAGACTGTTAGAAGATACAAAAAACGAAAAGCTATTTTTAGAACAAGCTTTACTAGGATTTAAGGATGCATATTTTAATGAAGATTTTCCTATATACAGTATGGATAAATATACTATTATGTATTTAATAGGAGAATTACATAGAAGATTAGGAAATTATAGTGAAGCCCTAAAACAATTCGGAGAAGTAATTACTTCACAAGGAGCAAGTAGAAAAGTAAAAGATTTGGCTTATGATCAGAAGGAATTAATTAGAGAAATATTACAAGAAAAGAAAAAAGAAAATATTCCTAATGAAGATTTCAATGAAAATAAAGAAGAAGCTAAGAAGAAAAAGGGATTTTTAAAAAGATTTTTTTCATAAATAGTTAGAGGTTGTGTAAAACAACCTTTTTTTATTTATTATTTTTAAAAATTAATTTTTATATAGGTTTATTTTTGATAGATTTATAAAAATAAAGAAAAATTTAAAAATCTATCACACAAAAATAGAAATATGATATAATATGAATATAAGGTAATCCGATAGGAAAAGTAGGCAATGACGAGAAGAGTAGATTAATGGAAGCTAACAGAGAGAAACCTCCTTGGGTGGAAGAGGTTTTAAGGGGAAATTAATTGAAGTGCATCTCTGAGCCCTGAATCGAAATAATAGTAGACTTCAGCGGGAACGCCCGTTATAGCGTTAGGGTATGTTAGTACCTGAATAATGAGATGTCTAAATAATTACTTATTAAGCTAGGTATTATTTAGATAATTAGAGTGGAACCGCGGAAGTATACTTCTGCCTCTAAGTTTTAGGGGCAGGAGTTTTTTATTTATAAAAAATTAAAAATTCTTAAAGAAAGGATGATTTATATGAATTCTGTACAATACTTCGATTCTATAGCTGAAAATTGGAATGTTATTCGTAGTGAGTATTTTGAAGAAAGGCTAAAATACAAACTCTTATCCCAAATAAATATAAAAGACAAAGCGGTAGCCGATTTAGGATGTGGAACAGGTTTTGTTTCTTTAGCTTTAGCAAATGAAGCTAGTATTGTATTTTCGGTAGATAATTCAATAAATATGCTAAGACAGCTAAAGCAGAATTCTTTAGAAAAAAATTATAAAAATATTTATTTAATAAAGTCTTCTCTTGAGAATATATCATTATTTGATGAATCAATGGATGCAGTTTTTATTAATATGGCCCTTCATCATATAAAAGATGCAAAAAAAGCCATAGCAGAAATGTATAGAGTATTAAAGAAGGATGGAGCTGTGATTATATCAGATGTTTTAGAGCATGATGGAGAATGGGCAAGAGAGGAAATGTTTGATGAATGGCTTGGTTTTTCAAATGAGCAAATAAAAAACTGGTTAGAAGAAGTAGGTTTTAAAAATATTGAAATAGAAAATACAGACTTAAGCTGCAAAGGTTACTCTAGTAAAGGAGAATACACTGAAACTGGTATCTTTATAGCAAAAGCAGCTAAATAATAATAGGAGGATGAGGAGATGAAAATAGAATCATTATTAATTCATGGAGGAATAGATGGAGATGAAAGAACAGGTGCAGTAAATGTACCAATATATCAGACATCAACTTATAAGCAGCCCAAATTTGGAGTAAATAAGGGCTATGAGTATTCAAGAACAGGAAATCCAACCAGGGAAGCCTTAGAAAAATTAATTTCAGATCTTGAAGAAGGCTATAGAGGCTTTGCTTTTGCCTCTGGAATGGCAGCTACTACTGCAGTATTATCTCTTTTTAAGTCTGGAGATAAAATAATTATTTCAAATAATTTATATGGCGGAACTTTTAGAGTTATAGATAAGGTTTTTAAGAATTTTGAAATTAAATATAAAATAGTTAATACTTCTAATTTAGAAGAAGTAAGGAAAAATATTGACGAAAGGGTAAAAGCAATTTTCATAGAAAGTCCAACTAATCCTTTAATGGATGTAACTGATATAGCGGAAGTTTCTAAGATAGCTAAGGAATTTGGAATATTAACTATTGTTGATAATACTTTTATGACCCCGTATCTTCAAAAACCAATTAAACTTGGAGCTGATATTGTTATTCATAGTGCTACCAAATATATTGGAGGACATAGTGATACAGTATCTGGTTTAGTTGTTGTTAACAGTAAGGAGTTAGGAGAGAAAGTTCATTTTATTCAAAATTCAACAGGAGGGATATTATCACCTTTTGATTCCTTTATGCTTATAAAGGGAATAAAAACCCTTGCAGTTAGAATGGACAGACACAATGAAAATGCAAAGAAAATTGCAGAGTTTTTAAGAGATAGGGAAGAAATAGAAAAGGTATATTATCCAGGCTTTAAAGAACATCCAGGTTATGAGGTTCAATCAAGACAAGCTAAGGGCTATGGTGGAATGATATCCTTTGTTTTAAAGGAAGGATATGATTATAAAAAATTCTTTGAAAGCCTTAAAATAATCACCTTTGCAGAAAGCTTAGGAGGAGTTGAATCCTTAGTCTGCCATCCAGCTTCAATGACCCATGCAGCAATACCAAAGGAAATTAGAGAAACAATAGGAATAGTTGATAATTTAATAAGGCTATCTGCTGGAATTGAAAATTCTGATGATTTAATAGAAGATATAGAAAATGCATTAAAGGAGAGTAAATAAAATGGTTAAGGTAGAAAGTTTTGAATTAGATCATAGAAAGGTAAAGGCACCTTATGTAAGAAAATGTGGAACACAAAAAGGAAGATTAGGAGATATTATATCAAAGTTTGATTTAAGGTTTGTTCAGCCAAATAAAGGAGCAATGGAGATAAGTGGAGTTCATACACTAGAACATTTATTAGCTGGTTTTATGAGGGAAAAGTTAGAAGATATTATTGATATTTCACCAATGGGATGCAGAACAGGATTTTACATGACAGTTTGGGAAGATGTAGAGGCTGAAAAAGTAATAGAAGCTCTTAATTATGCTCTAAAGAAGATACTAGAAGTGGAAGAAATTCCAGCAGCTAATGAAATTCAATGTGGAAATTATAAAGACCACTCCTTAAAACTTGCAAAGGAATATGCAGCAAAAGGATTGGAGGAAGGCTTTAGCAGTGAAGTATTTAGATAATATACAAGAGTTAATAGGAAAAACTTCCATAATTAAACTTAATAATTTAAATATTAAGGAAGGAGTTAATATATTTGCCAAGCTTGAGTGTAATAATCCTGGAGGAAGTGTTAAAGACAGAATAGGCACTTATATGATAAAAAAGGCAGAAGAAGATGGGAGCTTAAAAGCAGGATATACAATAATTGAAGCAACAGCAGGGAATACTGGACTTGGGATAGCAATGGCTGCCTTAAATAAAGGTTATAATATAATATTTGTGGTTCCAGAGAAGTTTTCAATAGAAAAGCAAACTTTAATGAGAGCTTTGGGAGCTAAGATAATAAATACTCCGAGGGAAGATGGAATGCTTGGAGCTGTAAAAAAAGCAGAGGAACTCCTTGAAGTAACAGAAAACTCAATTAGTCTAAGGCAATTTGAAAACATGGCAAATCCTCTTGCCCATTATGAAACAACAGGTCCAGAAATATATGAGGATTTAGAAGGAAAAATTGACTATTTTGTTGCTGGAGCTGGAAGTGGAGGAACTTTTACAGGTGTTGCAAAATATTTAAAGGAAAGAAATAAAAATATAAAAGCAATTCTTCTAGATCCTGTAGGCTCTACTATGGGGGGAGGAATTGAAGGCTGCTATGATATTGAAGGTATAGGAAATAACTTTATTCCAAATACAATGGATATGAGTTTGGTAGATGAAGTAATAAAGGTAACAGATAAGGAAGCCTTTGATATGGTTAAGTTAGCTGCCAGCAGAGAAGGGCTTATTGTAGGAAGTTCCTCAGGAGCAGCACTAGCAGCTTCTCTAAAGCTTGCAGAAAAAATAGATAAAGGAAATATAGTTACTATATTTCCTGACAGGGGAGATAGATATTTTAGTAAAAATATTTATTAATATAGATAAAAAAGCACTATTATTTAGTGCTTTTTTATTTTATATTTCATAAAATACAATGTTAATGGAAAATAGAGGATTTTGCTTACATAGCTAGTAATATAATATTAAAGGGGGGAGAGAAAATGAAAAATAAAAAGAGCTTTATAAAAAGACTATTTTTAATTTTTCTATTAATTATTTTATTAGCAGCATTGGGGATATCATACTTTATAGGACATCAAGTATTTTTAGGCAGTACACAATTAGTAAGCAATGAAAGTACAGCAACAGTACAAATCAGCTACTGGGAAGAAAATAATTTTGATTTAGAACTATTTAAGAAAAGCTATGAAATTGAGAAAGTAGAATTAGAATCTTCTTTAGATGGACATATTATTCCTGCAGATTATATTTATGCTAAAGATAATAAAGAAAAAGATAGAAGCAGAGATATAGTAATCCTAGTTCATGGGTTAGGGGGAAATAGATTAACTACTTATCCTTTTGCAGAATTTTTCTTAGATGAAGGATATAATGTAATTGCCTATGATCAAAGAAGCTCAGGAGAAAATACTGCAAAATACACTACCTTTGGGTATTTAGAAAGTCAGGATTTAAGAGATTATATTAAATATGTTAGGAATGAAAATAAAAACAATAAAATAATCCTTTGGGGGATGTCCTTTGGAGGGGCAACAGTTGGTATAGCCTTAGGAGATGAAGAAATAAATGAACTTGTTGACCTTGCCATATTAGATTGTCCAATTAGTAATATGAGATATATGCTAGAAACTGAAATGGAAGAAATGAATACAGGAATTCCACTAGGCTATCTATTATTTACAGGAAATATTGTTAATCAACTAAAGCTAGGCTTTAGTTATGATGATGCTGATGTTACTAAATATACATCTAAAACTGAAGTACCTGTTTTGATATTTAATAGTAAAAATGACCTTGTTACACCTTATTTTATGGGAGAAGATATTTATAATTCTATTTCCCATGATAATAAGAAGTTAGTAACAGTTCCTGATAGTGAACATGCTGAAATATGGATAGATTATAATGATAAATATAAAAATGAAATTTTGGATTTTATTAATACTAATATTCGTTAAAAAGAATATTATGTGAGGAAACTAATTTAATTAGATAGTTTATTGACTAAAAAGGTACTGTATAATATTCAGTACCTTTTTATAGTTTTTATATCTAACATCTAGTAATTATAGGAGGAATTAAATAATTCTTATAGGAAAAACTAATTTTGTGATTTGAATCAATGTAAATTTATTATAATATATGTATAATTTATTATGATAAAGCTGTTAGAAAGCTGAAACACTAGTTAAAAATATATTTATAAAAATAAAAACAAATATTTTAAAATAAAAAAGATAAGGAGAAGATAGGAATGGAAGAATTAATTAAAAATATAGAAAAGGCAAAGGCAATAGATTTTGACAGTTTAGTAAGCTGTAGAGAAGGGCAGATTGAAACTCTTACAATGGCACAAAAGAAGGGTGTAGGGCTTACAGCTTTAGCCTTTGGAAAGGGTGAAGGGGTAGGTCCTCATGCTGCTAAAGGAGATGCTATGATTTATATCCATAAAGGAGTAGCAACAGTAAAAATTGGTGATGAAGTAATGGAAGCTCATGAAGGTCAAGTAGTAGTTATGCCAGCAAATATTCAGCACCAAGTAACAGCAAAAGAAGATATGAAAATGCTTTTAATAGTAGTGAAAGAGAGTTGATAATTATGAAATATTTAAGAAATATTAGACCTTTTGAAGCTATAAAAATGAATGATATGGTTAGTCATTCAGGGAGTAAAATAGCTAGTAAGGCCTTAGTAGATAATGATAGACATGAATTAAGATTTTTTTCCTTTGCTAAAGGGGAAAGTATTGATAAGGAATATTATGAAATGGAATCAATATTTATAATTATAGAGGGAGAAATAAAAGTTCTTTATAATGAAGATAGTGAAGCACTAGTAAAAGAAGGAGAAATATTTGCTCTTGAAGCGGATATTCAATATGGATTAGAGGCATTAACAGATGTAAAATTATTGAATATATTAATAAAAGATTAAAATAATAAGGGGGTCACTTAATAATAAAGTGATCCTTTTGCTTTTATTAAGAAATAATTGAATTCTTATAAGCTCTTTGCTATTATGGTTATTGTGTAAATTTTAAGGCTACTATTAAGATTAAGGAGAGTTTAAAATGCAAGAAAAAGAAAATTTAGAGAAAAAAGAGTTAACAATTGATGTTAATGAAAAATTACCATTAGGAAAAGCAATACCCCTAAGTATTCAGCATTTATTTGCCATGTTTGGGGCATCAGTATTAGTTCCAATTTTATTTAATATTGATCCTGCTATAGTTTTAGTCTTTAATGGAATTGGTACTTTATTATATGCTTTTATTACTAAAAGAAAGATACCTGCATTTTTAGGTTCAAGTTTTGCATATCTTGCGCCTGTATTTTTACTTACGAGTCAAGGATATAATTTTCAAACAATTCAAAGTGGATTTGTAGTGTCAGGGGCTCTATTTGCACTAGTTGCTATTATTGTAAAATATACTGGAATAGGTTGGATTAATAAATTATTCCCACCAGCATCAATGGGAGCAATAATCGCGATAATAGGCTTGGAACTTGCTAGTTCAGCAGCAGATATGTCAGGTTTTCCGGTAGGCGGAAGTAATTCACCAACATTAAACAGTACTTGGGTAATTGTATCAATGGTAACATTAATAACAGTAATATTAAGTAATGTATTATTAAGAGGATTTTTAAAGGTAATTCCAATACTTATAGGAATTATTGTTGGCTACATAACAGCATTATCTATGGGACTTATAGATTTATCAATCATAAATAATGCTCCTTTTCTTTCATTACCAAACATAAAATTAGCTCATTTTGATGCTAGAGCAATTCTTACTATATTGCCAGCTACCTTTGTTGTTGTTGTAGAACATGTTGGTCATTTAAGAGTAACTAGCAGCTTATTAGGAAAAGATCTTGCTAAAGATCCAGGTCTTAATAGATCCTTACTTGGAGATGGATTATCAACTATGATTTCAGGCTTTTTTGGTTCAGTACCAACAACTACCTATGGTGAAAATATAGGAGTTATGGCTTTAACAAAAGTATATAGTGTATATGTAGTTTGTTTGGCTGGTATCTTTTCAATTATATTAGGCTTTTCAGGAAAATTATCGGCTTTAATAAATACTATACCTACTCCAGTAATTGGAGGAATAAGTTTCTTATTATTTGGTACAATAGCAACTTCAGGATTAAGAGTATTTATTGAAGAACAAGTTGATTTTTCAAAATCTAGAAACTTAATTCTTACATCAGTAATTTTTATAGTAGGCTTAAGTGGAATAAAGATAACCTTAGGTGCTATAGAATTTAAGGGGATGGGGCTTGCAACTATAGTAGCAATGATATTAGGCATAGCCTTTATAATTTTTGATAAATTAGGAATAATGAATGAAGAATAGATAAAGAAGTAAGGGAACTGATTAATACAGTTCCCTTAAATTTTAATTATTTCTAATTTCATCAATCAACTTCTTAAATTCCGGCAGTGCCTTTTCGATTCTATCATAGGATACACAATAAGCTATTCTAACATATCCTGGACAAGCAAATGAAGTCCCAGGAACTATTAAAATATTATGTTTTTTAGCTAGATTACAAAATTCAATATCATCTTCTATAGGTGATTTAACAAAAAGGTAGAAGGCGCCTTCCGGTTTTACACACTCATATCCATATTCAACTAAACTATTATATAGTAAATTTCTGTTTTTCTCATATATTGAAACATCTACTTCTGCATCTAAGCATTTTGCTATAACTCTTTGGAATAAAGATGGTGCATTAACAAAACCAAGAATTCTTGTTGCAACATTAGCAGCTGAGATAATTAAGTCTGAATCTGTTGCTTCATCTGGAATTACAAGGTAGCCTATTCTTTCACCAGGAAGAGATAAGGATTTGCTATAGGAATATCCTATAATAGTGTTATCATAATATTTTGTCAAATAAGGAACTTCAATATTATCATAAACAAGCTCCCTGTAAGGTTCATCAGAAATTAGATATATTTCTGTTCCAAATTCCTTTTGTTTCTTTTTTAGTATGTCTGCTAATTTAATTATTGTTTCTTCTGAATAGACAACTCCTGTAGGATTATTAGGTGAATTAACAATAACAGCTTTTGTTTTCTTAGTAATTTTTTCTTCAAACTCTGCTAAATTAGGTTGAAAGTCTACTGTGTTAGGAGATACTATTACAAGCTTGCTATCATAATTAGCAACATACATTCTATATTCTCCAAAGTATGGAGCAAATACAATTACTTCATCTTCAGGATTTAATAAACTTTTAAATATAACATTAAGACCTCCTGCTGCACCTACAGTCATAATAATATTTTTTTCAGTAAATTTAGTTCCAAATTTATTGTTAATAGAATTTGCGATGATAGTCCTCACATCATCATAGCCTGAGTTATTCATATATCCATGAACCATATTAAGATCTTCATTATTTAATATATCAATAATTGCTTCTTTTACTTCTGCTGGGGCTTCCACACTTGGATTTCCCAAACTAAAATCATACACATTTTCTGGCCCATAAATTTTTGCTAGTCTTTTTCCTTCTTCAAACATTGCTCTGATTGCTGAACTACTTTTTACGTATTCTTTCATTTTTTCTGAAATCATTTTATGTTCCCCCTAATTATCATGATTTTTTAGATTAATTACTCATATCCTTAATTAACAAGTTTATACTAATTTTAGTATAATATAATATTAATTTAAGGAGAAGTATGAATGGAAAGAAAAATTAGAAAGTATCATAAACTAATTAAAAATAAAAAAAAATATTGACAAATATATTACTTAGGAATATACTGGTAAAAGACAAATTTAAAAAATTAATTTAAAAGGAGGTAGGAAAAATGAAAAACTTAACAATGAATTTTGTATCATTAATTCAAAATAAGAAAATTGAATATAAGAATTTTATTAATAATCCTACCTCGGTGCGTAAATTTTAGCTTTAAAAATTTATGTACAATTGCTTTATTAAATTACTTTTTTATATGAGTGTATAAATTTATATGAAAGATAGTAAGGCCAGGGTTATTAATAAACTATGGCCTTTTTGTTATTTAATTTTAATTAAACAACTTTTAAAGGCTATGGTAATCCATGGTCTTTTTATTTTTCAAGAAAGGATGATGGGGATGTTTGAGAAATAATAGAGAAAATAAAAATTTAAATAATAGAAGGGGGAAATTTTATGACAAGAATACTTAAATATGTTTCAAGATATAAAAGTTTTTTAATACTTGGAACTATTTCTATGCTTGTAGTAATTGGTGTTGATTTATTTATGCCTTATCTACAGCAAATATTTATAGATGATGGTATTATTAATGGTAATAAAGATATAATAAAAATTGCTTTAATAGGTATTTTAATTATTACAATAATAAAAGCAATTCTTGGATATGGAAAAGAATTTCTTTATGATCTTTTAAGTGTTAAAGTTCATGAAGATATTAAAAATGATCTTTTTAATCATATTCAAAAATTAGAGTTTAAGTATTTTGATAATATGAATACTGGTGAACTTATGTCTAGAATAGGAGAAGATGTAGAAAATATATGGCAGACAATAGCCTTTGGTCTTAGATTATTTATAGAAAATGCTATATACTTTGTAGTTTCTACAATAATTCTTTTTGCCTTAAATTTCAAATTAGCTTTATCATGTTTTCTTATAATGATACCAATTGGTTTTATAGGTATAAAGCTAGAAAAAGACTTTGGAAAATCCTATGAAGAAATAAGTGATCAAACTGCAAAAATTAATACTACAGCTCAAGAAAATATTGCGGGAGTAAGGCTGGTAAAGGCATTTTCAAGGGAAAAGTATGAAATAAATAAGTTTTTAAAGATGAATAAGACTTACTATGATTTAAATATGAAGCAGGGAAAAATAATTGGAGATTATTTTCCACCTATAGAATTTCTAACAAATATATCATTAGTTATCATGATAGTTCTTGGAGGTTTCCTTGTTATGAAAGAAGAAGTAACTATTGGAGTTTTAGTGGCTTTCAGTGGTTACATATGGAACCTAATATGGCCAATGAGAATGTTAGGGGAATTAATAGATATACTTTCAAGAAATAATGCTTCAGCAAAAAAAATATTTGAAATTATGGATAGGGAGCCTGAAATTAAAAGTAAAAGAGAAGCCTATAAAAATGAGGCAATAAAAGGTAATATCAGCTTTAATAATGTTACTTTTAAATATAATGATGAGCTTGTTTTAAAAAATATTAACCTAGAAATAAAAGCAGGAAGCACAGTTGCAATAATGGGAACTACAGGCTCAGGAAAATCTACATTGGTTAATTTAATAGGAAGATATTATGATTTATCTGAAGGAAGTATAAAAATTGATGATATAGATATTAAGGATTATGATTTAGACTTTTTAAGAAAAAATATGTCCATAGTTCCTCAAGATACCTTTTTATTCTCTGATACTATTATGAATAATATTAAATTTAGTAATGAAAGTGCAGAGGAAGAAGAAGTACGTAAAGCTGCTGACTTAGCTTGTGCCTTAGAGTTTATAGAGAAGTTTGAAGATGGCTTTGATACAGAAGTAGGAGAAAGAGGTATAGGATTATCAGGAGGTCAGAAGCAAAGAATTTCAATTACAAGAGCTTTAGTTAGAAGGGCAAAAATATTAATTTTAGATGATGCTACATCTGCTTTAGATATGGAGACAGAGCATAGATTATTAAAGAATTTATCAGAAAGAGAAGATAATAGTACAACCTTTATTATTGCCCATAGAATTTCAGCTGTGAAAAATGCAGATATGATTATATATTTAGAAAATGGAGAAATAAAGGAAAAGGGAACTCATGAAGAATTATTAAATCTTAAGGGTAAATACTATGATATATATTGTAGTCAGTTTAAAGATTTTAATCTTCTAGAAAAGGAGGTAATATAACTTGGAGAGTAATTTAATAAATAAAGACGAAGAAGTAATTAGAAGAAGTAAAACTGAAATAGTCCTAAAGTTATTAGAGTACCTTAAACCCTATAAGTTAAAATCCTTTATAGTAATTTTATTAATGATTATTGTTATGATATGTGGGATAATAAATCCTTTATTATTAGAAATAGCAATAGATAATTATGTGGTTAATAAAAATGTAGAAGGTTTAATGATAATAGGAGCAGCTTTAGTAATTATAAACTTAATTGCATGGATTTTATCAAAGATAAGATGGACTATGATAACTTCAGTAACTAACAATATTTTAGTAAATATAAGACATCAATTATATAGTCATATTCAAACCTTATCCTTTGATTTCTTTGACAGCAGGCCGGTAGGGAAAATACTTGCAAGGGTAGTTGGAGAT
The DNA here is from genome assembly GCF_002285495.1 of Clostridium isatidis. Lineage (NCBI taxonomy): Bacteria > Bacillati > Bacillota > Clostridia > Eubacteriales > Clostridiaceae > Clostridium > Clostridium isatidis. Next base: position 1,605,793 of record NZ_CP016786.1, on the reverse strand, counting down.
GTTAATGCTTTAAAGAATTTATTTTCTCAAAGTATTCAATCCTTTATTCCCCAGTTATTAAATCTTGTATGTGTAGCTGTTATAATGTTTATTCTTAATTTTAAACTAGCATTGGCCTGCACTATATTATTGCCTATATTAGGGATTGCTATGTTTTATATTGAAATTCATTCAAGAAGAAGATGGGAAGTTTATAGAAATAAAAGATCTAACTTAAATGGTTTTACTCATGAAGACTTTTCAGGAATAAAAGTTGTACAAGGCTTTGCAAGAGAAAAGGAGACAGAGAAAAATTTTAAGGCAATGGTTAAGGAATTAGGTGATGCCTTTATCAAGGCAGTAAAGTTAAATGACTTCTTTTGGCCTCTTGTTGAGTTATCCTGGGGTGCTGGAACTTTAGTAGTTTTCTTTGTAGGTTATAAGCTAATAACGAATAATGAAATAAAAATTGGTACCCTAATAGCCTTTTTAATGTATGTAGGAATGTTCTGGAGACCTATAATGAATCTTTCTAATTTCTATAATACTTTAATTACAAATTTTTCAGCAGCAGATAGAATATTTGATATTTTAGATGTAAAACCAGTTATTAAAAATTCAAAGAACGCAAAGAACATTGGAAAAATTCATGGAACTGTAGAATTTAAAAATGTAAGTTTTTCTTATGATGATAATACTGAAGTTCTTAAAAATGTAAGTTTTAAGGTTAATAAGGGGGAAAGAATAGCCTTAGTTGGACCAACAGGGGCTGGTAAGAGTACTATTATTTCTTTATTAAGCAGATTTTATGATCCAACTTCAGGAGAAATTCTTATAGATGGGAAAAATATTAAGTATGTTGATTTAGAATCATTAAGAAGCCAAATGGGAATAATGCTTCAAGATACCTTTTTATTTTCTACTACAATTATGGAAAATATAAGATATGGAAGATTAGATGCCAGTGATGAAGAAGTTATAGCTGCAGCGAAAGCAGTTAATGCCCATGACTTTATTATGAAGTTAGAAAAAGGATATCATACTGAAGTAAATGAAAGAGGATCCAGATTATCCTTAGGACAAAGGCAGTTAGTATCCTTTGCAAGGGCATTACTTGCAAATCCAAGAATTTTAATATTAGATGAAGCTACATCTAATATAGATACTGAAACAGAAAAATTAGTTCAAAGTGGTATAGAAAAACTCCTTTATTCAAGAACTTCCTTTGTTGTAGCCCATAGATTATCAACAATTAGAGATTGTGATAAGATTATGGTTATAGATAATGGTAGAATAGCAGAATTAGGAAATCATGATGAGCTAATAAGGAAAAAAGGAATTTATTATGATCTATATATGACCCAATATAAGTTTTTAAATGAATAAGATTTACTTTATAAATAAAAAAATCCACTATTATAGTGGATTTTTTTATTTATGGTAAAATTAAGAAAAAACACGAGTGATTTGATCCATTAGTTGTATTACTATATGAAGGATGATGAATAATGAGAAAAAATATTGATGAAATATATGAGAAGTATTTTAATAGAGTGTATTTTTATGTAAAGAGCATTATTGGAAATACTGGAAATAATGAATATATATGGAAAAATAAAATGTAATATTAATAGTATTGTGGAATTTGGAGAAGGAAATTACTATTATGAATTTGAAAATTTAAATTATGATAAATTAGTTTTTGAAGTATTAAGAATTAAAAGTAATAAAGTTGATGGGTTTAATGTTAGATTAATGAAGAAATAAAATTAATTAAAAAACTGTACAGTTTATCTCTGTACAGTTTTTATTTTAGTATTTTTCTATTAATATGTGGCTAAATATGGTAAAATGATATTAAATTAACAAAGTGGGGATAGGGGGATTATATGGAGAATAAAGTATTAGAAATAAGAGCTTTGAGAAAAAGCTTTGGTGAAAAGGAAGTACTTAAGGGAATAGATCTAGAAGTAAATAAGGGAGAAATTATAGGCTATATTGGACCAAATGGGGCAGGAAAAAGTACAACCGTTAAAATTATATTGGGGTTAATCGATTATAGTGATGGGGATGTACTTATATTTGGGAAAAATATAAAGGATGGTAATGGAGAATATAAAAGGCGTATAGGATATGTTCCAGAAATAGCAGATCTTTATGAAAGCTTGACAGCTAAGGAATATTTAACCTTTGTTGGAGAGTTATATGGATTAAGTGAAGAAGCAAGTTATAAAAAGGCAGAAGCTTTAATGGATTTACTAGGTATTGGTGACTGCATGCATACAAGATTATCAGCCTGTTCTAAAGGAATGAAGCAGAAAATTGTTTTGATTTCTAGTCTATTACATAATCCAGATATTTTATTTTTAGACGAGCCTTTAAGCGGATTAGATGCAAATAGTGTAATGATAGTTAAGGAATTATTAGCTTCTCTTGCAGCAGAAGGAAAGACAATTTTCTATTCATCTCATATTATGGAGGTTGTTGAAAAAATAAGTCATAAGATTGTTTTAATTAATAATGGAACTATAGTAGCTAATGGAAGTTTTAATGAGTTAAAAGAAACCTGTAAGGAAGGTTCTCTTGAAGAGATATTTAATCAATTAACTGGTTTTGATAAGCATAAGGAAATTGCAGAAACTATGGTATCAATTATTAATGAGGTGTAATTATGAAGGAATTTAAGATATTAAAATTTCTAGATAAATATAAAGGCTTATATGAGAAATTTGGTGTTGATTATGAGAAGATGAGGTTAATACTGAAAATTAAACTAACAATGGATGAAAGACGAGTACCTACCATTATGCAGAATAATAATGTAAAAAAAGAAGAGAAGAACATTTTCTTTAAAAGCTTATTTTTTTATGCTTTTATGGGATTATTTATTGGAGTATTAACATTTTTTCCTATAAATAAGATGTATGTATATACTATGGTATTTGCAATGTTTATGTTTATAATTTTAACAGTATTTATTTCAGATTTCTCTTCAGTATTGTTAGATCTAAGAGATAAAAATTTAATTGCAACAAGGGGAGTAAGTGATAAAACTATAAATGCAGCAAAGATAACTCATATTTGTTATTATGTTATTTCAATTGCCTTATCTATAGGATGGCTTGCGATTATAGGTTCTTTTAAATCTGGTATTTTAACTGGTATTGTATTTTTGCTAGAACTAATAGTTATAAGCATTTTTATGATAGTAATTACTGCTTTATTATATTTTTTAGTTTTAAGATTTTTTAATGGTGAAATGGTAAAAGATATTATAAATTATGTACAGATAATCCTTTCAATATTTATGGCAGTAGGCTATCAGTTTGTTGGAAGAGTTTTTGAACTAGTAGATTTAAATATTGTTTACAAAGAAAAAATATGGCATTTATTTTTTCCACCAATATGGTTTTCAGCACTAATAAATTTAATTGAAGCTGGAAATTTATCAACACTTAGAACTTTACTAATAGCAAATGCTTGTCTAATACCAGCAATATCAATAATAATTTATATTAGGAAAAGCAGTAAATTTGAAGTATATTTAGCAAAACTAAATAACAATGATTCTAAGGAAAAAGAAAAGAAAAAGAGTATATTATTTAAATTAGGAAAGTTATTTTGCAAAAGTAACAGTGAGTTGGCTTGTTATTCATTAACAAGTTCCATAATGAAGAGAGAAAGGGAATTTAAATTAAAAGTTTATCCAAGTTTAGGATTTACAATTGTATTTCCCCTTCTTTTTATGTTAATATTTTCACAAGGGGATATGAAGGAAATCAGGTTTTACGACTTTAATATTATTGCATATTTAAATATATATCTTTTTGCCTTAATGATACCAAGTATTATGATTATGCTACAGTATTCACAATTTTATAAGGCTGCTTGGATATATAAGTCAACCCCTTTAATAGATAAAGGAGATATATTTAAGGGATGCTATAAAGCTTTCTTATTTAATTTATTAATGCCTATATATTTAATTGAAAGTATTATATTTATTTTATTATTTAAAACTAAGGTAATAATTCATTTGCTTATAACTTTATTGTTTATAGCAGCATTAATTCCTATGACTCATAAAATAAATAAATTTACCGTACCTTTTTCACAGGAGTTTAATGTGGTAAATAGAAGTTCAAGTATATTAAATGTATTTTTAGGAATTTTTTTAGTTGGTGCTGGAGCAATTATTCATGGTATTTTTGCTATGAAAACAGTGCTAATTATAATGTATGGAATAGTTTTGATAGCTTTAAACTTCTTTGTGTGGAGAAGTTTAAAGGGTAATTTTAATTAATAAAGATTATTATTTTACTTAATAGTAAAAAGCTGCAATTATTTTGCAGTTTAATATACACTTATTATAAAAATATAAAATTACTAAGGAGAATTTGCATGAGTACAAAAAATTATTTAACACCATCAGAAATAACTGAAGCAACAATAGAAACAGCTATTAAAAAAACAAAAAATTCTAAGATAAATATGCTTATTCTTGGAATTTTAGCAGGAGCCTTTATAGCTTTTGCGGCAGAAGGTTCTAATATGGCTTCTTTTAATCTTATTGCTAAGGCCGAGACTTATGGTTTAGGCAAAGTTCTTGCAGGAGCAATTTTTGGAACTGGACTTATGCTGGTATTAATAGCAGGGGGAGAGCTTTTTACAGGAAATACATTGATTATTGCAGGAGTATTAGATAAGAAAGTCAGTCTAAAATCCATGTTAAAAAATTGGTTCTTTGTTTATCTTGGAAATTTTATTGGTTCTATTTTAATAGCATATATGATGAATAAGTCTGGGCTTTTTACTAGTGGAGATAATATGCTTGGAGCAGTGACAATTAAAATTGCAGCTTATAAAGTTGGATTAACATTTACTGAAGGCTTATTTTTAGGAATTATGTGCAACTGGCTTGTATGTTTGGCTGTATGGATGTCCTATGGAGCTAAAGATATGGCTGGAAAAATATTGGCTATATTCTTTCCTATATGGCTTTTTATAACTTCAGGCTTTGAGCATAGCATAGCTAATATGTATTATATTCCTGCAGGCATTATGGCTAAAGGAAATATAGCTTTAACAGAGGCTGCTTCCCTTTTAGGAGTAACAGCAGAAAAGCTAAATCATTTAAATTGGGGGACTTTTTTAACTGCCAATTTAATTCCTGTAACTTTAGGAAATATAATCGGGGGAGGCATTTTTGTAGGAGCAGTTTACTGGTATTTATATATTAAAAATGGCAAAAGATTAAAGGGAAAGCTTAAAATAAATAATGCTTCAGATAATATTGCTGCATAATATTAAAAATTAGATAAATAAAAAGAAGATTCCAAAGAATCTTCTTTTTATTTATCTATACTAATAACATTAGCTTGTTCATTTTCTTCTAATGGAACAATTAAGCATTTTTTTCCGTCAATTATTTCTGATTTTATTTGAGGAACTTTTTCAGCCTTTACTTGAAGGACTACATCATAGCCTTCAATAAGAGCATTATTATCTTCTAAGGCTTCTTTATTTTCTGCATCTAAGGCTATTTCTTGTTTTGCTTTTTCTAACTGGGCTTCTAGAAATTCTACTTTTTTCTTAAGTTCCTTTTCTTTTTTTATTTTTTCATTAAGTTGAAGAGCTTTGTCGTCAATTAATTCCTCTACAGTAGGGGGAGTATCTCCAAAGGCTTCAACAAAGGACTTTTCAATTTTTTCTGTAACTTCTTCTGGAACACCAGTATCAGCTAAAATTTCTTTAACAGTATCATTTGTTAGTGCAATAGGTTCTCTTTCTGTTCCCTTGATAAAATCAGTTTCTTCAACAATATTATTAAGATTTTCTTGAATTTCTAAAAATACTTCATCTGCCTTTTCTTCATCCTCAGCAATTGCCTTACTTACGATAGAATGGAAGGTTTCCTTTTTCTCAGCAGCAGTTTGCTTTGGATAACAGCCAAGAACCTCTTCCATAATTTCTGGATGAGAATCTTTAGCATTTTTAGTATAGTAGATTACAGAATGTATATCTGTGCTGCGATCAGTAAAGGCTGGGAAGATAAATCCAATATCAGGCGGACCTACTACCCAATCTCTATTACGAGCTCCAATTTTATGTTTATCTTCTAGATATCCAAGGGCTGGTTTTGATAGGGTTACTGGACATATAGCACATAATATATATTCATATACTTCTTCAGATTCATCTAATTTTCCATTATCGCTGGTTTTGGTAAGAACATCATAGGCATCATGAAAAAGAAGGATTAAAAAATTACCAGTATAATCATAACTATCTATAATTGATTGATAAAAATTTTCTAGAAGACCTTCATCTTTTAATTTACTTGCCTTTAAAATCATTAAAGATTTTTGCTTTCCACCCATTTCTTCTTCATTAATAGGAAAGTTAAGTTCTAGAAGGTTATTGCCAATTGTTCCTGATAAAGTCTTTTTTGCAATTTCTAAATATTTAAACAGTTCATCTTCTTCAAGGTTTAAAAAGCTTTCATTAAGGTATAATACGATATTTTTTTCACCATTAACATAACATCCAGTTAGTCTAGTGAAGCTGCAGTCATCTTTTTTAAAGCGTCTTTTTAATTCTAAAATATCTTTTTTATTCATATAAATCCCTCTCATCTACAGAGTTTTTGAAAAAATATACTACTTAATATAGTATAGTGTTCAAAAAATAAGTCTGCAAGTAAGTAAATTAAAAATATCTATTTTCTCTAACATAAAAAAATTATCTTTTGAAAGAATATAATTATATAAACTTTTAAGGGAGGATTTATATGGATAAGAATAAATTAAAATATTTTAAGAATAAACTTCTTATAGAAAAGAAAAAAGTTAGTGGAGTTATAGATCAATTAAATAAAAATGGAGTAACTCAATTTAATGCTGAAGTTGCTAGTGAATTATCCTTTTATGATAATCATCCTGCAGACATTGCAGATGAAGTTTATCAAGTTGGAGTGGGTAAGGCATTAGAAGCAAATGAAGAAGCGCTATTAGAAAAAATAGATAATGCTTTAAAGGCTATAAAAGAAGGTACTTATGGAAAGTGTAAAATCTGTGGGAAGGACATAGACATTGAAAGGTTAAAGGCTTTGCCTTATGCAGAAAATTGTATTGAATGTCAAGATACAATTAGTAAGGTAAAGAGCTATAATTCTCAAAAGAGGGTTATAGAGGAAAGTGTAATTGGTGAACCTTTTAGACATAGCTTTACTCATCATACTGATGATGCAGTTGGCTTTGATTTAGAAGATACATATCAAGCCTTACAAAGGCATAATAAAATAGATGATTATGAAGGCTACGATTATGAAGTAGATGATGAAGTTTATGTTGAAGAAGTAGAAAAAATAAGCAATCAGCAATATAAAAATCAATTAACATAATTTAATTATCTAGATAAGAAAAAAAGAGGATGCTATAATATTTCATATAATTTAAACAAAGGAGTAGTTAAATGAAATATTATTTAGCACCATTAGAAGGTCTTACTGTTTTTATATACAGAAATGCTTATAAAAAATATTTTGGAGATAATTTTGATAAATACTTTGCACCTTTTATTGTGCCTAACAATAGTAGCAGTCTTAAAACAAGAGAGTTAAGAGATATTTTGCCTGAAAATAATATAGGGATAAATCTTATTCCACAAATACTTACAAATGATGCAGAAGGCTTTATTACAACGGCTAGAAAACTTCAGAAGTTAGGATACAACGAAATTAACTTAAATTTAGGATGTCCTTCAGGCACAGTAGTATCTAAGGGGAGAGGCTCTGGATTTTTAGCTAAAAAAGAAGAGCTTGATAAGTTTTTAGAAGAAATATTTAAGATAGATGATATGAAAATTTCCATAAAAACTAGATTGGGGAAAGATAGGCCAGAGGAATTTTATGAATTAATAAAAATTTATAATAAATATCCTTTAGAAGAATTAATAATTCATCCTAGAACAAGACAGGACTTTTATGGAAATAAACCTAATCTAGATATTTTTAGGGAAGCTGTATCTTTAAGTAAAAATCCAGTTTGCTACAATGGAGATATTTTTACAATAGAGAATTATAAGGAATTTATACAAGCCTTTCCTAATGTGAATGCAGTCATGCTAGGAAGAGGAATAATAGCAAATCCAGCTCTAGTAAATGAAATTAAATATGATAAATCTATAGATAAGAAAGTTTTTAAGGAATTTCATGATGAAATTTTTCAAAAATATAGAGAGATATTTAATGAAGATAAAAATGCAATTTTTAGAATGAAAGAGTTTTGGGGATATATGATAAATATTTTTTCAGATAACAAAAAATATGCTAAAAAAATTAAGAAGGCTCAAAAGTTAGTTGATTATAATGAAGCTGTTGAAAGTTTATTTAGGGAACAGGAAATTATTAAAGGAGCAGGATTATTTACAAATAAATAATTAGTGAAAAATAGCTATTATGCTTTAGAGTTAAAACTCTTAGCATAATAGCTATTTTTATTAATAACTTTTAATGTTAACTATATATTTATTTTAAATATAATTTTTAACTTTTTAATATAAACTTACTTTTATACAGCTTCTTCTATTAATTGAGATAGGCTTGTTCTATCGCTTTTATTTTTCTTAATAACTACAATTATAGAAAGTATTGAGCAGACAAAACCTATTCCTAAAAGAACTAATGCTTGAGGAACTATTGATAATCCAGTTGCTAGTCCATTTCTAAAACCATCTACTGCATAGGTAAATGGCATATAGTTATGAATTGCATTAAAGAAACTGTCAGAAAGTTCTATTGGATAAGTTCCTGCAGAACCACTTAATTGTAGCACCATAAATATTAATAGAATAAAGCTTCCTATTTTACCTAAAAGTAAATTCATAAAGTAAACAATAGCCATAAATGATAAAGAAGCAACTATAGCGATTAAGTAAGTTCTTCCTAGATAAGCTGGTTCAAGGCCATTTATTAATCTAATTAAGCTGACCATAACTACAGCTTGAATAATTGCCATGGAAGCAAGCTTTAAGGCTTTCTTAGGCCAGAAAGTTTTTGGATTTTCTTTTCCATTCTTAAGATCTCTTTCAGTAGGGAAAAGAATACATAAAGCTAAGCAGCCTACCCATAAACCAACGCACATCATATATGCTGACATTGCACTACCATTATTAGCAATATAAGAATTAAAGGCTTCTACACCTTCAATAGGTGAAGCAAACATTTCTTTTGAGCTATCAGTAAGCTTAGTAGTTGATGCCTTTTCTGAACCTTCTTCTAGACCTTTACTTAAAGTTTCTGAACCTTCTTCTAATTTAGAAACTCCACTGCTTAATTCTTTAGAGCCGGCATAAAGCTTATATGCCCCTTCTGATATGGAATTAGAAGCAGAATTTATTTTGTTAATCCCTGAACTTAGTGAAAGATTATTATTAGATAAAGCAATTAATCCTTCTGATAAATCATTTGAACCTTCTGCAAGTTTATTAATTCCATCAGTTAAGGCTGGAACTGAATTATTTAAAGCAGTTGTTCCATTTGATAAGCTTTCAGCTCCATTAACAAGGCTTTCAGAATTTGAAGCTAAGTTATTTGTACCTTTGTATAAACTTGAAACTCCAGAAGTATAGCTTTGAATTCCATAAGTTAGCTTATCACTGCCATCCTTTAAGGCAGATATTCCATTATTTAAACTATCAGCTCCTGGTATTATTTGATTATTTAAGCTATATTGTACCTTTTCTAGGCCTGAATATAAATTAGTTATTGTTGAAGCAATAAGCTCTTTATTATTTGAAAGACTTTCAAATCCTGTCTTAGCAGAAGTCATTTGATTAGAAATTGAAGTTAGTTCATTTCCTAATCCAGCTAAAGGAGCTGATAAGTTATTAATAATCTTATTTTGTGTTTCGCTATCTAAATCCTTGAACCATTCTGAACTGCTGATTTCAGCTATTGTTTTTTGAAGTTCAGTAATGTAGGATGAAGAATTTTTTAGTGAAGTTCCAATATTGGTTAAATTTGATTCTAAAGCATTACCTGAGCTGTTAAAGCTATTTAAGGAGGAAGTTAATTTATTAATATTTTCGCTGTTTTCTTTGTTAACATCTTCTCCTATAGAAGCAGATAAAGCTCTTAGGCCAGTTACAAGATTATTACTTCCTTCTTTTAAACTTGTTAAGCCATTATTTAAACTATTAGCTCCTGCTAGTAAATCATTAGAATTAGAGTTAAGCTTAGAAACTCCATCCTTTACTGAATCAACACCTGAAGTGTATTTTTGCAAGCCTGCATATAGGCTGTTTGCTCCAATATTAAGGCTATTTACTCCTTCTGAAAGAGAGGAAGCTTTACTATTTAAAGTATTTATTCCTGACTTTAATGTTATAGAGCCATCTTTAATTTCATTTACTGCAGATAAATATTTGCTAATTCCCTTTTCATAGCTATTTATTCCATCGCTGAAGGTTAAACTACTGTCATATAAAAGCTTTAAATTTGAGCTTATAGTATTAGAACCGTCCTTTAGTGATTTTAAGCCATTATTTATTTGAGATGCACCATCAGCAGCATCTTTAAGCTGAAGGCCTATTTCTGAGAATTTATCAAATACAGTTTCTGCATAAACTTCAGTTACACTATTTTCTATAGAGTTTGTAATCTTTTGAATTGCAGATTCGCTCATTTTTGAAGCAATATAATTTTTGCCTGGATTTACCTTATATTGAAGTTCCATTTTTTGAGGATTATCCTCTAAAAGAGTTGTAGTATTATAAGAAAAATTCTCAGGAATTGTAATAACCATATAATAGGAACCATTATCTAAGCCTTCCTGAGCAGTTTCTTTATCTACAAAGTTAAAATTAAGGGCATTATTTTCTTTTAGGTTTTTAACTAGCTCCTCTCCAATAGATAATTCTTTACCATTATAATCGCAGGACTTGTCTAAATTTACTACAGCCACAGGCAATTTATCTAAGTTTCCATAAGGATCCCACATTGATCCTAAGAAAACAGTAGTATAAATTGAGGGAATTAGTATTATTCCTATTATTGCAAGTGCCTTAATAATTTTTAATATTTGTGATTTTTTTTCTTTTCCATCTTCCATGTTATCACCCCTTCTTTATTTAATAGTGTATTTAATAGTGCAGATGCTATAAGTTTTTGAACATAGTGTTGTTTTTTTTAGCAATAATAATTATAATTACATTAAAATTTAAAAACAATAATCAATGTTTTTCAAAGAGTTCATTAATAAACAGTATCTTATAATAATGTTCAGAAAGGGATATTTTTATGACAAATACAGATAGAAGAGTTAGAAAGACAAAGGCTATATTAAAAAAAAATTTAATAGAGCTTATGAAAGTTAAAAATATAAGTTCTATTACTGTAAAGGAACTTTGTGAAAAGTCAGATATAAATAGAGGAACATTTTATCTTCATTATAGAGATGTCTTTCATATGCTAGAGGAGATTGAAAAGGAGCTTTATGAAGAATTTCAAGATATGATCTTATCCTATGAAATTTCTCCTAATAAAATCGAGACAAAACCAATATTGCAGGATATTTTCACTTTTATAGCTCAAAACAAGGATTTTTGTATGGTTGTTCTTTGTGATAGGGGAGACATGGCTTTTGTAAAAAAAATAGTCTCAGTAATATATGAAAAAAGCTATAATGATTGGTCTAAGATTTTTAAGCTTGATGATAAGGAACTTTTTGAGAAGTATTATTCATTTATATTATATGGAGCTATAGGCTTAATAGATTACTGGTTAAAGAATGGAATGAGGGAAAGCCCTGAATATATGGCAATTTTAACAGAAAATATAATTGTAAATGGATTAAAATCATTACTTTAAAGGATGAGGAGTATGCCCAAGGTAATAAATATAATTGGAGAAAGATCAAAGGTTGGAAAGACCTTTGTTATAGAAGGTTTAATCAGAGAACTAAAAAAGAGGGGATTAACTGTTGCAACAATAAAACATGATGTTCATGGTTTTGATATTGATAAAAAGGGAAAAGATACATATAAGCATAGGGAAGCTGGGGCTGAAACTGTTATTATATCATCAAAGTCTAGGCTGGCAGTAATAAAAGAATTAAAGGAAGAAACTGATTTAAATGATATCATTAAATTAGCAGAAGATAAGGATATTGTATTAGTAGAGGGTTATAAGAATAGCAATTTAAGAAAAATAGAGGTATATAGAAATAAAGTCAGCAGCAAAGTAATAAGCCCTAAAGATAAGTTAATTGCTGTAGCAAGTGATGTAAAGTTAAATTTAGATGGGGTTTTAATAGTTGATAAAGAAAATTTTAAGGCGCTTGCTGACTTAATAGAAAAAGAAAAGGAATTTGAATTTGGGGGATGAAAGTGAAGTCATTTATATCTTTAGAAGAAGCTATAGGAATTTTAAATAATAGGGTGAATAATCTTGAAAAGGAAAAAGTTCTATTACTTGATGGATTAAATAGAATAATAGCTGAGAATATTTACTCTAAAATAGATAATCCTCCCTTTGATAAATCAGCAATGGATGGCTATGCAATAATTGCAGGAGATTCAGAAAGGCTAAAAGTAGTAGGAAAAATATATGCAGGGGAAGTTTATAAGGGAGATGTTACTAAAGGAACAGCCGTTAAAGTAATGACTGGTGCTGCTATTCCTAAAGGGGCAGATGCTGTTATAAAGCAGGAGAATGTTATTATAGAAGGGGATTATATAATTTTAAAAAATATGGTTGTGAAAGGGGAAAATATCTGCGAAAAAGGTGAGGATATATCTAAGGGGGCATTATTAATAAAAGAGGGGAAGAAACTTGATTATGCTGATATAGGAATTTTAGCAAGTTCAGGGATAGGTGAAATATGGGTATATAAAAAGCCTGAATTAGCTTTTATTAGTACTGGGGATGAAGTTATAGATATAAATAATAAACTTGAAGAAGGAAAAATTTATAACAGCAATAAATATTCTATTTTATCTAGGCTGAAGGAACTTGGATATACTATAAAAGATATAAATCATCTTAATGATAATTATTATGAAATTGCTAAATATATAGAGAAACTATCTAAGGAAGTAGATTTAATAATTACAACAGGAGGAGTTTCTGTTGGAGAAAAAGACCTTCTTAAGGAAGCTATTGATCTAGCAAAAGGAGAAAAATTATTTTGGAAAGTTAATATTAAGCCAGGTTCGGCTGTCTTATGCAGCAAGGTAAATAAGGCGATAGTAATAAGTCTATCAGGTAATCCAACTGCAGCATTAACTACTTTTGAGTTATTGGTAAAGGCAACTTTGGAGAAACTATCTGGTGCTAAAGAGATAAAGATAAAAAAGGAAAAGGCAATTTTGCTTCAGGATATTAATAAGAAAGGCTCAAAAAGGAGATTTTTAAGGGGTAGATTTGAAATTATTGATGGAAAGCAATACGTTAATATAACCCAGATAAAATCAGGAAATGGTATCCTTAGTTCAGCTTTAAATTCTAATTGTATAATTGAAATGGAAGCTGATAGTATAGGGAAATACAAAGGTGACTTAGTAAATATTATAAAACTTTAGGTGAAAATCATGATAAAGAAAAGTTTGGCTATTATAGCTGGTGGAAAGAGCAGCAGAATGAATTATAATGATAAGGCTTTACTGCTTTATAAAGAAAAAACTTTTATAGAACATATAATAAATAATGGAAAAAGTTTTGATGAAATAATTGTAATTTCTAATAATAAATATTTAAGCTATGTTTTGCCAGTGAAAGTTTATAGGGATATATATTTAGGAAATGGTCCCTTATCAGGCATACATTCAGCCCTTATAAATGCAAAATATGACAAAGTATTATGTATAGCCTGTGATATGCCTTTAATTTCAGAAAGAAGCTTAAACACAATAGGCAGTATAATTGGAGAATATGAAGTATTGGTACCAAAAATTAAGGGGAAATTACAGCCTTTATGTTCAATATATTCTAAAAGCTTAATTCCTAAAATAGAAAAGGCACTTATAGAAGAGCAAAATAAATTGCAGGCTTTCATTAGGACTACAAATTATAAAATAATTGAAGATAAAGATTATGAAGAATTAAATGAAAAATATTTTTTAAATATAAATACAACTAAAGAATATAATGATTTGCTTTTATTACAAGATTAACTTATATTTTTGAAAAATATTAAGGACAAAAAAATAGGCTTAAGTATACTTATATAGTATACTTAAGCCTATTTTTTTCCATAATTTTAGACTATGTAAATTGTAATTAAAGTAAGAATAAGATATAATAAATCTAAAATATTATTATGGTAATAAAAAATAATTTGGAGGCAAGACCATGTATAGAAAGGACTTTTCTGATTTAGAAGATCAAATTATGGATACTGTAAAAAATGCACTTAATGCTATAAATTTTGCTTCAATAACAAGAGATATTGCCAGTAAAACTGATGAAACAATAAATGAGTTTAAAACTAAATTAAAGGAATATAATAATAAGATAGAAAATAGGTACACAAATTTAAATAAATCAAATAAAAAAGATATAACATTATATATTGAAAAGAAACCTGCTGGCACTGTTGCAGGAATTCTTTATATAATATTTGGTTCAATTGGAAGCTTTGTATTTGGAATCTTGCTAGCTGTTTTTTCAATAGTAACTACTGTTGTTCCTGATATGTTAGGAGGAGGTCTAGTTGGATTGGGAGTTATAGCAGCTTTCTTTGCTTCAAGTTTAGGAGTAACCATAAATGGAATAAATATAAGAAAAAGAATAAGGCGTTTTAAAAAATATGTAAATTTCCTAGATGATAACACTTATTGTTTAATTAACGATTTAGCTAGAATTGTTGGAAAAAAAGAAAAATTTGTTATTAAGGATTTAAGAAAGATGATTGATCTTAATATGTTTAAAGAAGGTCATATAGATGATGAAGAAACGCATTTTATGCTTACAAATGAAGTTTATGAAAATTATTTAAATTTAAAAAGACAACAAAATATTAAAAAGCACGAAAAGGATAAGTTAGAAAATAAATCAAGATCAAATGAAGAAGAAAATGATAAGGTAAACACTATTATTAATACAGGAAGAAATTATATTGAAGAGATTAAAAATGTAAAGAATCAATTGTATAAAGAAGAATTTTCATTAAAACTTGGTAAGTTACAAAATATAGTTAACCAAATACTTAATTATATCGAAAAGAATCCTAAAAAGTTAAATGAAGTAAATAAGTTCATTAATCATTATCTTCCGATGACAATTAAATTGATTAATTCCTATAAAGAACTAAATAATCAGCCAGTTCAGGGAGATAATATTAAAAAGGCTAAAATTGAAATAGAAAAGAGTATTGATTTAATAAATACTGCTTTTGAAAATTTATTAGATGATTTATATGAAGATATGGCTTTAGATATTTCTACTGATATTTCTGTTTTAAAAACCTTATTTAAACAAGAAGGGTTAACCGAAAATGATTTTGAAAAGTAATATAGATACAAAGAGGGTGTTAGAGTGAATAATGATTATAATGAAAATATAGAAATAAAGCCAGAGTTAGTTTTTGAACCTTTTCAAGATGAAAGTCCTGTTGTTAAGGTAGAAGAAGTACAAAAGGAAAAGATTGAAGATATTCCTTTAACAGATGAAGAAAAGAAAATGGTAGATCAATTTGTAGAAAAGATTAATTTAAGAGATTCAAATTCAATTTTACAATATGGAGTAGGTGCTCAAAAGAAAATTGCAGACTTCTCTGAAACAGCTTTAGACAATGTTAGAACTAAGGATTTAGGAGAAATAGGTGATATCCTTTCTAATGTAGTATATGAGCTTAAGAATTTTGAAGATGCAGAAGAACAAAAAGGTATCTTAGGCTTATTTAAAAAAGGGAAAAATAAAATTACTCAAATGAAAGTGAAGTATGCAAAGGTAGAAGAAAATATTAATAAGATGTGTGAGACTTTAGAAAAGCACCAAATACAGCTATTAAAAGATATTGCTATGTTAGATAAAATGTATGAAATAAATAAGGTTTACTTTAAAGAGCTTTCTATGTATATCTTAGCTGGTAAAAAGAAACTTCAAAAATTAGAACAAGAGGAATTGCCCAAATTACAAGCTAAGGCAAAGGCCAGTGGTCTTCCACAGGATGCCCAGGAAGTTAATGATTTTATAGCCCTTTGCAATCGCTTTGAGAAAAAAATACATGATTTAGAGTTAACAAAGATGATTTCACTGCAAATGGCTCCACAAATTCGTTTAATTCAAAATAATGACGCCCTAATGTCTGAAAAAATTCAATCTACAATTGTAAATACTATTCCTCTTTGGAAAAGTCAAATTGTATTGGCTCTAGGAGTTGCACATTCATCTAATGCAGCTAAGGTACAAAGGGAAGTTACAGATATGACAAATGAACTCTTAAGAAGAAATGCAGAAACTTTAAAGATTTCAACTATAGAAACTGCTAAAGAATCTGAAAGAGGAATTGTTGATATTGAAACTCTTCGTTACACAAATGAATCCTTAATTTCAACTATTGATGAAATATTACGAATACAGGAAGAAGGACGTCAAAAGCGTAAAAATGCTGAATTAGAATTAAGAAATATTGAAGAGCAATTAAAAAATAAACTATTAGAAATAAAAAGATAATAGAGTTTTTCTTATACAGAACAAAATCTAATTAAGATATTGTTCTGTTTTTTTATCTTTCCAATTATATAAACCTTACTTTTTTAAAAGCGTAATTGATTATTAAAAACAAGTTCTAAAAACATAAATAAAATTATATATAGTATAGATAGATGTTATTTTAATAGAAAATCTTTATTAAATGGGAGGATTTATATGGCGAAATATTGTTTAGCAAGAACATCGGATAAATGGTTTGATTTTATTAAAAAGAATGGATATATGGATTTGGCAAACCTTTGGAAACCTTATCCACAAAGTTTTAAAACTATTTCTAAGGATGGAAAAATGTTCTTATACAGTACAGAAAAAGAAGCATTTATAGCTGTAGCAAGCTTTAATGGAAATACCAGCATAAAAACAGTTGATGAGGCTTGGAAATATTATAGACAAAGAAACGGTCAGCATAATATAAATCTTTTTATACAGTTAATTAACGGTGAATCAAAGGTAAAAAATCATTTTAATTATAAAGATAAAATTTGCTGTATTGAAATTGAAAACATAAAGGAATTTAAAGAACCTTATAAATATTATTATAAAAATATCCAAATGTTTAAGAGTTTAGAAGGCGATGAATATAAGGATTTATTAAAGGTATTAAAAGAAAAAGAAGCAGAGTTAACTGCAAGTGAATAGAAAGAAGAAATTGTAAATCTAATATAGTCATAGTTTTTTTCTATAGGTTAATAATAATATTGATATAAGTTTTTATTATATCTAATTGCATTTAAGGAGGATTACAAATGACAAATAAATTTAAAGAAAAGTTTGTTGGAATGCCTATAGAAAAACATGAAACTGCAGCCTGGGCAAATATTGAAAAAACTAAGCCTGTTTCTAAAGTAACAGAGCCAAGTGAAGTTCAAGCTGCTAATGCTAAGGAATATGTTGATTCAAATCAAAAATAAATTTAATCTTAAAATAAAAATCCCCAAATTTGGGGATTTTTATTTTAGTGATAATTTTATGCTTCAGATAAGCGTTTATAAACTTCATATCTTTCTTGGGCATTCTTTTCTGCTTCATTAAATAGTTGGTCTGCAACTTCAGGGAATACTTTCATTAATGAAGAGAAACGTATTTCGCCACTTAAGAAATCTCTATAAGATTCTTTAGGTGGCTTAGATTCAAGGATAAATGGATTCTTTCCTTCCTCTTTTAATAAAGGATTGTATCTATATAAATGCCAATATCCAGAATCTACAGCTTTTTTCATTTCTCTCATGCTATTTCCCATTCCAATTTTAATTCCATGGCTTATACATGGAGCATAAGCTATGATAAGTGATGGGCCAGGATAGCTTTCAGCTTCAGCAAGAACCTTTATTGTTTGATTCATATTAGCTCCCATAGCTATTTGGGCTACATAAACATAGCCATAGCTCATAGCCATAAGACCTAAATCTTTCTTTCTAGTTCTTTTTCCGGCAGCAGCAAATTTAGCGACTTGAGCAGTTTGAGATGATTTTGATGCCTGACCTCCTGTATTTGAATAGATTTCAGTATCCATTACAAATATATTCACATCTTCACCACTAGCAAGAACATGGTCTAAGCCGCCAAATCCAATATCGTAGGCCCAACCGTCACCACCAATTATCCATTGAGACTTTTTAACCAGATAATCTTTTCTTTCTAATATTTCCTTGGCAATATTGTTTTCAGCATATTTTGGATTATTAAGAAGTTCTAAAATTTTATTGGAAGCTATTTTTGAAGCAACACCATTATTAAAGTTATCAAGCCATTCAGTGAAGCCAGCTTTAATTTCTTCATCAAAGTCCGGTGCCTCTAAAGCTTCTTTTACTAAATCTACAAGCTTTTCTCTTTGTTGTTTAACTGCAAGATACATACCGTATCCAAATTCTGCATTATCTTCAAATAATGAATTTGCCCATGCAGGCCCTTTACCTTCAGCATTAGTTGTATAAGCAATAGCAGGTGCACTTGCTCCCCAAATAGAAGAACAGCCTGTTGCATTGGCAATAATCATTCTTTCACCAAATAATTGAGTTATAAGCCTAATATATGGTGTTTCGCCACAACCTGGGCAGGCTCCATTGAATTCAAGAAGTGGTCTAACAAATTGACTTCCCTTTAATGTATTTCTATCCATTAAATCTTCTTTTGGAGTTAAAGTCATTGCGTATTCCCAATTTTCCTCTTGTTCTATTATTTGTTCTTCTGCTGGTTTCATTATTAAAGCTTTACCAGGAGCAGGACAAACATCAGCACAGTTTCCGCAGCCAGTACAGTCAAGAGGAGCTACCTGGATTCTAAAGCCATAATCTCCAAGGCCTTTTCCTGTAGCCTTCTTAGTATAGAAGGTTTCAGGAGCATTTTTTTGTTCTTCTTCACTTACCAAGAATTGTCTTATAGTAGCGTGAGGGCATACATATGAACATTGACCGCATTGAATACATTTATCTATCTGCCATTCAGGAAGATAAACTGCAATACCACGTTTTTCATATGCTGTAGTACCTAATGGGAATGTTCCATCTTCCATTCCTACAAAGGCACTAGTTGGAAGAGCGTCACCTTCATGTCTTTCCATTGGACGTTGAATTTTCTTAACAAATTCTGGTTCATCTTTAATTGGAGCTTCTTCATCTGGTGCATTTGCCCAGCTTTCAGGTACATTAACTTTTACTAAGGAATCTATACCTCTATCAACTGCAGCCTTATTGGCATCTACTATTTTTTCACCTTTTTTACCATACATGTCAACAATAGATTTCTTTAAATGTTTAACTGCATCTTCTACAGGTATAATATTTGCTAATTTAAAGAAGGCAGACTGCATTACCATATTAATTCTGTTTCCTAAGCCGATTTCACTAGCAATGCCATTAGCATTAATGATATAGAATTGTATATTATTTTTTGCTATATATCTCTTAAATATTGCTGGAAGCTTAGTTTCAAGCTCCTCCTCACTCCATGGACAGTTAAGTACAAAAGTTCCACCTTTCTTTAATCCTTTTAAGACATCAAGATTATATAAGAAGGATTTATTATGACATGCTATATAGTTTGCATTATAAACTAAGTAAGGAGATTTTATAGGCCTTTTTCCAAATCTTAAGTGGGATATAGTTGAGCCGCCTGATTTTTTACTATCATATTCAAAGTATGCTTGAGCATACAGCTCTGTATTATCTCCTATAATTTTAATAGCACTCTTATTTGCACCAACTGTACCATCAGAGCCAAGTCCAATAAATTTGCAGCTTATAGTGCCTTCAGGAGTAGTATCAATTTCATCTCCTTTAGCTAAGGAAGTGTAAGTAACATCATCAACAATTCCTATTGTGAAGTTATCCTTTGGACTATCAGATTTTAAGTTATCAAATACAGCTAAAATTTGAGCTGGAGTTGTGTCTTTAGAAGCTAAGCCGTATCTTCCACCAACGATAATAGGCTTATTTTCTTTATTGTAGAATAATTTAGATACATCTAAGTATAATGGTTCACCAATAGAACCTGGTTCCTTTGTTCTATCTAATACTGCAATCTTTTTAACAGTTTTAGGGAGAACTTTAAAGAAGTATTTTTCACTAAATGGTCTGTATAAGTGAACTTTGATTAATCCTACCTTTTCGCCTTTAGCCCTTAAGTAGTCAATTACTTCACTTGTAGTATCACAAACTGAACCAATAGCTACAATAATATGTTCAGCTTCTGGGTCGCCATAATAGTCAAATGGATGATAAGCCCTTCCTGTAATACTTTCCATTTCCCTCATATACTGCTCAACTATATCCGGTATAGCTAAATAAAATGGATTTTGAACTTCTCTTCCTTGGAAGTATATATCAGGGTTTTGAGCAGTACCTCTTGCCACTGGATGTTCTGGGTTTAATGCATTATTTTTATAGGCTTTCAATGCATCCTTATCTATAAGCTTAGAGATTTGATCAAAATCAGGCACTTCTATTTTTTGATATTCATGGGAGGTTCTAAATCCATCAAAGAAATGGGTAAATGGTACTCTCCCTTTAATTGCACTTAGGTGTGCTACACAAGCTAAATCCATAACCTCTTGAACATTAGATGAGGCAAGCATAGCAAAGCCTGTTTGTCTAGTTGCCATAACATCTTGATGATCACCAAATATTGATAGTGCATGAGTAGCGATTGCACGGGCACTTACATGGAAAACCACTGGTAATAGTTCTCCAGCTATTTTATACATATTTGGTATCATAAGAAGTAGTCCTTGAGATGCTGTATATGTTGTGGTTAAGGCTCCAGCTTGTGCAGAACCATGTACAGCTCCAGCAGCACCGGCTTCAGACTGCATTTCTACTACTTTTACTGTTTGATTAAACATATTTTTCTTTCCATGAGCTGCCCATTCATCTACTGCTTCTCCCATAGGAGTAGAAGGAGTAATAGGGAAGATTGCTGCTACTTCAGTAAAATTATAGGAAGCATATGCGGCAGCTTGGTTTCCGTCCATTGTTTTTATAACCTTTTGCATTAAAATAATCCTCCTCATTATTTTTTAAATAGATATTTCTTGTCTGATTTATTATTTGAATTATGAGGAAAACTATTCATGTTAAAAGTGTATTTATTATAGTTATTTTTATATATTATTAAGTAGTATAATAATTTTTATTTAAAAATTATTATTATATGCTAAAGCTTAGTATATTTTGTACGAAATATTAAATAATTGGTAAAAAATAAAATATGAGAATGAAGGAGAGTTAAGTATGATAAGAAAATTAAAGATTTCCCAAAAACTAATTTTATCAAGTATCATTAGCACAATATTTTTACTTATTGTAGGCGGCTTTGCTTTGAAATCTATGTGGAAAATTAATATTAATGGTCAAAATATTTATAATAATAACTTGATGGCATTAAAATATATCTATAGTATTCAAAGTAATGTTGATGATACTTTATTAAATTTTGAATATATGCTTAATAAAGATAATATTAGCAATATTAGTGATTATGAAAAAAATATAGCTAATAATACTTCTTCAAATAATTGGTTATTTGAAGAATATGAGAAACTGCCGAGTACAAGTGAAAAACAAGAAGAGGAATATAAGCAGGTAAAAGATACATTGGCTTTATATAGGGAAGTAAGGGACAGAATAATTAACTATGTTAAAGAAGAAAATTATAATGAAGCAAACAAGACATATAGAAATGAATACATAAAAATAAAAGATCAACTGATTGCTGAATTAGATGATTTAATTGAAGAAAATGTTATACAGGCAGAAAATACAGCCAATGTAAACAGTGCAATATATAAAAGCTCCTTTATTCTCCAAATAATAATTATTTTAGCTGCTTCACTATTTTTATTTTTAATAGGTTATAGCATGGCTAAATGGCTTTCAAGAAGAATAAATAATGCTGTTAATTTTGTAAATAATTTAGCTGAGGGAGATCTTACTCAAGAAGCAAAGATAACTAGTGAGGATGAACTTGGTAAAATGGCAATAGCTTTAAATAAGGCATCTAAAAATATGAGAGGACTTGTAACAGAACTTATTAGTGGCATGGAAAATATGAGTGCTTCAAGTGAAGAGTTAACAGCAACAATGGAAGAAATTTCAGCAACTATTATTAATATCAAAGAAGCTGCAGAATTAATTGCAGAAGGAGATGGAGAATTAAGTGCTTCTTCTGAAGAAGTTAGTGCAACAACCGAAGAAATAGAAATTCATATAAAAGATTTAGCTGATAAGGCATTAGAAGCGGATAAAATTTCTGCTGAAATTATGGAAAGGGCATTAATGATAAGAAATAAGGCAGAAGAATCATCTTCTAGTGCAAATGAGTTATATGAAGATAAGGAAATTAAAATTAAAAAGGCTATAAAGGATATAGAAATTCTTGAAGAAATAAGAGTTATGGCTGAAGCTATAAGTCAAATAGCAGAGCAGACTAATTTATTGTCTCTTAATGCATCGATAGAAGCTGCTAGGGCAGGGGAAGCAGGAAAGGGCTTTGCTGTTGTAGCAGAAGAAATAAGAAAATTGGCGGAACAATCTGCTCAGTCAGTAACTCATATAAGCAGAATTATTAAAGATGTAAGGGATGCCATAGATAACTTAGTAGTTAATACTAATGATATATTGGCTTTTATGGATAATAAAGTTAAACCAGATTATGAAATGCTAAAAGAAACAGGAATACAATATCAAAATGATGCAGAGTTTGTACATAAAATGTCTAATGAAATTTCAATTTCAACAAATACAATTTCTTCTAGCATAAATGAAGTTAATAATGCAATGACTAATGTAACTGAATTAACTCAACAATCTGCCGCTAGTTCAGAAGAGATCTTAGGAAGCCTAACAGAAACAAGTTCAGCAGTAGAAGAAGTAGCAAAGCAAGCTCAAAGTACTTCAGAATTAGCAGAAAGATTATCTTCTTCATCTAATAAATTTAAAATTTAATAAAAAACATTTAATTATTGGATAAATACATACATAATTTCTGAAAGATAAATACATAAAATTATTAAAGGAGCTATTAAATAGCTCCTTTAATGTTAAAATTAAAGAAATAAATATCTATAGAATAAGGAAGTGTTTTAAATGGTAGATATATCATTATTAGGCTGTGGAGGCGGTATGCCTGTACCAAATAGATTTTTGTCATCAACTTTAATAAATTATATGGGAAGAAAAATTTTAATAGATTGTGGAGAAGGAACACAAGTATCAATGAAAATCCTTGGTACAGGTTTTAAAGCAATTGATATAATTTGTATAACTCATGGCCATGGCGATCATATTGTTGGGCTCCCAGGACTACTTGCTACAATTGGAAATAGCGGAAGAGTAGACCCTCTTACGATAATAGGTCCTGTTGGTATTGAAGAAATAATCAAAGGACTTAGGGTAATAGTGCCTTATCTTCCTTATGAAATAAAAATAATAGAAAATCCAAGGGATACAATAACTTTAATAGAAAATATAAGTATTTCTACCTTAGAATTAGATCATTCAGCCCCTTGTTTAGGATATAGTTTTTATTTTAAAAGGAAAGCAAGCTTCGATTTAGAAGCTGCAATTGCTAATAAGGTACCTAAAATTTTGTGGAATAAGCTTCAAAAAGGAGAAAGTTTAATATACGAAGGAAATAAATATGAACCTAATATGGTTCTTGGAAGGGAGAGAAGGGGAATAAAATTTTCTTTAATAACAGATACAAGACCAATCAAGGAAATAATTGATTTTATAAAAGAAAGTGATTTATTAATTTGTGAAGGGACATATGGAGATGATAAGGATATAGAAAAAGCAATAAAGAATAAACATATGACCTTTTCAGAAGCAGCAAAGCTAGCAAGAGATGGAAGAGTTAGGGACCTTATGCTGACACATTTTAGTCCTGCTATGAATAATCCAGAAGAATATATAGAAAATGCAAGAAAAATTTTTGAAAATACTGTCCTTGGAGAAGATAGAATAATTAAGACCTTATCTTTTATAGATTATTAAATAATAACTTTTTATTGGATAATGTAAAGGTATAACATATAATTAAAGTAAGAAGGTGTTATTATAAGGAGGAATTAAAATGAATGTAGGAATACTGGGATCAGGCTTAATAGTTCCAGATTTTTTAGCTGCAGCATCTAAAATAAAGGAATATAATTTTTATGGAATTTGTGCAACAGAAAGATCTAAGGATAGAATGGAGAATTTCTCAAAAGAATATGGTATTAAACATATTTATTTAAATTATGATGAAATGCTTGATAATGAAGAAATAGATGTTATTTACGTGGCTGTTCCAAACTCACTTCATTATAGCTTTACAAAAAAAGCCTTACTAAAAAATAAGAATGTTATTTTAGAAAAACCTTTTACATCAAATTATGAGGAAGCAAAGGAATTAGCAGAGCTTGCAGAAGAAAGAGGATTATATTTATTTGAAGCAATAACAAATCAATATTATCCAAACTATTTAAAAATAAAAGAGCTATTGCCTGAATTAGGAGATGTAAAGATAGTTCAGCTTAATTATTCCCAATATTCTAGAAGATATGATGAATTTAAAAAGGGAAATATACTACCTGTTTTTGATCCTAAAAAGTCTGGTGGAGCATTAATGGATTTAAATGTTTATAACATTCATTTTGTACTAGGTTTATTTGGTGAACCAGAAAGCATTAATTATTTTGCTAATATAGAAAAGGGAATTGATACATCAGGAGTTTTAATACTTAATTATCCTACTTTTAAATGTGTAGCGGTTGGAGCAAAAGATTGTAAGGCGCCTACAAGTGTTAATATTCAAGGAGATAAGGGGTATATTCATAGTGATTATCAATCTAGTGTCTTGTCAAACTTTACTTATGGAAGCAATTTAGGAGAAGAAAAAGAATTTAATTTAAATCTCTATGAAGAAAGATTATATTATGAATTAGTTGCATTTAAAGATATGTTATTAAATAAGGACTATGAAAAGAATTTGAAACAGCTTAAACATTCTTTAAATGTTATGAAAATATTAGATGAGGCAAGAAGACAAGTAGGAGTTGAAATTCAGAACTCTAAATAAAATAGTCTTGGATGGAGAAAAAGATAGGTCAGAAACTTTAAAATTCTTAAGGTTTCTGACCTTATTTTAAGTATTATAATATTTCTAATATTTCAACAGAATATTTTTCTCCAGGAGCATTAACTTCAATTATATCTCCTGCTTTTTTTCCTGCCAAAGCTTTTCCTAAATCTGATTCAATGCTTATGCACATATTATCTGGATCTAAATCCATAGTTGTTACTAAGGATAAAACCGTTTCATAATCGTCTTCTATAAATCTAACCCTAGCCTTACTGTTAATTCCTAATACGGATTTGTCTACTTCATCTTCATCTATAATAGTTGCTGTAGAAATCATATTTAATAAGTATTGAATTCTATTATCATTTTCCCTATAATTTCTACAAGCTTCCTTATACTCAGCATTTTCTGATCTATCCCCATGGGCAGCTGCTTCCATTTTTTCTTTAGCTATTTCTGCTCTTTTTACTGTCATTCTATATTCTAATTCTTCTTGTAGCTTTCTCATATTTTCTATAGTCAATCTATTATTCATAAAAAATACCACCTCTAAAATATTATATCAACATTATACAATATGTAGTAGTTTTAAAATAAAAATATTTTAAATTAAAACTACCATATTAAATAAATATTATATATAATATTAATAAAAATAACATAGAATACATAGGAGTTGTTGAATGGTGTTAATAAATGAAGCAGATAGGTGTTTATTATGTAAGAATCCAAGATGTAAAAATAATTGTCCAATTAATACATCAATACCAGAAGTAATATCATTGTATAAAGAAGGTAAAATAAGAGAAGCAGGGGAAATTTTGTTTGAAAATAATCCTCTGTCAGTAGTTTGTGCTCTAGTATGTGTTCACGAAAACCAATGTAAGGGTAACTGTGTTAGGGGAATTAAAGGAGAGCCTATAAGATTTCATGATATGGAATATGAAATCTCAAAAAGGTATATAGAAGAGGTACGCTTTGAAAATATTCCAAAAACTAAAGGAAGAATAGCTATAGTAGGTGGTGGTCCTGCAGGAATTACAATAGCCTTTATATTAGCTAGAAGGGGTTATAAAGTTACAATTTTTGAAGCTCATAGTAAAATTGGCGGAGTTTTAAGATATGGAATTCCAGAATATAGACTTCCTAAATCAATAATTGATACCATAGAAGAAAGATTAATTGAATTAGGAGTTAAAATTAGGCCAAATACTTTAATAGGTCCAGTTGTTACATTAGATAGGCTATTTGAGGATGGATATAATGCTGTATTTATTGGAACAGGAGTGTGGAATCCTAAGACCTTAAATATTAAGGGAGAAACTCAAGGACATGTTCATTATGCAATAGATTATTTAAAATCACCTGAAACTTATAGATTAGGAAAAAAGGTTGCAGTAATAGGAGCTGGTAATGTTGCCTTTGATGCAGCAATAACTGCCAAGAAAAATGGTGCCGATGTTACTATTATATATAGAAAAGGCTTTGAGCAAATGTCTGCAAGTAAAAAGGAAATTCAAGAGGGTAAAGAAGAAGGAATAAACTTCAGTTTATTTAAGTCGCCAATTGAAATTACTGAAGAAGGAATAAAATTAGCATGTACAGAAAATATTACTGATGAAGAAGGTAAGATTAAAAACATAACTACTGGTGAAGAGGAATTTTTTGAATGTGATTCTGTAATAATTGCAGTAAGTCAAAATCCAAAGAATAACATAGTTTCAAATACTACTGAGTTAAATACTAATAAATGGGGCTTGCTTATTACAGATGATAAGGGAAATACAACTAAAAAAGGTACCTTTGCTTCAGGAGATGTAGTTACGGGACCAGGGTTAGTTGTAGATGCAGTAGCACATGCAAAAGTAGTGGCTGATACAATGGATGAATATTGTCAAAGCTTAAAGAAATAAAAAATATATGAATGAAAAAGTAGCCAAAAGGATTTAAACTTAGGTATATGTTAAAAAGACCAGCTATTTCAAGCATAAAAGCTTAAAATAGCTGGTCATATTATTTTTATTGTAAAATATTAAATCACCCTTGTCTAATAGTTAATATTATAGTATACAAAAGGAGCTTTTTTAGTTATTAGAATGTATATTAACAAGGAAAGTAAGGTTGCTTCAGCTTCTTTTGATATAATCTGGGGTAGAGCAATTTTATTTATAAAAAAGAAAGGATATTATTTTAATAAGTAAAGTTATTAGCTTAGCTATAACAGTAACTATCTAAAGATAAATAAAAATATTAGTAATCGGCATAGAAAGATATAAAATTAAAATATGTTGTTTTTGCTAAAAGTGGAAGGAGCTAAGGGATATTCATAAGAAAGAGCTCTTTTTTCATAATATAATAATTTTTGCTTTTATTTTATTGTAGAATAAAGGTATAATTAAAAATAATTAACAATAATTTCTAGGAGGAGTATTATGTTAACTATTGGTTATATTGGAAATGGGAAAAGCACTAACAGATATCATATTCCTTTTGTTATTCAAAGAAAAAACTTAAAGATAAAAACTATCTATCAAAGAAATCCAAAGAATGAAAAATGGGATAGAATTGAAGGAGTAAAATACACTTCAAATTTAGATGAACTTTTAAAGGATGAAGAAATACAACTTATAGTTATTTGTACAAGACATGATAGTCATTACGAATATGCTAAGATGGTTTTAGAAAATAATAAACATTGTCTAGTAGAAAAGCCTTTTATGGAAAGCTCACAACAGGCAAAGGAAATTTTTGATCTAGCAAAGGAAAAGGGATTGATAGTTCAGGCTTATCAAAATAGAAGATTTGATAGTGATTTCTTAACAGTTCAAAAAGTGATTGAAGAAGGAAAATTAGGAGAATTACTTGAAATAGAAATGCACTTTGATTACTATAGACCAGAAGTCCCAGAAGGAGCTACAAGCTATGATGTTAATGAATCTTTTTTATATGGACATGCTTGTCATACTTTGGATCAGGTTATAAGCTATTTTGGAAAGCCAGATAATATTCATTACGATGTAAGGCAACTTCTTGGGCCTGGAAGAATGAATGATTACTTTGATTTAGATTTATATTATGGAAATTTAAAGGTTTCAGTAAAATCAAGTTACTTTAGAATTAAAGAAAGACCAAGCTTTGTAGTTTATGGTAAAAAGGGATGTTTTGTAAAGCAGACCAAAGATCTTCAAGAATATCATCTTAAGATGTTCTATATGCCTCATAATAAGGATTTTGGGCTTGATAAATTTGAGCATTATGGAACTTTAACATATGTAGATAATGAAGGTAAGATACATGAAGAAAAAGTGGAAACTGTAAAAGGTGATTATGGAAGAGTATATGATGACTTATACGAAGCAATTATAAATGGAAAAGATAAAAAAATTACTGATGAAGAAATTTTGCTTCAAATGGAAATATTAGAAACTGGTGTAAAACATCTAAAATAATAATCTTTTAGTATTTCTATTATTGATACATAAAAATAATGGAAATGCGGATAATAAAGTGAGAAAAACTTAAGAATAGGCAGGGATAAACTAGATGAGAAAATATTATTATATATTTATGATTATTTTACTTTCATTTTTTCCTATAAATCAAAAAATAGAACAAGAAAATCAAGATTATACTTTAACACAAGAAGTATCTTTAAATTTTAAGGAAGAACTTAAAATTAATGATATGTTTCTTCCTAATGAAAATTCAAGGCCTCGTGAAAAAGAAATAACTCATGTAATGATACATTTTATGAGTAATGTTTCAATTAACTATAAAGATCCTTATAATATTTATGACATTTATGATATTTTCTTAGATTATGGTGTGTCTGCTCATTATGTTATTGGAAGATATGGAGAAATATATTCTATGGTACCAGAGGACAGGGTAGCATATCATGCTGGTCAAGGAAGCCTTGAGGGTTTTCCTGACTATGAAAATAAAATGAATGATTATTCTATTGGTATTGAACTTCTTGCTATTGGAACAAAAGAAGAAATGCTACCTATGATATCTGCAGAGCAATATGATTTAGTTGATCAATCCTTAATAGGATATACAGATGCTCAGTATAACTCTCTTAACTTATTAATAGAAAATATATTAAAAGATAATCCATCTATAATAAAAGATAGAAAACATTTTATAGGTCATGATGAATATTCTAAAGGAGTAAAAACTGATCCGGGTTCTTTATTTGACTGGAAAAGAATAGGCTTGTAAAACTCTAGCACTTCTTTATAAATCAAAATGTATAATTAAAGTTTTGGTTGGTTTTTAGTGTGTTGAAAATCAATATAGAAATAAAAAAACTCTGTAGGATATATTTATATCCTACAGAGTTTTTTTGTATAATTAAATAAAGATTATTAATAAAAAATAATTATTAAAATAATTTTTCTTTATATGCATAAGTATAATAAATTTTTTGAAGTAAAAACTAAAATTGATTAGAATTAATGATTAAAGAAAGGAGGACATTATGGGTTACAATAAATCAAAAACTGGATTAAATTTAGAGAATACTTATATTGAACTTCCAGATATATTTTTTAGAAGGGAAAGTCCAAGCTCTGTACCCAAACCTAGATTAGTTGTATTTAATTATTCCTTGGCAGCTTCTTTAGGATTAAATTCTAAGGAACTACAAAGTAATTATGGTGTAGATATTCTTGCTGGAAATAAGGTTTTAGAAGGAACAGAAGCTATTGCTCAATCCTATGCTGGACATCAATTTGGGCATTTTACAATGCTTGGTGATGGAAGAGCTGTCCTTCTTGGGGAGCATATAAGCCCTAAGGGGGAGAGAGTTGATATTCAGCTAAAAGGTTCAGGAAGAACACCTTATTCTAGAGGTGGAGATGGTAAAGCAGCTTTAGGTCCGATGTTAAGAGAATATATAATAAGTGAAGCAATGTTTGCTCTTGGGATACCTACTACAAGAAGTTTGGCAGTAGTCGAAACAGGAGAAAAGATAATTCGTGAAGATCTTTTGCAAGGTGCAGTATTAACCCGTATTGCAGCAAGTCACTTGCGTGTTGGAACTTTTCAATTTGCAGCCCAATGGGGATCAATAGATGATCTGAAAGCTTTAGCTGATTATGCTATACAAAGACATTATCCAAATGTGGACAAGGATGAGAACAAATATTTAGCTTTTTTTAAAGCTGTTGTAAAAGCTCAAGCAGAACTTGTGGCTAAATGGCAGTTAGTTGGTTTTATTCACGGAGTTATGAATACTGATAATATGACAATTAGTGGAGAAACAATTGACTATGGCCCTTGTGCCTTTATGGATACTTATAGTTCTGATACTGTTTTTAGTTCAATCGATAGATATGGCCGTTATGCTTATGGAAATCAGCCAAGTATTGCTGCTTGGAATTTAGCAAGATTTGCTGAAAGCTTATTGCCTTTAATACATATTGAACAAGATGAAGCTGTTAAGTCAGCACAAGAAGCAGTTGCTGAATTTGAAAATATTTTTATGGATAACTGGCTATCTGGCATGAGAGCTAAACTTGGAATTTTTAATGAAGAAGAGAGAGATCAAGAATTAATAGAAGAACTTTTAGATCTTATGGAAAAAGAAAAGGCTGATTATACTAATACCTTTAGAGCCTTAACTCTTGATAAAATAGAAGATGTAAAAATGTCTAACACAGAAGAGTTTAAAGTTTGGTATGAAAAGTGGCATGAAAGATTAAAAAGACAGCCAGAGTCAAAATCTTCAGTAATGCAGCTTATGAGAAGCTGCAACCCAGCAGTTATTCCACGTAACCATAGAGTTGAAGAAGCATTAGAAGCTGCAGTTGAAAAGGGGGATTATAGTGTCATGAATAAGCTTTTATATGTTTTATCAAGACCTTTTGCTTATGTAGAAGAACAGGAAGAATATGCAAAATTGCCTAAAGCATCAAAGGAAGCTTATAGAACTTTTTGTGGAACATAAAATATAATTTGGGGATTGTTATTACAATCCCCAAATTTATAAGACTTAATTATTTAACATTATTTTGAATTTATCATAAACTATTTGTGTATAGCATTAATTTGAAAGTGTTTTTACGAGCATTATAAGTAAATTTCTTTATATAGTGGTAATTAAAGCTGGAGGGATAGTAAAAAATAAATTTGATAAATATACTAAAAATCCTAGAAAAGTAAATGAAGAGATTTTGTTAAAAATTATAAATTTAAATGTAAGTACTGAAATAGGAAAAAAATATAATTTTAAAAATATAAAATCTATAGAAGATTTTAAAAAGAATTTTCCCTTAACAGACTATTCTTTTTATGAAGATTATATAAAAAGGATGGGAGAAGGAGAAAAAAATATATTAATAAGTAAAAATATAAAATATTTTGGTCATACTTCAGGTACTACAGGGAAGCAAAAGCTGATTCCAGTTACAAAAGAAAGTAGAAAAATTGCTTCAAAATATATGGCTTTTTATTCAAATAGAGTTTGTTATGAAAGTTTTAAGGAAAACTGGACTTATGGAAGAGGCGTTTTAATATCAGATATTGTGAATACTAATTATACAAAATCAGGAATACCAATTTGTTCTGCTACATCAGGGGGAATGAATGGAATAAAGTATATAATCCCTTTCTTATTTACGTCTCCACTAGAAGTTATGAAGATAACAGATAAAGAAGCAGCTTTATATCTTCATTTATTATTTGCTTTAGAAGAAAGCAGCTTGATGTATATAAGTGGAGTTTTTATTTCAAATATACTAGATTTTTTTAGAGTTTTAGAAGAAAAGTATCAATTATTAGTAAGGGATATAAGAAAAGGAAGGGTAAATAATAAAATAAATATAGATGAAAAAACTAGAACTGCTTTAAATAAACTATTATCTCCTAATGTTAGCAGGGCAGAGAAATTAGAGGAAGAATTTAATAAAGGATTTAAGGGAATAGCAAAAAGGATATGGCCAAGATTACTGTATATTGAGACTGTAACAGGAGCAAACTTTTCAATATATGATGATAAAGTTAATTATTATACTGCTTCATTGCCTATTTATTCTCCTTCTTATGCTTCTACAGAAGCAATGATAGGCATTAATCCTTATATAAATAAAATAAGATATGTTATTATTCTTGATACAGCTTTTTATGAATTTATCCCTATAGAAAAAGGTGAAGTTAATGCAAACAAAACTCTTAATATAGATGAATTAGAAATTGGGAAAAAGTATGAAATAGTTATAACAAACAATGCTGGTCTTTATAGATATAGAATAGGAGATGTCATAAAAGTTGTAGGTTATTATAATAATTGTCCTGAAGTTGAATTTATGTATAGAAAAAATCAAGTATTAAATATGGTATCTGAAAAGACAAATGAAGAACATTTAACAGATGCTATAAGAGGAACTATGAAAAAACTAAATATTAATTTAATTGATTATACTACAGAACCGGATAATTCCATAACTCCAGGAAGATATATATTTTATTTTGAATTTAAAGATAAGATAAGCAAAAATCAAATAAAAGTTCCTAGAGTTATTATAAATAATAAAAATATTAGAAAAGTAATAACTAGTAATTGTCAAAATAATGATATGTAAAAATTCCAGACACTGTTGAAACTTAAATAGTTGCAGCAGTGTCTGGAATTTATTATTCTACGCGAGAAAAGATTATTATATTTATAATTTAGTAATAATAACTTTAAAGAGTAATTTAAACAAGGACTATTGGAAAATTATTCTAAATTAATAAATAAAATATTTATTTCAAAGAAAGGAAATGATTTATATGAAAAATAAAAATAGTAAGCTAGTTATAATTATGTTAGCAATTTTTGAAACACTTTTTTTAATTAATATAATTTCTAATATAATAGCTAAGGATTGGAAGGAGCTAGGGCTAGCAGTATTGGGAATAGTAAATATGCTTATCCCCTTATTAATTAAAAAAAATTTTAGGAAAAGAGAGATTAATTTACCTCTAACATTTGAGATAATATCGATTATATATATTTTTCTTGCCCTTTATCTTGGTGAAATAAATAAGTTTTACATAAAATTTTGGTGGTGGGATTTACTTTTACATGGAATTTTCGGAAGTTATGCAGTTATAATTGCTTTATATTTAAAAGAAGGGATTATTACATCAAATAGAGAAGTAACAAAAAAGAGATATAGGATTTTTATTTTAATATTTGCCTTTACTTTTTCAATTACAGCAGGTGTCCTTTGGGAAGTTTTTGAGTTTTTAGGTGATTATTTTTTTAAAACCTCTATGGTTAAAGGTGGTATTGAGGATACTATGACAGATATGCTTGTAAAAATAGTATTTGCTTTTATAACTTCAGTAATATATTATTTCCGAAATAAGAAATAAAAGATTATATATATTTTTATAATTTGATAATTCTTTTTTGAATTTAGATATATAATTTCAATAATATATAAATTAATTATGGTAAAGGGTGGAGGAGTTTTATGCTGGCAGATTATCATATGCATACTAATTTTAGTGATGATTCTACTTGTGAAATGGAAGATGAAATAAAAAAAGCAATAGCTTTAGGATTAGATGAAATTTGTTTTACCGAACATGTGGATTATGGAGTAAAAACAGATTTAAATTGTAATTATTATGAATATCGCAAGGAATTTAATAGATGTAAGGAAAGGTATAAAGATAAAATAACACTAAAATTTGGAATTGAATTTGGGATGCAGCTTCATACTATTGATGAATTTCAAAAGGATTTTAATGAAAATAACTTTGATTTTGTTATTCTTTCTTGTCATCAGGTAGATAATAAGGAATTTTGGACGCAAGACTTTCAAAGAGGAAAAACACAAAAAGAATATAATGAAAAATATTACGAAGAAATATTAAAGGTTATTAAAAGATATGATGACTATAGTGTTTTAGGACATTTAGATATGATTAGAAGGTACGATATGAAAGGAATTTATCCTTTTGAAAATATAAAGGATATAGTAACTGAAATTTTGAGACATATAATTTTAAGGGGAAAGGGAATTGAAATTAATACATCTTCCTTTAGATATAAATTAGATGACTTAACGCCTTCAAGGGATATACTAAAATTATATAGAGAATTAGGTGGAACGATAATTACCATAGGTTCAGATACTCATAAAGAAGAAGATATTGGTTACAAAATTTTGGAGGTTAGAGAGGAATTAAAAAAGCTTGGTTTTAAGCAGTTTTGTACCTTTGAAAAAATGAAAGCTATTTTTCATGATTTATAATATAGAATATATTATATAAGGGCGATAAAGGTGTATAAAGAAATTTGTCTCTTATATCCCTGTAATTATATTTTGAAGAGTATTCAAAATAGATGTAATACGAAAATGATGTTATAATAATAGAAAATTAAATCTTAAAGGAAAGAAGATGATATAATAGTGTCAGACAAAATGATTAAAGCATCTGAACTAGCAAAGGAATTAGGATTATATTTAAAAATAGTAACATCAAATAAGTTTTTTGATACTTATAATCCTTTTTTTAATATTTTTGATGAAGTTGAAGAACCTTGCAGGCGCATTCTTGTTTTAACTCCTTATAAGGAATTAGAAGAGGTAAATGATAAAAATCCTGCAGATCCAATTATAGAGCCAATGCTGATTGAAGGAAATATATGGCTTAAGGAATATCCTTTAACAACAAATCCAAGAAAGATAAATTTAGATGAAATTGAGATTACTGAGGAATTTTACAATAAGATAAAAAATATGGAAAGGGGTCAGACCCCCTTACAATAATTGTAAGGGGGTCTGACCCTATTTTAAAAGACTTTTTTTATAAATTTGTATTATATCTTCTAATTCTACTTTTTCGGTATGATTTTTTAATTTGCCTTTATTTGAAGCAAAGTTCTTTGAATATTCTATTATTTCTTCTTCAGTTATTTCGATATTTATATTAATTAATTTATTAAAGATATTTTCTAATTCCTCTAACTTATTCATTCCTAATAGATTTAACATTCTATATATTTTGGTTTTATCTTTAAAGCTTCTTAAATATTCAATTGTCAATATACCATTAGCTAAGCCATGAGGAAGGCCCTTAAAATATGTAAGGGGGTATCCCATTCCATGAGGCAGGGAAGTTCCAGTTTGAGCAATTTGCATTCCAGCTAAAGTAGATGCCAGCATAACCTTGTTTCTAAAGTCAGGATCTAATTCTTTATTAACAAGTTTCTTAAAGCAGTATTTAAATAATTCAAAGCCTTTTTCACCGTAAATTTCTGACATATAATTGCTATTTGTATTTAAATAGCCTTCAACTAAATGGGTAAAGGCATCAATTGCAGTGTTTACAGTTATTTCATAAGGTAAGTCAAAAGTGTACTTACTGTCAAGAAAGGCTGCAACAGGAAATACTGATTGTCCTAAATTTTTCTTTGTTTTTTCTTTGTTTGAAGTTACTATGCTATATTGAGTAACTTCTGAGCCTGTTCCAGAAGTTGTAGCTATAGCAATTACAGGAATACTTTTTAGTTGCTTTTGAGAAAAGATATTATCTTTTTTTACTTCTGGATTTTTTATAAAAACAGCAATGGCTTTTGAAGCATCCATGGGGGAGCCACCGCCTATCCCAATAACAAAATCAACATTATTGTCTTTTCCAATAATGCTGCCCTTTTCTATAGTTTCTAAGGAAGGGTTTTCTTCGACTTCATCAAAAAGTATGTAGTCTATTCTTGAATCAGAAAGGGCTTTAACAACATCATTATAAGAACCATTTCTTTTAGCAGAGTTTCTTCCTGTAACAATTAGAGCTTTTCTTCCTATACTGCTGAAGACTTCCTTGTTTTTTAAAATAACATCCTTGCCGAAATATACTTTTGTAGGCATTGAATAGATAAATTCCATAACCATCAACCTTTCTTTACTTATTTAGAGAATATTTAAGTTTATTATTCTTAGATTAAATCTTTTCTTATATATTATTATATAATCATTTTTATATATTAGCTTATTAATTATGTTTTATAGTGAAATTAAAACTTTATTATATATCAGTAGATTTATATATGAGAAAATTTAAGATGTCTTAGTTAATATTAGAGATGTTGAAATTAAAATAAGAACTTACACCTATAGTAAGGGTAAGTTCTTATTTTAATTTATATATATTTAGAATATATTAGAAGTTTCAGATTATTATTTAGAATTAGATAAATGAAGTATTTTATTAAATAAACCTTTGTTTGCATTATCTAGTTCTATTTCTTGCTGGATAGTATACGCTTCAACAGTCCTTTTTAAATTTTGAATTTCTTTTATTAAAAGTTTATTATTATTTAAAAATGATTGAGTAAAGTTATTAAAGTCATTTTGTAGAGAAACTTTAAGTTCTTCATTTCTATCGTTAATTTTATTAGAAATTAATTCTTCAGTATTGCTAATAAGTTCCTTATGTAAACTTGAATTTATTTCATTAATATTATCAAATTTAGAATCTATGTACTCTTTAACTTCCTTATTAAATTTTTCTTTAAATTCACTTAAGTTTCTATTTTGGGCTTCAATAATTATTGAAACAATATTTTGTAGATACAATGAATTAGCTTTTTGTATATCATCTATGAATTGGTTTTTAAAATTATTAAGTTGTATTTCTTGTTCCTTTTTAATGGAATCAATAAGTTCCTCTACAGATAACAAATTACTTTCTGAATATTTAATTTCCTTATCGCTTAAAGGTAATTTATTATAATAATCATGAATTTCTTTTAGAGACATACCTCTATTTTTTAGTCTTATTAAAAGTTCTAAGTTATCGATATCACTATTAGTATAACGCAATTCTTTATCTACTATTTCTATTTTTAGAAGATCGCTAAAAATATTAGTGTAGTACTTTATATTATTAATATTTTCATTTAATAAATCAGCTACCTGATTAATAGAATAGTGGGAGATTTCCCCTCTTTTTTTATTTTGAATTTTATTTCTTTCTTTATTATCCATAATGATAAAGTCACCCCTTTATATAACTTATCTCAATAATTCTCCTCCCCTTTTATCTATTCGTATATAAATAAATTAACTTAAGTAGTTGTTTTAATTATTTTAAAAAAAATATTAAAGTTATATAATGTTTTCTGGTTTTCTTCGATAATATATCTGTAGAATATAACAATGGAGGGCAGTTATGGATAAGGGTAAAATGTTATTAGTTTCATTAGGACAAGGTGCTGGAAATATAGTTGATGGGCTTATAAGCAAGAATCCAAGGTATAATGGATTGTTTATAAATAGCAGTCTATTTGATATTAAGCCATTAAAAAATGCTGATATGTCAAAAAATGTATATTTATATCCAGGGACAGATGGTTCGGGAAGAGACAGAAATAAGTCTAAGGAGATGATATTAGATAATGTTAATGCAATAGGAACATTATTAAGTAAATATCTGTTAACAGAAGTAATTGTAGTATTTACAACTATGGCTGGCGGAACAGGTTCAGGAGCAATAAAGACTTTTATACAAATAGCCAAAAAAGTATTACCAAAGGCTAAAATTAATGTAGTAGCTATTTTACCTAGCTTAAAAGAAGATGAATTATCATTTAAAAATACTCTAGAATGTTGGAATGATATCAATAGTATTATGGATTTAATAAATGATGTTAAATTCGTTGATAACAATAAGAGAAATACTTATAGGGAAATTAATAATGAAGTAATTGAAAGTTTAGATTTAGCTTATAATATAACTGGAATTCATTCTGAAGGTAGTATTGATAATAGAGATTCATTAAGAATAAATACAGCAGAAGGGTCAGGCCTTGTTTTAAAGTTATATGATGGCCTAATGGATGCTAAAACTGCTGTTGATTTAGCTATAAAAAATAGTGTTTTTGTTCAACCTGATACATATGATTGTGATTATTTAGGAATTAATTTAAAAATTGATGGATATGATCCATATGAAGTATCTAAATTATTTGAAGTTTATAGAAGTACATATATTACATATAATAATAAAAATAATATAGTAGTTCTTGGAGGATGTGAAACTCCTACAGAGGCAATAAAGTTAATAAAGATGGCTTTAGATGATAAGAAAAAAAGAAAATTATCAAGAAATAAGAGAAGAAGTTTTATTATTGATTTAAATTCAGATAGTAAAGATAAGAAAGAAGAAATTGATTTAAGTAATAGTGAATTTGACGATTTACTTGAAGATAATTTTGTTGTATAAAATTATTTTGAATTTTAAATGTTAAGGTATACATTTTTTGTAAATTAAAGGATTGTTCAAAGTAATTATAAAAATTACTTTGATACAGTCCTTTTTCTTAAAATTTATATATCTTATTTTATATAATTACTAATTTTTTTATAGTTTATTTTTATTTCAGATATTTGCTTCCTTCTTTAATGCTTAATTTACTTAAATTATTGGAAACTATAAAATTGCTAACCCATTCTTTATTTGATTTTGAATATTCCCTAAGGACCCAGCCTATAGCCTTCTCTATAAAGAATTCATTATCTTTATTATTATTTAATATAACTTTTTCAAGGACCTCTGTATTTGTGTTTTCCTTATATTTAAGTTGAAAAAGTATTGCTGTTCTTCTTAACCAGATATTTTTATCTTGGCTCCATTTTAATATATATTCATCAATAAGTTCAGGATATTTTTGACATATCTCTCCAACTAAATGACTGGCAATTAAATCAATAGTATCCCACCAAGACTTATTTATTATCAGTTCTTTAATAAAATGAATATCATCCTGTTGTAATTTCTTCTTTTCCTTTATTAAATAGTCTACTCCTAGATATTGAAATTCCCGATATTCTTCTTTCCATAAAGATTTTACAAATTCCCTATCAATAGGAGAATTTTTATCTAGTTTTTTAAAGAAGGGCTTTTCAAGTTCTCTTCTTAAAGGGGTTTTTATACCTAAGAATTCAAATTTATTCTTCATATATGCCTTCATTGGAGCAGCATTATTAGGATTTTTATGCTGTATGAATGTATCTATAATGTTCATTTTTATCTCGCTTTCTTTGTTATATTTAAACTATAATATGATTTAATTATATTATAATAATCAATTTATTTCAGGTATAGAAAAATATTTTTGGACAGTAGATAATATTTCTAAAAATTAGAATTTATTGATTTATTTACAAATTTCTATAAAAAACCATTTGTTATATGGTATTATTGTATATCTATTAATTAGATTATGATAAGAGATAGTGCAAAAAGGATAAGTAGTAAGAATATTATCGTATTAGAGGACAAGTTGTTAAATAATAAAGTTTAAATGTTATAAAGCGCAATGTAAACGATATCGTATTTATATATTATAAGCTTAGATATTTAGGAGGAACATCATGTGGTGTATGAAGTGTGGCGCAAATCTACCTGATGAAGCAAGATTTTGTTTTAATTGTGGAACAAAGGTTCCAGATCTAGTTCAAAAAACAAACTATGAAAAAGAAGAAAATTATTATGAAGAGTTTGACTATGTAGAAGAAAGTGAAAATATTTATATCTTCAGAAAAGTTTGCTAAAGCGATGGAAGAAGAATGTATAGAATTTAGTAAGTGTATAGTATTATGAAAAAAATTAGATGATATTTTTAAAGACAGTAGAAAAATATTTGAAAGAGATTTAGGAAATAATGCAATTTTTTAGGAAGAAAAAATTAATTTCAATTATAATCTTATAGATAATTTAAAGAGGGCATTTAAATATTACAAATAGAAGATATTGGAAAAGTAGAATTTAATAGAAATACTTTGTGTATTAATTGGATTCTAATGAATGTAAACCTTGTTGGAAGTAGTGAACTTGAAATATTTAGAGATATAATTGAATATATAATATTTGTTATTAAAAATAATAAGTTTTTATCAGGAAAAGAAGAAATTATAGAAGATAAACTTAAAATTATTTTAATTTTAATAATGTTGTAGACAATGAATTATTAAAAACTATATTAGGAAATGCTTTTGATATTTTTCAAGAAAAATTAAAAAAGAATAGAATTTATAATTGAATATATTTTATTTAGAATAAAATATGATAGTGATATAAATCCTTATAAAGATGAAGAAAAGAAAGTAAATGAGAAAATAAAAGACGATGAAGTAAAAATACAAAAAGAAAAAAGATATTTATCAGAATTTAAAGATGAAATTGAATTATTAAAATATTTAGTTGAATATTTATCAATAATAAATATTAAGGATTTAAGAAATAGATTATATATTAATGGAGAGAGTGCTAATGCAAATAAAAAAGTTTTAAATGCATTAAAATCATATCTTAAAATTGAAGAGGGAGAGTTTATTTATGCTATTTATGATAATACTATCTTTAGCAGTGGAAAAGATGGTTTCCTATTAACTAAGAACAATTTGTATTATCATAATTCTTTTAAAGAAACAGTTAAAATTCCTTATAAAGATATGGAAAGAATAAATATAGATAAAAGTTGTCTTATTATTTAAAGGAATACAATAGACGTGAATTTTATTAATCAACAAGATATGGAATTATTCAGGGATACAATATTAGAAATAATAGAAATAATTAAAAATTCTAAAATTGCTAATATAACTGAAAACTTAGACAAGTTATCTAGTAATAATATGTATAAAGTGCAACTTATTAATAGAGGAAATAATGTTATAAAAGTATTAACAGCAATAAGAAAATTTATGGCTTTGCACTAGCAAAACCATTTGGTGTTTTTATAATAAGAAATTTTCTTATAAAATTATTTAATTGAAACAAACTATTAAAATATGGTCAATATATTAAAATCTTGGGAGGTTTAACATGATAAATTTTGCTCATAGAGGCGATAGTATTAACTACCCAGAAAATACATTGCTAGCTTTTAAAGAAGCTATTAAAGCAGGCGCTTCAGGTATTGAATTAGATGTTCATAAAACTAAGGATAATAAATTAGTAGTAATACATGATGAGGATATAGAAAGAACATTTTTAGGAAAGGGTTTAGTTAAGAATTTTACTTTAGAAGAACTTAAAGCTTTTAAGTGTAGAAGAGTTTTATTTAGAGATAATCCAGAATGCCATATTCCTACTTTGGAAGAGGTATTAGATATAGTAAAAAAGAGCAATATAATATTAAATATAGAGCTGAAGACAGATGAAATACATTATGAAGGAATTGAGGAGGATGTAATAAATTTAATTAAGAAATATGCTTTAAATAACAATGTGCTTTTATCGAGTTTCAATTTAGATTCAATAAGAATATGCAAAGAAATTGATAGTAATATTAAAACAGGGTTATTATATTATAAAACTATAGAAAATATAATAGAAATTGCAAAAGCTTTAAAGGCAGATGCAATACATCCTTATTTAGAATTAGTTAATGAAGAGCTTATAAGGGAAGCTCACAAGTATAATCTTGAGTTAAATATATATACTGTAAATGATCCTAAGTATATGAGAATGTTTAGGAATGCTGGAGTTGATGGATTATTTACAGATGATCCTAAGTTGCTAAAAGAGATTATTATGGAAAAGTAAAAAATGTTAGGATTTTCTAAATATCTTTAAAACTCTTATTGTATAAATCTTAACTATCATCTATAATTATATAAACAATAATAATATGTAAATTATAATATAAATTAAGTATAGAAATAAATTTATAAAGGGGGGAAATAAAATGGCAATGTATGAAATGAAACCAGAGTATAAAACAGGAATTGATTTTATTGATAAAGAACATGAGCAATTATTTACGATTGCAAACAGGGCATATGAATTACTTAAAAATGAATTTATACCAGATAAGTATGACTATATTGTTGAGGTAGTTGAAGAATTAAAGGCTTATACAAAATATCATTTTGAGCATGAAGAAGAATACATGGTATCAAAGGGTTATAAAAGATTATTATCTCAAAAAGTAGCTCATGATGAATTTATTAAGAAAATACAAAGTTATAGTACAGAACATATTGACGAAAATCAAAGAGAAGTTTTACTTGGTTTATTAGCTTTAATAAATGACTGGCTGATTGAACATATATTTAGAGCAGATAAGCTTATTGCTGAAGTTAATCAATAGATAATATAAAAAATTGCTAGGTAATAAATACCTAGCAATTTTTTATTCTAACACCAAATTATTACTTTATAAGGAGCAGTTTGAGCAGGAATGCTCCTAGTGCTAGTACCATATACAACAATTAAGTTCCTATTTGCTGGACTTCTGGAAAAGCTTTGGTTATTTCTTAATAGTAACCTAGTACATGGACAGATATTTATTTTTAACATTCCATCACTGCTAGTTAAGTTAGAATTAAAATAATCTACTTTTACATTTTGATGCGAGCTATCCTTTACTACAATAAGTGCTCTATATTGTGGCGGATAAATAAGTGGAACTGGTGCGTTACCATCATAATAACCAGTAATTTTATCCCCCACAAAAACCATCTCATTATCTAGAAAATATGTGTCAGGAGATATAATAAAATTAACTATTTCCTGCATGTCATTTTCTAAAGTAATTAGTTTGTAGCAGCCTGCATCAATATCATCTTCACTTACAATAAAATCAGTAATAGCAGTTATTGTACCATGGAAAGATCTGAAACTAATATTAACTCTTTTGTATAAGTTATTTTTATACAATCATATCCCTTCCTACAAATAATTCTATTTCAATTTATGTGAAATTTAACAAAGTGGT
Organism: Clostridium isatidis; assembly: GCF_002285495.1. Classification (NCBI taxonomy): domain Bacteria; kingdom Bacillati; phylum Bacillota; class Clostridia; order Eubacteriales; family Clostridiaceae; genus Clostridium; species Clostridium isatidis. The sequence goes on along the minus strand of NZ_CP016786.1, from coordinate 1,562,816 downwards.
GAACATTACTATATAAATAGGATAAATTTAACTTAAAAAAATATTAATAATTCAGTAAAGGTTTTCGTTAAAAATTAGAATTGACATTGAATTTTTAAAAAACTATAATTTAATAGTATTTTATTTTAGATGAGATTAAATATCATTTTTATTGTATTAGGAACAAAGGTGTGTAATGTGAAAAGGAATGTATCAATTGGTCATGAAATTAAAGTTCTTTCAAATTTAATAAAAAGACATATATGTAACTGTCATGTTAGGGGGAGCTGCGGAAATCTTACTGAAATACAAGGTTTGATTATAAGATATTTACATAGTAATATATCAAAAGATGTATTTCAAAAGGATATTGAAGAAAAATTTACAATTAGGAGATCTACAGTAACTGGCGTACTTCAATCTATGGAAAGGAATGGCTATATAATAAGAGAAACAGTACCATATGATGCAAGATTAAAGAAAATTGTTTTAACAGAGAAAGCTATTAATTTACATGATCAGGTTATGCTGGAAATAGAGGAATTTGAAAAAAGGATTACCAGAAATGTTTCAGAAGAAGAATTAGAAATTTTTATTCAAATCTTAAATAAATTTAAAAGAAATTTGGAATAATTTTTTTATACTTACATTGTTAGGGGACTAACAGTATGTTGCCTAACAATTTTTTATGGAAAGATAAAAAATAAATTAATAAAAAAGGAGACTAAAATATGATAAAACTGTTGAAATATTTAAAGTCAAAGGATTGGATTTTTATTTTTATAAGTTTACTATTTATAGTATGTCAAGTATGGTTAGATTTAAAACTACCTGACTATATGTCAGATATAACAGCTTTAATTCAAACTCCAAATGCCGAAATGATTGAAATTTGGAAGGCTGGAGGCAAAATGCTTGTTTGTGCTTTAGGAAGTTTAATAGCCAGTGTTATAGTTGGATATTTTATTTCAGGTATAGCGGCAGGCCTTTCAAAGACCTTACGTTCTAATATCTTTAGAAAAGTAGAAAGCTTTTCAATGCATGAAATTAATCAGTTTTCAGTTCCAAGCTTAATAACTCGTTCAACAAATGATATAACTCAAGTGCAAATGATAATAGCTATGGGTCTTCAAGTATTAATAAAAGCTCCAATTACAGCTGTTTGGGCCCTAGGTAAAATATCAAGTACGAGTTGGCAATGGACAACAGCAACAGCGGTAGCAGTAGTAGCATTATTAATAGTTGTATCTGGATCATTCTTATTAGCATTACCAAAGTTTAAGATAATTCAAACTTTAACTGATAATTTAAATAAAGTGGCTAGAGAAAATTTAACTGGTATTAGAGTTGTTAGAGCCTATAACGCAGAAAAATATCAAGAAGATAAATTTGAAAAAGCAAACGATGAAATAACAAAGACAAACTTATTCACAGGAAGAGTAATGGGGATACTAATGCCTTTTATTCAAATAATAATGAGCGGTCTTAGTTTATCAATATATTGGATAGGTGCTTACTTAATAAATGATGTATCTATACAGAATCCAGCTGATGTTGTTAATAGATTTTCAGTATTTAGTGATATGGTTGTATTCTCATCTTATGCAATACAAGTTGTTATAGCATTTATGATGCTGGTTATAGTATTTATAATGCTTCCAAGAGCGCAAGTTGCTGCAAATCGTATTAATGAAGTTTTAGATACTCCTCTTACAATAATTAATGGAACTCGTAAATCAGATGAAGAGGCTCAGGTTGGAGAAATTGAATTCAAAAATGTATACTTTAAATATCCTGATGCAGAAAGTTCAACTGATTATGTATTAGAAAATATAAACTTTAAGGTTAATAAGGGAGAAACTATTGCATTTATTGGAGCTACTGGTTCTGGAAAATCAACATTAATTAATTTAATTCCAAGATTTTATGATGTAACTTCAGGAGAAGTATTAGTCAATGGAGTTAATGTTAAAGAATATGATAAAAATTATTTAACAAATAAAATAGGATATGTTTCACAAAGGACAGTAATGTTTAGTGGAACTGTAGAATCAAATGTTTCTTATGGAGATAATGGAAAAGAAAAATTAGGAATAGATGCTGTTAAGAGAGCTGTTGAAATTGCTCAAGGTAAAGACTTTGTTGAAAAACTTGAAAAGCAATATGAAAGTGAAGTAGCTCAAGGAGGAACAAATCTTTCTGGAGGACAAAAACAAAGACTTTCAATAGCTAGAGCTATTCATAGAGATCCAGAAATTTATATTTTTGACGATTCCTTCTCAGCTTTAGACTATAGAACTGATAAAGTTTTAAGAGCAGTCTTAAATAAGGAAACTAAAGGAAAGACTAAACTTATAGTAGCCCAAAGAATAGGAACAATTAAGGATGCTGATAAGATAGTTGTTTTAGATGAAGGAAAGATCGTTGGAATAGGAAAACATAAGGAACTTCTAAAGACTTGTGAGGTATATAGAGAAATAGCATACTCACAACTTTCAAAGGAGGAACTTGAAAATGAGTAAACACATGGGACCAGGATCACAGGGAAAACCACAAAAAGCAAAAGACTTAAAAGGAACATGGATTAAACTTTTAAAATATTCAAAAGCTTATATAGTATTTATAATTATAGCAATTATCTGTGCTATAGGTGGAACAGTATTTACAATAATTGGACCAGATAAATTAAAAGAAATTACTAATGTTATCATGGAAGGCGTAATGACTGAAATCAACCTTGATAAGGTTGGAGAGTTGGGTATGACGCTTGTTATTTTCTATGTATCAGGAGCTATACTTTCTTATGGACAACAATTCATATTAACAACAGTAACTCAAAGAGTAGCTAATAAGTTACGTAGAGATATTTCAGAAAAAATGAATAAAATTCCTTTAAAATATTATGACTCAACAAGTCATGGAGATATTTTAAGCCGTATTACAAATGATGTAGATATAATAGGACAAAGCATGAATCAAAGTATAGGAACTTTAGTTTCAGCCGTATCCTTATTTATTGGTTCTTTAATAATGATGTTTAAGAATAATGTAACTATGAGTTTAGCGGCTATTGTAGCTACAATAATTGGATTTATTCTTATGACAGTTATTATGGGGAAATCACAAAAATATTTCTCAGCTCAACAAAAGGAGCTAGGACAAATAAATGGACATATTGAAGAAATATATTCTGCCCATAATATAGTAAAAGTTTATAATGGTGAAAAGGAAGCTATTAATAAATTCGAAGAAATTAATGAAAGATTATTTGATAGCGCAAGAAAATCACAATTCCTATCAGGACTTATGATGCCTTTAATGGCCTTTGTAGGTAACTTTGGATATGTAGCAGTTTGTGTTGTTGGAGCTTTACTTGCCTTTGATGGAAAAATAGAATTTGGTGTAATAGTTGCCTTTATGGTTTATGTTAGATTATTTACACAACCATTATCACAAATGGGTCAGGCAGCAACAAGTTTACAATCAGCAGCTGCAGCAGGTGAAAGAGTATTTGAATTCTTAGAACAAGCAGAACTTGAAGATGAATCACATAAAACTAAGCTTTTAGAAGATGTTAAAGGTGATGTTGAATTTAAGAATGTTAAATTTGGATATAATCCTGATAAGCTAATCATTAAGAATTTCTCAATGAAAGCTAAAGCAGGTCAAAAGGTTGCTATAGTTGGACCAACTGGAGCTGGTAAGACTACAATTGTTAACTTGCTTATGAGATTCTATGAAACAAATTCAGGACAAATTTTAATAGATGGAGTAGATACAAAAGCTATTACAAGAGAAAATGTTCATGATTTATTCTGTATGGTACTTCAAGATACATGGCTATTTGAGGCTTCAGTAAGAGATAATATAGTTTATAACAAAACTGGAGTAACAGATGAAGAAGTTGTAAATGCTTGTAAGGCAGTTGGTATCCATCACTTTATAATGACTTTACCTCATGGTTATGATACTATACTAGATGATAAAACAAATCTTTCAGCTGGACAAAAACAACTTTTAACAATTGCTAGAGCAATGGTTGAAAATGCTCCGCTTTTAATATTAGATGAAGCAACAAGTTCAGTAGATACAAGAACAGAATTATTAATTCAAGAAGCTATGGATAGACTTACAGTTGGTAGAACATCTTTCGTTATTGCTCATAGATTATCAACAATTAAGAATGCTGATTTAATCTTAGTTATGAAGGATGGGGATATCATTGAAAGTGGTAACCATAATGAATTACTAGAAAAAGGCGGTTTCTATGCAGAGTTATATAACAGCCAATTTGAACAAGTAGAAGCATAAATTTTAATATCTTATTTATAATAAACTATATCAAAGTAACGATAAGTTCACTTTGATATAGTTTATTATTTTTAGAAAACCGCGCTTTAGACGTGGTGTTCAAAAAGGCTTATAGTTATGCCTAAGACAAAAAACTCCTTCTGTATAATAAAATAGCAGTCTGGCAACTGCACTTACATATCAGAAGGAGGATATCATAAATGAATGATGTAGATAGTTTATCACATACAAAGTGGAAGGGCAAATACCATGTTGTATTTGCATAGAAATATAGAAGAAAAGAGACTTGAGGTAGGGCAATACTTAGAAAATTATGTGAATTGAAAGGCGCAAATATAATAGAAGCAGAAGTTTGTAGCTAGTCCATTGTAGGAAGATAAATTATCTGAACAACTTACAATGGAATATATAGACCTGTTTATGGTTTGCAAGTAAAGGAATGCATGTGTCAGATCGAGGGTAGGCCTTTAGGCGATGCCAATAATAAAGGGCTATGCCAGAAAATGCAAAACCACGAGCCAAGCTGGTGGTTTTTTTGTATATATTATATTTATAAATAAAATATAATTAATTGGAGAAATTATTAATGCATTCAAAATAGCAAAAAAGATAGTCATATGCTTCCTTCATATGACTATCTTTTAAGAAATATCTTTATTTTTTATTATATTGCAACATTTCTTTTTTCTAAAGTTAGGTTACCATTTTCTATTCTATATATAGTATCAACTAAATCTAGAACTCTTTCATCATGAGTAACCATTAAAGCTGCCTTATTATACTTTTTAATTTCATCTCTAATAGTTTGAACAACTTCTCTACCACGAGGTCCATCTAAACTTGCAGTAGGTTCATCAGCTAAAATTATATCAGGTTTATTCATAAGTGAACGAGCTATTGCGACTCTTTGCTTTTCTCCGCCTGATAGTTTTTCAGGATAATAGTTTGTTCTATGAGACAATCCAAATTCTTCAAGTAAAGATTTAGCATAGTTTTCACTATCTTTATCATTTTTCCCAGAGAGTAGAGGGATTAATTTAAGTTGCTCTAAAACAGTTAAATAAGGTATTAATTGATGAGATTGAAAAACGAATCCTATTTGATTACGTCTTATATCCTCTAATTCTTTCTTACTCATTTTAGTTATGTCATTTTTACCAATTATAACTTGTCCGCTAGTAGCTGAAAGAAGAGCACCGGAAATTGATAAAAATGTACTTTTACCTGAGCCAGAAGGACCTACTATTGCGACAAATTCACCATGTTCAACTTCAAGGTTAATATTATTTAAAACTATATTTTCACTTTCTCCATCAATATAAGATTTTGTAATGTTTTTAAGTTGTAATGCTAAATCTTTCATTAATAATTACCTCCTATTGCTGAAACTGCATCTACTTTTGAAACTTTTTTTATTGAGAATAAACTACTTAAAATCGAAATTATTAAGAACAATAATGAAACCATAAATGCATCTTTAAAACTTAAAACAAAAGGCATACTAGCTGGTAATAAGCTGGCTGATCCAAATGTTAAAATATTACCTATAAATATTCCTATTAAAGATAATATTGCTACTTGATAGATTAAGGATTTAGATAAAGTACTCATCTTTGCCCCTAATGCTTTTAACACCCCGAATTGTGGAATTTTTTGCATTGTTGTTACATAGAAGAAAACTGCAAGTATCATAGCTGAAATTACAAATAGAAAAGCAAGCATCATAATTAAAGTTGATTGTTCTGCCATTCTACCAGGAATATTCTTAATAATATCTGAACTAGAGTATAAAGCTTTTCCATCAAGATTTTCATGAACAAATTTTTCTAATGTAGAAACATCATTTTCATTAACTTTTAAGGCAATAGACTGAAAATTGACTTCATCTCTCCCAGTAGCAGTTTTTAATAAATTTTCATAGGTATCAAGGTTTATTATCCCTATAGATGTATGTCCATACATTTGATTTTCAGTAAAACCAACAATAGTAAACTCTAAATCTGTAGCAGCATCTATTAAAATATCTCCTAATTTAAATCCTTCTTCAGTAAGAGAACTATTTAAGATTATTTCATTATTATGTAACTCATTAGAACCTTCAATAACTTCTGGCATTAAGAAATTATTAGGATCTATGGCATAATAAGTTAGATTTATTTTTTTATCTTCACCTTCTTTTGTAACATTGCTCATTTGAAGATTAACTATAGTAGAATCTTTTATAAAATCTGAAATTATTTCAAAGTCTTCTTTTGAAATATTTGAACGAGTTATTAATTTGTCTGATGATTCATCTAATATATAATAATTTGCTTCTGAATTTTCTAAAGTAGCTCCTGTTGCCGCAGCCAAACCTTTAGTAAGTCCAGCTAAAAATAGTACTAAGAAAATTATAAGTATTAGAATAATAAGAATTAAACTGAACTTAGATTTATTTTTTTTAAGTTCTTTAAATGCTAAAAACATAAAATATTACCACCTTTATTTTTTATAATTAATTTTAAAATATTTAATAATAGTTATTTTTTAATAATTAATATTATAAAACAAAAATGTGAATAAATTATGTACAAAAAAACATTGAAAACTTATTATTTTAAAAAAAAGTATGTCAAATTTTAGATAACTTGTTTTTTATATAATATTTTACTATTTTATATCTGCTTATTGAATAAAGCATAGGTTATAGATTGTTTTTTCCACTTGATAGTTTTAGTGATAGTAATTTAATTTGTAATCTAAGTCGAAGTCTTACAAATTAATAAAAAAGACAGTTGAATTCTCAACAGTCTTTTTTTATAATAAATGATACATATAAATCTTAATAATTAATAATTTAATATTAGTAAACATTTTCTAAGAGGTGAATTTTTACAATAGTACAAAATTTAATAAATTCTTAATTCCTGATTCCAATTTTCGCGATTTTATGATAAACTATCTTAAATCATACATCATCCTAATAAAGTGTTAAATTGGGGCAGGCACATATTTAATGATGTAGAACTAATAATATTTGTAAGACAAAAATAAGGGGGCAAAAAAATGAAAGATTTAATTATTAAATTAAACAAAATTAGCTTAGTAAAAAAAATTATAGTAGGCTTAATTATTGGAGTACTTCTAGCAATAACTGTTCCTGAACAGGCAAAGGCTGTTGTAATTCTTGGTTCTTTATTTGTTGGTGCATTAAAGGCAGTTGCGCCAGTTCTAGTACTTTTCTTAGTAACTTCCGCTATTTGTCAGCAAAAAAAGGGACAAAAATCAAATATGAAGTCAATTGTTATACTTTATATTATTGGAACATTTATGGGAGGATTATCAGGAGTAACTGCAAGTTTTCTTTTTCCAGTTAAATTAACATTAACAACTGGAACAGAAAATCTAACAGCTCCGGGAGGAATTATAGAAGTCATAAAAGCATTATTAATGAATATTGTAGATAATCCAGTAAATGCTTTAATAAATGCTAATTATATAGGGATATTATCTTGGGCAATTTTGCTTGGAATAGCTTTAAGAAATGCAAGTGAAACATCAAAAACAATGATAAGCAATGTAGCTGATGCCTTATCTAAGATTGTGCAATGGGTAATTAATTTTGCGCCGTTAGGAATTATGGGACTTGTTTTTGATGCAATAGCAACAAATGGCTTAGAAGCTTTTGCAAGTTACGGAAAATTACTTGCTGTTTTAGTTGGAGCTATGGCGTTTTTAGCATTAGTTATTAATCCAATTATTGTATTCTTATTTTTAAAAGAAAATCCATATCCACTAGTTTTAAAATGTTTAAGAGAAAGTGGAATTACAGCATTCTTTACACGTAGTTCAGCTGCTAATATTCCTGTAAATATGGAACTATGTAAAAGACTTGGCTTAAATAAGGATACTTATTCTGTATCAATTCCATTAGGAGCGACTGTTAATATGGCTGGGGCATCTATTACAATTTCGGTTTTAGCTTTAGCGGCAGCAAATACCTTAGGAATTAGTGTTGATTTACCAACAGCATTTATTTTAAGCGTATTAGCTACAGCATCAGCTTGTGGAGCTTCAGGAGTATCTGGGGGATCTTTACTATTAATACCATTAGCATGCAGCTTGTTTGGAATACCAAATGATATTGCTATGCAGGTAGTTGGAGTAGGATTTATAATAGGAGTTGTACAAGATTCCTGCGAAACTGCAATAAATTCTTCCACTGATGTTTTATTTACTGCAGTTGCTGAATTCACAAATAGAAAAAAAGCTGGAGAAAAATTAAAAGTTAATGAAAGCATTGCTTAATTATAATAAGTAATTATATAAGGAAGCTATAAAAGTGATATGTCCTTTTATAGCTTCCTTTCTTTATTAGTTCTTAGTATAGGTAAATTACAAGAACCAATACTTTCATTACATTTGATAAATTTAACTAATGATTTGTGGAGAAAATTTTCATGTTTATTCCTAAATTAGATGGACATACTATCTTTATAAAAGTAAAAGATAGGAGAACAGTTATGAGAGTAAGACTTGGATACGTGGCAATTTCAAATGTATTAGGAAAAAAGATTACGAGTTCTAGTACAGTAACTTTTGCTAATTATAATAAGATATTATCTGAAGAAAAAAAGTTAGAAAAATTACAAGTGGTGGGGTTATCAAATTTAAAAGCTTTAGAAGAAATATTAAGATATAATATTAAAAATAATATACATTTTTATAGAATAACTTCTGCCCTAATGCCTCTAGTAACTCACCCAGATGTAGGATATTGGGGGCACAGGGAATTATTTAAAAAGGATTTTGAATATATAGGTAAGCTCATTAAGGATGCAGATATGAGAGTAGATACTCATCCAGATGAATTTAATGTTATTAATAGTAATAATCCGAAGGTAGTAGAAAATACTCTAATTAACTTAGCAAGACAAGAAGAATGGTTTGAAGATATGGCTTATAAAGAAGGAAAAATGGTTCTTCATGTGGGAGGTGCTACAGGTGGGAAGGAGGCTGCCTTAGAAAGATTTGCAAGTAATTTCAACAAATTTCCTAAAAAAATTAAGGAGAGATTAATTTTAGAGAATGATGATAAAACTTATACTGCAAAGGAAACTTTAGATTTATGTAAAAGCTTAAATATACCGATGGTTTTAGATATTCATCATCATAATTGCAATAATAATGGAGAAAATATCGAAGATATGTTAGAAGATATATTAAATACTTGGAGAAATGAAACTCTTCCTCCTAAAATGCATTTTTCATCACCCAAAAATGATAATTTAGAAGGAAGAGTAGATAGAAAACATGCAGATTTTATAAATCCCTATGATTTTATTTTTTTTATAGAAATTCTAAAGAAATTCCATAAAGATGTAGATATTATGTTGGAATGTAAGGAAAAAGATGTGGCTTTATTTAAACTTGCTAATGATATTAAGGAAATAAAGCCTCAATATCACTGGGAGGATGAAACCACCTTCATTGTAGAATAAAATAAATTTATTTAAAGTTTTTCACATAAAGAGGAATATATTTTAACTCTCCATTTACTCTAGTACTTTCCATGAGAGAAACTTTATCTACTAAGATTGGTAGTTTTTTTAGTTCAATCTCTTTCAAGAAATTATTAAAGTTTTCTTTAAGTACTACTTCTCTTCCAATGGTAATATGGGGAGTGAATTTTCTTTCCTCTTTTTTTATATTTATCTTTTCAAGTTCATTTTCAATTTTATCATAAAGTAAATATAGTTCCTTTTCTATTTTTAATCCTACCCAAAGTATTGACTTGCTTCCTCTAGGAAATTTACCTATTTTATTAAAATACAATTTAAAATTATTATGACCTATTACGGCTTTATCAATGGCTTCTTTAATCTTTTCAATTAGTGTTAAATCAACTTCTCCAATAAATTTAAGGGTTAGATGGAAATTATCCTTAATTGTAAAATTGCCTTTTTCACTTTTAGCTTTTGTAAGATCTTGAATTTCCTTTAAGTAATCTTTTATTTTATCTTGAAATTCTATTGCTATAAAAACTCTCAATTTCTATCAAACTCACTTTCTTGTGTAATTAATCACTATATTATTTATTATAATTATTTTAGATTATTTTATTAAGGTTATATTAAATGATTATTTTGAATTATAAATTAATAATATTAAGGTATTATTTATGGAGGAAGATAGTAAATATAATTATAATCATTATGAAAGGTGATATAAATGACTATTTCCTTCGATGAATTTATAAGTCAGTTGCTAGATAAACCTCCATTATTAATTACTGTACTTCTTACTTTAGGTGTAATTTTAGTTAATGGTTGGACAGATGCTCCCAATGCTATTGCTACCTGTGTTTCAACTAGGGCAATGAAGCCAGCTTCTGCTATATTTATGGCAGCAATTTTTAATTTTGTTGGCGTTTTTTTTATGACTTCAATTAATGCTAATGTAGCGCAAACTATCTATAATATGGTTGATTTTAGGGGAGACTCGCATAATGCGCTTGTTGCTTTATGTGCGGCATTATTTGCAATAGTAGTTTGGGCAACAACTGCCTGGTATTTTGGAATTCCTACAAGTGAAAGTCATGCCTTAATTGCAGGATTATCAGGGGCGGCTATTGCGCTTCAAGGTGGGATTAGAGGTATAAATATTGAAGAATGGGTTAAAGTAATATATGGTTTACTTCTTTCTACTGTTTTAGGCTTTTCTATGGGCTGGATAACTGTAAAATTAGTTGAACATATTTTTCGAGGATTTGATAGAAGAAAAACTAACGGATTTTTCAAAAGTGCCCAAATTTTTGGAGGATCAGCAATGGCTTTTATGCATGGCGCCCAGGATGGTCAAAAGTTTATGGGAGTATTTATGCTGGGAATCTTTTTAGCACACGGACAAGCATCTGTTGAAAGTTTTATTATTCCAACCTGGCTCATGCTTCTTTGTTCATTAGTTATGGGGTTAGGAACCTCTATTGGAGGATATAAAATTATTAAAGCTGTTGGAATGGATATGGTTAAATTAAAACAATATCAAGGTTTTTCTGCGGATCTAGCTGCAGCAGGATGTCTTCTTTTTTCTTCAATAACAGGAATACCTGTAAGTACTACCCACACAAAGACAACTTCAATTATGGGTGTAGGGGCTGCTAAGAGATTAAGCTCCGTTAATTGGTCTGTTGTTAACGAAATGCTTTGGACATGGATACTTACTTTCCCTGGATGTGGCCTTATAGGTTATTTCATGGTGAAATTTTTTGTAATAATTTTTTAAAAAACCTTCTTGCTGAATATACATAATTAATTAGAATTAGGAAAGTATAAAGTAAGAAGGAGGTTATGAGATGATAAGAAATAAAAAAGTTTATGCATTAATTAGCGCTACACTGATGTCAACAGCCTTTTCTTTAGGGACTAGCATTAATATAAAGCCAGTTTCAGCCTATGAAATTAAAAAATTTGCTTCTTTATATATCGAAAATGAAGTAAAAAATGGAGATGTATTAGAAGAAACATTAAATGAATTAATAAATGAAAAAATAATAACTAAAGAACAGGCTGATAAAATTCTTACATATTTAAAAGGTAATTCAAAAAACAGTAATACAAATAATTCGAAAAATGAAAAATTATTTGATGAATTGGTTAAAAATAACATTGTTACAGAAGAGCTGGCAGAAAAAATAAGAGATAGAATGGGCGATAAGATTTTTGTCCATAAAAAAGATGAAATAAGTCAAAAGCTTGATGATTTAATAAAAAATAATACAATAAATGAAGAGCAAAAGAAGAAAGTTTTAAATAAGTTAGAAGAAGCTCATAAAGAAAGAAGAGAAAACTGTAAAAAGTTAAAAGGAATGTCTGATAAAGAAAGAAAAGAATATATTGAAAAAAATAATTTACATAATAAAGATATATTAGAGGAATTACTTAAAGAAGGCGTGATAACTAAAGAACAGGCTGAAGCTATTAAAAAAATAATACCAAGAAATAATATGAATTAATTCTATATAAAATAAAAATCAGTTGATAAATAGGATTGTTGATGACAATCCTATTTTTTTTGAAAGTTAGTAGTAAAAGATAAAAATAATTCATACTGTTATAATATGTAGATTAAAAGGATGTAATTATGAGGGGAGTAGATTAATAAATCATGATCCAAAAGGAAAAGGATTATTTTCAAAGTTTAATTGAATTGATAGAATATTCAATTAAAGCATCGAATTTGCTTAAGAGTACTTTTGAAAACTTTGAAGTTAAGGAGCTAGAGAAAAATATAGAGAATATTAATAAAATCACAAAATTAGTAACTGAAAAAAAGCAGGATATATTTATTAAACTAGATAAAGAGTTTATTACACCTATTGAAAGAGAAGATATTATTCAATTAGCCTTTTCGATTAATAATATTACTTATTCAATGAAGTACATTTTAGAAAGAATTTTTATGTTTAATATAACTTATATAAAAAAAGAAGCAGAAGAATTTGCAGCAATAATTTTTCAGTATGTTAATGAATTAAGAAAAGTTATAGATGAATTACGAAAATATAAAAAATCTCAGAATTTACATGTATTAATATCAAAAATTAATAAATCAAGAGAGGAAGCTGATAATTTGTATAAACTAACTATAAAAAAACTTTTTATTTATACAAAGGATCCGATTAAGTTAATGATATGGAAGGATATTTATGAGCAGTTTTATAAATGTTGCAATAATATTATTTTTGTATCATATCTTGTTGAAAATATTATTCTTAAAAATTCATAATTAATACACAAAAGTTAACATAATTCATAAAATATAGTACACAAAAGAATATAAAATGATCTAACTAAGGAGGATTAGATAGCAATGGATAAAATCGATAATAAACTAATCAATGAATTTGAAAAAAAGTTTATGAAGATAATTCAAAATAAAATTATAGATAATGCTAAAGAGGATTTTTCTGATGGGCTTGAAACAGATTATATAGATGAATATGAAAAAAAACTTATGGAAAAGTATGGAGTAAAAGATGAAGTTAAAAGTAAAAATAACTATAAAAGAAGAGCTAAAAATAAAGAAAAAGTTAAGGAAGAAGATAAGAATATAGAAAAAAGTATTTTGGAAGAATTAGAAGAACTAGAAAAAGAATTTATGGGAAAATTTGAAGAGGAAACTGATGAGCAAGTTGATGATAAAAATGTTAAAGTAAATCCAGCAGATTCAGCAACTATTCCTAAGTTTGTTGATCCGCTTAAAATACCAAAGGTTGCAAAACCAGTTATTCCTTATGATAAGGAAAAGAAAAGACCAGCATTATATAAAATGGCGGCAGAAGAAATAAAGCATAGATTTCATAGGGCATTTCCTTTAACAAAAGTTTGGGGATATAATGGAAGTTATCTTGGACCTACAATTATAGCATACAAAGGTATCCCAATTAGAGTTAAATGGATAAACAATCTACCTGATAAACACTTTTTGCCTGTTGATAAAAGTATTCATGGTCTTGAAAAGTTACCAGAAGTTAGAACGGTAGTTCATCTTCATGGGGCTAATGTTAAAGATGATAGTGATGGTCATCCAGAGGCTTGGTATACTAGAAATTATAAGGAAGTTGGTCCGACTTTTACTCGTAAAATTTATGAATACCCAAATAGTCAAAATTCAGGAACTTTGTGGTATCATGATCATGCTATGGGAATTACAAGATTAAATGTTTATGCTGGATTAGCAGGTATGTATCTTTTAAGGGATAGATTAGAGAAAAAATTAAATTTACCATCTGGAAAATATGAAATACCTCTTATTATTCAAGATAAATCCTTTAATGAAGATGGTTCTTTATTTTATCCAGATAATTCTACACCACCAGTTGATTTTCCTAAACCATCAACAGCTTCCTTTTTCTTTGGAAATACTATAGTAGTAAATGGAAACCTATGGCCTTATTTTGATGTTGAGCCACGTAAATATAGATTTATAATGTTAAACGCATCTAATACTAGAGGTTATACTTTTAAATTAAGTAATGGAGGAAGCTTTATTCAAATAGGTACTGAATTAGGATTATTGGACAAGCCTATTAAAATTGATAGTTTTGATTTAGAACCTGGTGAAAGAATAGATTTTATTATAGATTTTTCGAAATATAAAAATAAAAAAATAACTTTATTAAATGATGCTTTAATTCCTAATATTGATGCAGGAGAAGATATGAAATTTGTTATGGAATTTAGAGTTAAGGCTCCATTAAAAGATGAAGATACTAGCTCTATTCCAAGAAAATTATACCCATATAAAAAAGTTAATCCTCTATTAGCAGTTAAACAAAGAACTTTGCATTTAGATAGTACAACAGATGAATATGGAAGGGTAATGCATTTACTAAATGATAAAAGATGGCATGATCCTGCTACTGAAACTCCGCAATTTGGTGATGTTGAAATTTGGCATTTAGTAAATCACTTTGATTTTACTCATCCAATTCATCTTCATTTAGTTCATTTTGAAATACTAGGTAGAAAATCCTTTGATGAAGCTTTATTTGACGCGGAAGGAAATTATAAATTTGATTTTGAAAGCTTAACTCCGCCTTTGGATTATGAAAAAGGTAGAAAAGATATTTCACAAGCCTTTGGAAAGCAAGTAACATCAATTGTTGTACGCTTTAATCAACGTACAGGTAACTATGTATGGCATTGTCATATATTGGAGCATGAAGATTATGATATGATGAGACCGCTTAATGTAATTGAAAAACCAGTGGATATAGAAGAAACAGAACAAGAAAAGGAAGAAGAAGTTGTGTATCATTAAAAAATAGTTAATTTGAAATACAATAATATAAAAGAAGCTTAGCGTGAGCTAAGCTTCTTTTAATATATTTTTAACTTCGGTTATATCAGAAATTTCATAAGTAGGATTTAGGCCAGTTTCATTAATTAGTTTATTAGGATTAAACCAACAAGTGTCTATACCAAAATTAATTCCACCTTTAATGTCTGAAGTTAAACTATCTCCGATCATTAAAATCTTATCTTTATCTGTTTTATTAAATTTTCTTAATGCATATTCAAAGATTTGAGGATTAGGTTTTTGAAAACCTGCTTCTTCAGAAATAATGATATCTTCAAAATATTTGCCTATAGGTGATTTTTTTATCCTATTATTTTGAACATTGCTAAGCCCGTTTGTAATAATAAGGAGTTTATAATCAATGTGTAGATCTTTTACAAGAGGCAGGCTGTTTTTATATAAAAAAGAAGAGTTAGACAAATATTTTATATATACTTTTGCAAATTCATTTTCATCAAATTTAATATTTAATGTGTTTGATAAGATTTTAAATCTTTTAATTTTTAATTCTTTTTGAGTTATATTGCCTTTTTCATATTCTCTCCATAAAGTATCATTTATGTCTCTGTATATTGTTAGATGTTCTTCTCTTTTATATTCTATATTAAAATCAATTAAAGTATTTTTAATTGCATATTCTTCTGATTTTCTAAAATCAAATAATGTTTCATCAGCATCAAATATTAGTATTTCATATTTCATAATTTTTTGTTTTCCTCCCAATAAATATATTTATTATTTTATATTAATGAAGTTAATAATCCTAGTAAATTTTATTATATTTTAATGATGGAAGTATAAGTAATAAAGGGGGAATATTAGAATAATAACAATTTATAGAGAAAATAATAAAAATATTGTCAATTTGTAAATATATAGATATTGATTTTTGTGTTAGTCATATGATATGCTTTTAAATTGTGAAAATAAGGGGGGAATGTAATGGCAAAAAAGAGTAAAAAAATATCTAACAAAATAATAATTGCTATTGTAGCATGCTGTC
Organism: Clostridium isatidis; assembly: GCF_002285495.1. Lineage (NCBI taxonomy): Bacteria > Bacillati > Bacillota > Clostridia > Eubacteriales > Clostridiaceae > Clostridium > Clostridium isatidis. Next base: position 1,546,681 of record NZ_CP016786.1, on the reverse strand, counting down.
TAATGACAGCCACAATAATAATAACGGGAAGTTCTGTTAATAGTAAATCAGCTTTGGAAAAAGAAGCTGAAAATAATCTATTCCAAACCGCTAAGCTTTATTCTGCCAATATAAATGAAGCATTACATTTAACAGATTACATTGTTAATAATCTTGAAGCATTAGTAAAGAATACTTTAGATTTAAAAAGTATTGATAGTGAAGATAAGTATATATCAAATTACTTAAATTCATTAGATTCATATATACAAGATATAATCAAAGAAGAAAAAGACTTACTTGGAGTTGCAATTGTTTTGGATCCTTCAATAACGAATGAAGCAAAGCAGCTAATTTATGAGAGAAAAAATATTGGTGGAGATATTTATAAAATTAATAAATTTGTTAAAGAGAATTTTGTTGAAGGCAAAGAGGATATGGAATGGTATTATAATGCAATAAATGTTAAAGAAGGGATATGGAGTGATCCTCATACAGATACAAGCTCAGAAAGTGTTAGAATGTCCTATACAAAGCCAATTTACATAGGAAATCAATTAATTGGAGTAGTTGCTGTTGATTTGTTTTTTGATGATTATGCACAATCTATTAAAGATTTAAGTGTTTATGAAAATGGCTATGCATTCTTATTAAGCGAAGATGGAAATTTCTTAGTTCATGAGGAACATAATGAAGAGGAGAATGTTAAAGAGGTAATAAATGGATTAAATCTTTTATCAGGTAAAGAGGGAATAGAAAACTATAAATTAGATGGTAAGGGACATATTTTAGCATATTCAAAATTACATAATGGTAATATTTTAGTTATTACCGCAAGTAAAACAGATATTTTTAAATCAATAAATGCAAGTATAGCATTTTCAATAATAATTACATTAATTGTATGTGTAGCAGTTTCAGCTTTTGCTGGAGTAATAGGCAAAAAAATAAGTGGACCGATTGTTTTTATAACTGAATTAGTTAATAAAATATCAAAGCTTGATTTTAGGGAAGATAAAAGGTTTTTAGCTATAAATAATTATGATGATGAAACGGGAGTCATAGGAAGGTCTGTGTTAAATTTAAGTAGAATAATAACTGATACCCTATTAAATATTAAGAATAGTGCAGATGAAACTTCAAATAATGTTTATAATTTAAATAATTCAGCAGATGAGTTAGTGGAGGCAGCTTCATCAATAAATAACGCTGTACTAGAACTAGCAAAAGGAGCTCAAGAACAAGCTGAAGAGGCTACCAATAGCTCTCAAAAACTATTGGATTTAAGTAAAATATTAGAAAATATGATATCAATAACAGATAATTTTAAAAATCAGTTTGAAAAATCAAAAAATGAAAATAAAAAAGGTATTGTATCTATAAACACTCTAATGGAAAAGATAGATGCAAATACTAAAATAGGAAATGAAACTAATAATAGTGTGAATGAATTAGCTAAAAAATCAGAATTGATTGAAGAGATAGTATATACAATTGAAGAAATTTCTTCTCAGACAAATTTACTAGCATTAAACGCTGCAATTGAAGCAGCTAGGGCAGGTGAAGCTGGGAAAGGTTTTGGTGTTGTAGCTGATGAAATAAGGGTGCTTTCAGAACAAACAGCAAATGCTACTAGGAGAATAGCCTCAATAATAAATGAAATAAGATATGAAATAAATAATAGCAAAAATAATATGGAAAAATCAGAAGAGACATTAAAAGAAGTAAATGAGGCTATGAATATATCAAAAGACGTATTTGAGAAGATTGAAAACTCTTTTGAACTTATGAATAAAGAAGTTGAAGTGTTAATTGATAATATTAATAATGTTGAAAAAAGCAAGGAAGAAGCAATTAATTCTATTCAAGGAATAATTGCAATATGTGAAGAGTCAGCTGCATCAACAGAAGAAGTATCAGCTATTGTAAATACACAGTTAAGTTCAACTGGAGAAGTTAAAGAAGCTATAGAAGAATTAAATAAAGTAGTTAAAAATTTAGAGGAAATGACTAATGAGTTTATAATATAATGCTAAGGCTCTGTTTTAAAATAATGTTGATATTAAGTATTTAATTTGTAAGATTACTTAATTAGCAGCAAACTACTAAAACATAGCCTAATAAAAAATATTTTAAATTTATCAGTAAAAAATAAATTTATAGTAAAAGAGTTTATTAATATAATAATTTTAATTAAATAATGTCCTTTCTATTTTTTAGGGAATATTATGCTAATAAATAGAAAGGATGTGTTAAAAATGTATTATGAAAGAGCCGACTTTGATAACTTGCAGGAGTTATATGATGAATGAAAAAACTTAATGAATTATCATATAACTATAGTTATTAAGGATGGAAGTACAGTAGATGGGATGATTGAAAAGGTAGAAGGATGAGAAGACATAAAAGGTTTAGGTGCAGAGGTTATCCTTTTAACAATATTAGAGCAGTATTTCCTATAATTTATCAATATTCCTTTCCATTTTATCTATTTTTCTCTTATTAGAAATAGAAATGATAGATGTAAGGTATAATAAGAATTTAATTATTATTAAGATGAACATAGGGTGGATATTCTATAATAAATAATAATGTAAAAGTAGTAGTTGTTTTTTTACAATTACTACTTTTACCATAATATAAAGAGTATACATTAAATGAGATTTTATAAATTCATTTAAATTATAATTAATTTATATTAAAATAATAATAAAGGGATTATAATATTTTATTTATTTTATCACAAGTATTGTTATGAAGGGTGAGGATATAATGGTTCAAGATATAATAAAACAGCTTCAAATTATTGTGAATTCTGAAAATGAAGATGGTACATATACTACAATAGCTAGAGTAATATTAGAAACCTTACAAGATGGAATAGAAGAAATAACTATATTGCAATTAGCAGATTTATGTTATACATCACCTTCTACTATAAGTAGATTTGTTAAAAAATTAGGATTTAGTAGTTTTAATGAATTTAAGACCAAATGTATAGAAAGAAATAATATTGGAGTAGAAATATTATCAGATAACGTAAAAAATATAAAATTTGATTTGAAAAATGATAAGGAAATTTTAAATACCCTTGTAGACTCTATTAATATTTCTTTAAAAGAATTCATAGATAAACTTGATCTAGGCGAAGTTGATAGATTAATTGATATGATACATGACTATGAAGATGTATATTTTTTTGGATTTCATTTATCTGGTTATTTTATGCAACATCTTCAATATAACCTTTTTAATTCAGGGAAGTATGTAAAATTTGTAGCACAGGAAAGCAATCAAGAAAAAGTAGCTAAGGAGGTTGATGAAAATAGTTTATCAGTTATTTTTTCAGTGGATGGAAACTTTTTAAGACAAAAATCCCAGCTATTTTTCTCTCTTAAAGAAAATGGAAGTAAAATTGCTCTTGTGACACAAAATCCAGCTCTTAAAATGGCTGCACAATGTGATTATGTTATTTATCTTGGTAATTATAAGAGTGCAACAGAAGGAAGATATAAACTTCACTTATTTACTGAAATACTAATTAATAGATATTATCAAAAATATTGTAAATAATCTTCAGTTTTCGAATTCGTTTTCAAAAAATGAAAAATATTTTAAACATAGAAAAGCTCTTCATATGTTGGAGACTCTTCTATGTTTTTTTTATGATAATATTAAGACAAGGACGACGGAAGAAAACAAAAATAGTACATATAAAATAATAATTAAATTTTTAGAGTAAGTTTATAATAAATAACATTGTTTTGATTATCATTATCTCAATCATTATCTATGAATGATTTAGTATAGAAACTTATTATGCTAAGAGATAAGGTATTCATATAAATTTAAATTTAGGAGGAATTAATATGAAAAAGAAATTATTATCATTATTTTTAGTTGGAGTATTATCAATAGGATTGATAAGCTGTACTAATAAAAGTAATGCTGGAAGTGCACAAACTGAAAAACAAAATAAAGCAGTAGAGATTTATTTAGTGAGACACGGAAAAACTATGTTGAACACTACTGATAGAGTGCAAGGATGGGCAGATGCTCCACTTACAGCTTCTGGTGTAGAAGTTGCAGAATATTTAGGAGAAGGTTTGAAATTAGAAGGTGTACAATTTGATGCAGCATATTCAAGTGATAGTGGAAGAGCAGTAGAAACAGCGAAAATAGTTTTAACAAAAAGTGGTCAAGAAAACTTAGTTATTAATGAGAATGCTGATTTAAGAGAAGTTTGTTTTGGAGACTATGAAGGAGAACTTAATCCTGTTTTTTGGAATGATATAGCAATTTATAATAATACTACAATGGAAGAATTTATGGGAAATTTAGATTTAGAGTTATTTGTAAATACAAATGCAAAATTAGACGAGACTAAGGGGAAAATAGCAGAAGACTGGAATACAGTTTCAAGCAGAATGAAACAAGGGATAGATACCATAGCTCAAGAAACAGAGAAAAATGGTGGTGGAAAAGTTATGGTTGTATCTCATGGAATGTCATTATTAACATTTTTAAAAACTATAGCACCAGAGGAATTTAAAGATTTTAAGGGAAATCTATCAAATGCAAGTGTTACAAAAATTGTTTATGAAGATGGTAAATATACTGTTGAAACGATAAATGATATGAGCTATGTAGAAAAAGGAAAAGCTAACAAGTAAGAATTATAATATTACACAGAGGTAGTAAAGTATATTTCTGTAGTATAGTTAATGTATAAATAAAGCAACATATTTTTACTTGGGATAATTATTAAATTATTTCAATAAGGGAGGATAAAATTATGAATAAAAAAGATATAGCTAAAAGAGTTATTTCTGAAATTGGGGGTAAAGAAAATATTTCTCAAAGCTGGCACTGTATTACTAGATTACGTTTTAATTTAGTAGATGCTGAAAAGGTAAACATTGAAAATATTAAAGTTATAGAAGGTGTTATGGGAGCACAATTTCAAAATGGTCAATTTCAAGTTATAATTGGCAACAAGGTGGGAGAAGTTTTTGAAGAAGTTACTGCTATCTTAGGTAAAGAATTTGTAGCTAATGCAAAGGAAGGAAACAACAAAAAAGGAATTATAAATACAATTTTTGATACTATTTCAGGTATATTTAATCCTATTTTACCAGCAATTACTGGAGCAGGATTATTAAAAGGAGTTATGGCATTATTAACAGCATTTAATTTAATTTCTGCAACTTCTTCAGAATATGTAGTTTTAAACATTATTTCAGATGCACCATTTTATTTTCTACCATTTTTAATCGCTTTCTCAGCAGCTAGAAAGTTTAAGACAAGTGAAGTTTTATCAGTAACACTTGCAGGGGGATTAATGTATCCTACTATTATTAACTATGCAGCTTCAGGGGAAGTAGCCTATTTAACTTTCTTAGGATTAAAGATACCAATGATTAGCTATAGCTCTACAGTTATTCCAATAATTTTAGGAGTGTGGTTATTAAGTTATGTTTATAAGATAGTAGATAAATATGTACCTAGTCTGTTCAAAATAATACTTACACCATTAATAGTTTTATTAATTACATCAGTATTAGTTTTAGTTTTTATTGCACCATTAGGAAGTTATATAGGAGTTTATGTAGAAAAGTTCTTCACAGGTTTATTTAATGTAGCAGGACCATTCGCAGGAGCATTACTTGGCGGTACTATGCCTTTAATAGTAATGACAGGTATGCATTATGCATTCTTCCCAGCAGCTTTATCAAGTATGGCTACAGTTGGATATGATATTATGTTACTTCCAATGAATTTAGTTAGTAATTTAGCACAAGCTGGTGCAACTCTTGCAGTAGCAGTAAAAAGTAAAGATAAAAATATGAAGTCATTAGCAGCTTCAACTGGTATTTCAGCAGTTTTTGGTATAACAGAGCCAGCAATGTATGGAGTTACTTTAAAATTAAAGAAACCTTTCTATGCAGCATTAATTGGAGGAGCTGTTGGTGGTGGTACATTTGGAATATTTGCTGTAAAGGCATTTACTTTTACACTTCCAGGAATTACTGCAATACCTTCATATATTGAACAAGGAACTAATAATTTATTATTTGCTCTATTAGGCGTAGGTTTAAGCTTTGTAGTGGCATTTGTAGTAGCATTATTCTTAAAGTTTGAAGAATAATTTACTTAATAAATAAAGTTAGCATATATACAGAATTTATATACAACAATATTTTAGGAGGATTATATACATGAAAGAATTAATGAAGGGTTTTCCAGAGGGATTTTTATGGGGAGGAGCAACAGCTGCAAACCAAATAGAAGGAGCTTTTGATGAAGGTGGTAAAGGATTATCTACGTCAGATATGGCAGCTTTTAAAGATCCATATGCAACAGGAAAGGTTGATAACTTTACCTTTAATGTAACATCTAAGGAATTAAAAGAGTATTTAGCTAATCCAGAAAAATACAAGTTTCCAAAACGTTGGGGAATAGATTTCTATCATCGTTATAAAGAAGATATTGCTCTATTTGCAGAAATGGGCTTTAAAGTATTCCGTTTATCAATTTCATGGGCAAGAATCTTCCCAACTGGATTAGAAGATGAACCAAACGAAGAAGGACTAGCTTTTTATGATAAAGTATTTGATGAGCTAGCTAAGTATGGAATTGAACCATTAGTTACTATGTCTCATTATGAAATGCCGATTACATTAGTACAAAAATATAATGGATGGCAAAGTCGTGAGTTAATAGGATTGTTTGAAAAGTATGGTAGAGTATTACTTAATAGATACAAAGATAAGGTAAAATATTGGATTACTTTTAATGAAATGAATATGTCTTTACATAGTATTTATACTGGAGCTGGAATTTTAGGTGATTTAGTTGAAAATAAAATGCAAGAGGGATATCAAGCAGTTCATCATCAATTTGTAGCAAGTGCTCTAGTTGTAAAAGCAGCAAGAGAAATTGCACCAAATGTAAGAATTGGCTGTATGATTAATCAAATAGAATCATACGCAAAAACAACTAAACCAGAAGATCAACTTCAAGCGTTAAAAGCCAATCAATTAAATATGTTTTATCCTGATGTACAAGCAAGGGGAGAATATCCATCATATATGACTCGTTTCTTTGCTGATAATAATATTAATATTAAAATGGATAAAGATGATGAGAAGATACTTGCTGAAGGAAAGGTTGACTTTGTTTCAATTAGTTACTATATGTCTCATGTAGCAGAAGCACGTGAAGATGCTACTGATGTAGCATGTACTTTTGATAGTGCAATTAAAAATGAACACTTGGAGCTTACAGAATGGGATTGGCCAATTGATCCAACTGGATTACGTATTTCATTACTTAAATTATATGACCGCTATCAATTACCATTGTTCGTAGCTGAGAATGGATTAGGTGCTAAAGATGTATTAACTGAGGATAAAAAAATTCATGACCTATATCGAATTGATTATATTAGAAAACATATTATAGCTATGAAAGAAGCCATTAAAGATGGTGTAGAAGTTATGGGATATACAACTTGGGGATGCATTGATTTAATTAGTTGTGGAACATCACAGATGTCAAAACGTTATGGATTTATCTATGTTGATCAAGATGATGAAGGAAATGGATCCTTAGAAAGATACAGAAAGGACTCCTTCTATTGGTACAAAGAAGTAATTGCATCAAATGGTGAGAATTTAGGGGAGTAATCCTAAGGAGTATATGAATGAAAAGAAAATTAATTTTTATAGATGTAGATGGAACTCTTTGTGGTTTAGATGGACAAGTTCCAGAGTCTGCAAAGAAAGCAATTAATATAGCAAGATCTAAAGGACATTTAGTACTTTTATGTACTGGCAGATCAAAAGCAGAAATAACTGAAGATATTTCATCTATTGGCTTTGATGGAATGATTTGTGCTGGTGGAGGCTATATAGAAATTAATGAAGAAGTATTGTTTCATAAGAAAATGCCTATAGAAACTGTAAAGGAAATAATAGAGTATTTTAATCTTCATAATATTGATTACTATATTGAATCAAATGATGGAATATTCGGAAGTTCAGGCTGCATAAATGCTATTATAAGACAAGTAACTAAGGGTTTTGAAGAAAATAGTAGTGAGTATGAAAAAGCAAAGAATGAGATGAACTGGTTTTTCAAAATATTAAATCAATATAAAGATAAGGAAATAAATTATAATAATATAAATAAGATATCTTTTATTAGTAATGGACATCCTTATGAAGAAGTTTATAATACATTTAAAAGAGAGCTGGAAATATATCATAGTACGGTTCCACAATTTGGTGAGAATAGTGGGGAGATTGGAATTAAAGGTATAAATAAGGCTAAAGCAATTGATTATGTTATTAAATATTTGAATATAGATAAGAGCGATACCTTAGCTTATGGTGATGGAGAAAATGATATAGATATGTTTAAGTCTGTTAATCATGGAGTAGCAATGGAAAATGCAAGACCAAATTTAATAAAGGTAGCTAAAGAAATAACATATACAGCTGAGAGTAATGGTATATACTTAAGTTTTAAAAAGAATAATTTAATATAAATAAGGGTTGTTTTAGTGAAGTACACCTCAAATGTTAGGTAAAATATATCTAATATTAGAGGTGTTTTCTTATTTAGTTGAAATAAATTAATTGTAAAAGTACTACTAATAATGATTAACTTATTGATAGCGTATAAGAACAAGTTTAAAATAAATTAAAAGGATAAGGGGGAATTATGTTTAGGAAAAGAGAAATAAATACAGATCTGCTAGATTTAAAAGAATCAATAAATAATAGTATTAATAATAAAAGTTACATATCATTAAATGATGAACATAAGTAACTAGAAAGTATAATAAATAAGTTGTTAAAATGCTATTATAATAATGATCCTTTGAATGGAGCAAATAAAATAGTTGAAAAGATAATTTATTTAGATTCTATTGGAGCAAATGGAGCTGGTAAATCTACTACAATAAAAATGATGACAGGAATACTTACGCCGACTAGTGGAGAAATAGTTGTTAATGGAATAGTACCTTATGAAGATAGGCAGAAAAATGCAAAAGATATTGGAGTTGTATTTGGACAAAAAACTCAGCTATGGTGGGATCTTCCTTTATCAGAGAACTTTTCTTTATTAAAAGATATTTATGAAATTGATGATAAAGATTATAAGGAAAGAATGGAGTTTTTAAATGAAGTACTAGAATTAAAAGATTTTATGCTTACTCCTGTTAGAGCTCTTTCTTTAGGACAAAGAATGAGGGAAGATTTGGCTGCAGCTTTAATTCATAATCCTAAGGTTATTTATCTTGATGAACCGACAATAGGGCTTGATGCAGTGGTAAAATAGAATGGAATTATTAAAAGCTTTATCACTTCAAGTAGTATGGATAATAATTTTATCCGCATTAGCAAAATTTATATGGAAAATGGGTATAAAAAGGTATGAAAGTTCCGGTAGTTAAAAAGAAAGGCTGTAATATAAGAAAAACAGCCTTTTTATCTTATAAAAACAATTAGTCTTGATAATTATTTAAAGTGTTATTGACTGAGTTTATAGCATCATTAACGGAAGCTAGATTATTTTCAATTTGTTCTTTGTTACGATGCTGTTCAGCTGAATTTAATGCTTCTCTTAAACAGGCTTTTGATTCTACTAATTTGCTATAAACATCTTCTACATGTTGTTTGGCAGTTTTTTTATTGTTGTTTTCGTTCATTTTCAGCACCTCCAAAAGTTTTAAAATTAAGGGAATAATTAGTGAGAGAATAAATTTTATTGTGGAGAAAGATGACGATATTATTATGTGATATTAATAATAAAAAATACTTAGATATTTATGATAGAAGAGGAATAAACTTTCTTGGAATTAATGTGATAAAATATAAATAAAAATAATAAATTCATTTTAAGGGGAGAGGTATATGGAAGAAAAATTAAGTATTAAGGCATTGGCAAAGATGATTGATCATACATTATTAAAAGCTTATGTTAAAAATGAAGATTTTGAAAAAATTTGTAAAGAAGCAAGGGATTATGGATTTAAAATGGTTGCTATAAATCCAGCAGCAGTTAAGCTTTGCAAAAAATATTTAGAAGGAACTAAAGTAAATGTAGGAGCGGCAATAGGCTTTCCTCTTGGACAAAACACTATAGAAGCTAAGGTTTATGAAACAAAGGATAGTATCTTGAATGGTTCTGATGAGATTGATTATGTAATTAATATTGTAGAACTTAAAAATGGGAATTTAGCTTATATTGAAAAGGAAATGAGAGAAATAGTTGGAGTATGCAGAGAAAATAATGTTACTTCAAAAGTGATATTAGAAAATTGCTACCTAACATATGAAGAAAAAATTGAAGTTTGTAAAATTGCTCTTAAAGTAAAACCTGATTTTATTAAAACTTCTACTGGTTTTGGCAGCGGAGGAGCGACTGTGGAGGATGTAAAGCTTATGAAATCAATAGTTGGCAAGGAGGTAAAAGTAAAAGCAGCTGGAGGAATTAGGAACTTACAAACTTGCTTAAAGATGATTGAGGCTGGAGCTGAAAGAATAGGTACAAGTTCTGGAGTAAAAATAATTGAAGAATATAGGGAGTTTTTAAAGAAATAAAATTAATGGAGAGTAAATAATGATACGTTTAGTTAAATTAACTGATGCAAAAGACATAGTAGATATTTATAATTATTATATTTTAAATACTAATATAACCTTTGAAGAAGAGGAATTAACAATTAAGGAGATGGAGAAAAGAATAAGGGAAAAAACAAAAAAATATCCATGGTTGGTTTATGAAGAGGATAAGAAGGTACTGGGATATGCATATTTAAGTCAATGGAAAGAAAGGTCATCTTATAGATATTCCTGTGAAGCATCTATATATCTGCATAAAGATTATAAGGGGAAGGGCTTAGGAACTAAATTATATGAGGAGTTGCTAAAATTAGCAAAAGAAATAAATATGCACATAATTATTAGTGGAATAACCATTCCTAATGAGGCAAGTATAAAACTGCATGAAAGATTAGGTTTTGAAAAAGTTGCAGAATTTAAAGAGGTAGGTTTTAAAAATAATAGCTGGTTAAATGTTGGCTATTGGCAAAAGAAAATTTAGTCCTATAAAATTGTATAGCTAAGAACTATGATATTTAATAGATATGCTTTCTGTAATAGAGGGCGTATTTTTTTATCTAGCAAAAAAGGTGGAGGGAATGGTATCATAAAAATAAATGTAAATGTTTTAAATAATTATTTTATGTTTAATAAAAACACTATTTATTTAAAAATTTTTTAATAATACACAATAAATTATTAATTTTAAGTAGTAATTAAATAAAAATCTTAACAATATGATAAAAGTTCGAATATTGATAAAAAAATGTGGAACTGGTATCATAAAATCATCAAATAGAAGGGGGAATTATTTTTTATGAGTAAAGAGCAAATTGTAGCAACAGAAATTTTAAAGCACATAGGAGGAAAAGAAAATATCAAATCAATGGAGCATTGCGCTACTAGGTTAAGACTAATACTAAAGGATAAATCATTAATTGATGAGAAAGCTATAGAAAATATCGATGGTGTAAAAGGTCAATTTTTCGCTGCAGCTCAATTCCAAATAATTTTAGGAACTGGCTTTGTAAACAAAGTATATGCAGAAATGAAAAAACTAGGTGTTGCAGGAGATGGTGGAAGCGTTAAGGAAGATGCATATGCAGAAATGTCAATGCCTCAAAAAATTTCAAGAACTTTAGGGGATATATTTGTTCCAATAATTCCTGTATTAGTTGCAACAGGATTATTTATGGGATTAAGGGGACTTGTAACAAACTTAGGAGTTGAATTAAGTCCCACATTAAATATATTGTCACAAGTTCTAACAGATACAGCATTTATTTTCTTACCAGCTCTTGTTGCTTGGTCAACAGTAAAGAAATTTGGTGGTACTCCAGTTGTAGGAATGGTACTTGGACTAATGTTAGTAGCACCTCAACTTCCTAATGCATGGAACGTTGCAGGTGGAGCTGAGCCAATTTATTTAGATATTTTAGGACTTAGTCTGCCAATAGTAGGATATCAAGGATCAGTATTACCAGCATTAGCTTTAGGAATAATTGGAGCAAAATTAGAAAAATCTTTAAGAAAATTTGTACCTGATGTTTTAGATTTAATTATCACTCCATTCTTAACATTACTTATAACAATGATACTTGGACTTTTAATAGTTGGACCAATAATGCACTCATTGGAAGAAGTTATTTTCACAGCCTTTAAGAGCTTTTTAGCATTACCACTTGGAATAGGTGGATTAATAATTGGAGGAATTAATCAACTTATTGTTGTTACAGGAATTCATCACATATTTAATGCTTTAGAAGTTGAACTTTTAGCTAATACAGGGGTAAACCCATATAATGCAATTATTACAGGTGCAATAGCAGCCCAAGGAGCTGCAACCTTAGCAGTAGCATTTAAAACTAGAGATAAAAAGAAACGTACATTATATATTTCATCAGCTATACCAGCCTTTTTAGGAATTACAGAACCAGCTATATTTGGAGTTAACTTAAGATTTTTAAAACCATTTGCATTTGCCTTAGTAGGTGGTGCAGCAGCTGGAATGTTTGCAGCAATGCTAGGCTTGGCTGGATCGGGTATGGGAATTACAGTTATTCCTGGAATACTACTATATCTAAATGGTAATATTATGGGTTATATATTAACTCACTTAATAGGAATTGGTGTATCCTTTGCTCTTACCTATATCTTCTATAAATCAGAAGAATAAAAAAATAAAGGGGAGACAGGTATAGCCCCCTCTTTGACATTTATTTTTATCTCCACAAATGGTATAATAATCCTTTATAAGGAGGGTTAATATGAAGGTAACAATTCAAGATATAGCCAATATGGTGGGGGTATCAAAAAGTACAGTATCAAGATATTTAAACGGTGGATATGTAAGTGATGATAATAAAAAGAAAATAGAAGAAGCTATAGAAAAGACTGGATTTAAGTCTAACTTTTTTGCTAAAAGATTAAAAGCAAAGAAAAGTGGCTTAATAGGAATAATAATACCTAGAATTGACTCTTTTACTTCTGGAAAAATATTAAAAAGCATTAATAAAAGATTAGAGGAAAATGGATATCAAGGTATTATATTAACTAGTGAGTTAAGTAAAGAAAAAGAAATAGAACATATGAAAAAATTATATCAACAAGGTGTAGACGGCATTATAATTTTAGCTGTTGATATTACAAAGGAACATATTGAGTTATCAAGAAAATTATCAATACCAATATTGTTTACTGGACAAAAGAGTAACCTTGTTAATTATATAAAAATAGATGATTATGAGGCAGGAAGAGTACTTGGCGAATATATAAGGGATAATGGACATAGAAATATTGTGTATCTAGGTGTTACAGAAGAAGATAAGGCTGTAGGAGTTGAAAGAAAAGCAGGCTTTTATGATGCTTTTAAAGGGATAGATAGTAATATCAATTTTGTAAAAACTGGCTTTTCCTTTAATGAAGCCTACAAAGCCAGCAAAGAAGTTATGAAATATAATCCTACAGTTGTTATTGGAGCTACGGATAATATTGTTCTTGGTTTTATTAGATATGCCTATGAAAATGGATATAACATACCAGATGAAATATCTGTAGCAGGTTTTGGTGGATATGATGTTGGATTAGCTGTACATCCAACCATAACAACTGTAGAAATAAATTATGAAGCATTAGGAGAAAAAACTTCTGACTTAATTTTATCTTATATAAATGGTGAAGAAATAGATATTGATAGAAAGGTTCCGTTAAAACTTATAAAAAGACAAAGTGTTAAGTCTCTTCTTTAAAATATAGAAGTGAGGTTTAAAATGGAGGATTTAAAAAAGATAATTGATGTAAATTTAAATTCAGAAATGTATTATAAAAATATGAGTAATAGTTCCAGCGATAAATGGAGATTAAATTATCATTTAGAGCCTCCTTTTGGTTTATTAAATGATCCAAATGGATTAGCTTATTTTAAAGGAGAATATTATATTTTTTATCAATGGAATCCCTATAAATGCGAACATAAAGATAAGCATTGGGCCTTAGTTAAAACGAAGGATTTTATGCATTATTCTATTCCTAAGGCAGTTCTTGCACCTGATGAATGGTATGATAAAGATGGCTGTTATTCGGGTAGTGCAATAGCAATAGAAGACAAATTAGAACTATTTTATACTGGAAATGTAAGAGATGATAAGGGAAACAGGGAAGCTTATCAGTGCAGGGCTAGTTTAAATCAGGATGGAGAGTTGGTTAAAAAAGGACCTGTTGTAGATAAATTACCGAAGGGATATACAGCTCATTTTAGAGATCCATATATTTTTGAGAAAGATGGAAAGTACTATTTTGTACTAGGTGCTCAATTAGAAGAAAAAATAGGCAGAGCCCTATTATATAGTTCAGAGGATCTTAATAAATGGAGTTTTGAGGGAGAAATTAAAACTGATTATGAAAATTTTGGTTATATGTGGGAATGTCCTTCTTTATTCAATTTAGATGGAAAAGATATTTTAATCTTTTCTCCACAAGGTTTAGAAAGTGAGGAATTTAGATATCAAAATATTTACCAATCAGGTTATATAATAGGAAAATTTGATTTCGAAACTCTTAATTTTAAACATGGGGAATTTAGGGAATTAGATTTAGGAAAAGACTTTTATGCTCCTCAAGTATTTAAAGATGATAAAAATAGAACAATAATGATTGGCTGGATGGGAATGCCAGAAGAAGAAGATAAGTATCCAACAAAAGAATTAGGATGGCTTCATTGTCTTACTATGCCTAGGGAACTTATTTTAAAAGATGATATTATTTATCAAGTTCCACTAAAAGAGTTTGAAAATTATAGGATTAAATTATTAGAAGATACGAAGAATATAATATGTAATGAATGGAATACTGATGCATTAGAAACTAATAGTTATGAATTACTTTTAGAAATAGATAGGTTAGAAGCAAAAAAAATTGAATTAAGGTTTCTTGAAGGCAAGGATGAATATTCTTCATTAGTATTTAATTTTGAAGAGGGCAGTGGATTTTTAGATAACAATAAATTAATCAATGGAGTAAACTCCGTTAGAAGATTTAAGTTTAATAATGATAAGATTAAAGTTCATATGTTTGTGGATAAATCAGCAGTTGAGATTTTTCTTCAAGATGGTGAAACAGTTATATCAAGCAGGGTTTATCCAGAAGAAGGAAGTACTGGCTTAAGAATATTAGCAGAAAATAATGTTAATATTAAAGATTTGAAGCTTTGGAATTTGGGAGAAATGTTATATGAGTAATAAGGTTTTTTGTATCGGTGAATTATTAATAGATTTTATAGGAAAAGATAATATAAAAGATTTATCAAAGACTGTGAATTTTGAGAAGAAGGCTGGAGGGGCACCAGCTAATGTAGCTGCTTCCGTATGTAAGTTAGGAGGCGAAGCTTATTTTTTAGGTCAAGTTGGTAATGATTCATTTGGAAAGTTCTTAATTGAAAGCTTAAAGAAGGTAGATATTAATGTTGAAATGACTAAAATGGAAGGCTATACTACCTTAGCTTTTGTTTCTATTGATGAAAAGGGAGAAAGAGATTTTGAATTTCATAGAGGAAGCGATGGGGATTATAGATTTTCAAGTATTGATTTAAGTAAAATAAGTGATAAGGATATTATACATTTTGGCTCAGCAACGGGTTTTTTAGAAGGAGAATTAAAAAATACTTACTATAAATTATTAGAGTATGCTAAGGAAAATAATATATTTATTTCTTTTGACCCTAATTACAGGGATGCTTTAATAACTAAAGATAAATTAGAAGCTTTTATTGAAGATTGTAAGAATTTTATTAAGCTATCGGACTTTGTTAAACTTAGTGATGAGGAAATAAAGCTAATAACGGAAGAAGAAAGTATAGAATTAGCAGTTAAGAAACTTCACAAAATGGGAGCTAAGATTGTTGCTGTTACATTAGGTGCAAAGGGAACACTAATAAGTAATGGGGCTTCAGAAATAGTACCATCGATTAAAATAAAGCAAGTTGATTCAACTGGAGCAGGAGATGCTTTTGTTGGAGCAGTTTTAAAGCAGTTATCAGAGCAAGAAGATAATAAAAATATTAGTTTTAGTAAATGGAAGGAAATAGTTTCTTATGCTAACAAGGTAGGAGCAATTACTTGTACTAATTATGGTGCAATTGATGCAATGCCAAGAGCAGAAGACTTACAAGATAACTAAAAGAGCTATTAAAAAAGAAGAGTGTTTATACTCTTCTTTTATTTTAGTAGTTTTTCAATTTAATTTAATGCTGCTTCTATTTTATCAATATATTTTTTTATTTCTTTTTCCTCTAAATAAGAGTTTTCATACCATTTTTTATCTTGCTCCCAATCGTTAAAGCATCTTGCTTTTAAAATTATTTCCGGCCTATATTCAAAATGTAAGATATCAAAATGATTCCACTTTCCACCCCAAATAAAATTATTCCTTTCAAAAGCTTCCACTAATTCTTTAGGATATTCGGATAATCTTTTTTCACCTTGTTCTTTAGAACTCCACTTCCAATAATCTTTTTTATCTGATTTTAAATCAATAGCTATTCCATAGGAGTGAGGACTTAGCCTGCCAGTTCCGGCGATAACCCTATAATTATAAGTTCCACTAGCAGGATAAAGAATTGCTCCTATATCATTTCTGCTTTTAGCTAGAGGAATTATTTCTTTCAAAGCTGCCTCTAAAGATGTATTAGCATTATTTTGACTATTAAATTGATAATTAGTATATCCATATTTTAAATTGGTTAAGTTTTTTTCAATTTCTCTCTTTGAATTTCCATAAACTTCATTAAATAGTTCATAATGTCTAATTCTACCAGGATCAAAGTTCTTATCCATTAGGGTATTATTTTTTTCAAGAGGGTAATTTTGCTCAAGCATATCTTGAAGATCAGGATTAGCTAGTTTTTGCTCATAACTTTTTTCTATTTTGTCATCATAGAGAATTTTTCTGCCAGACTTAGTAACACAAAAAACTTTATCATTACTTTTTTCTACATTAACAATATGTTCAGGATAAGCTAACATAAGAATTAAAATATCTTGTTTCATTTGAGTTTCATAGTCTTTTTCTGTAGCTGCTTTTTCTTTTATAGGTATATTTAAAATCAGAATAAAGCTTATTAAAAAAATACAAATTTTTTTAAACACAAAATCACCTGCCCTTAAAATAAAATTCATTATAGTTTTTACAATAGTGAAAAAACTATTCTTAATTATGCAAGAAATAGTTGCCGGCAATAATATGTATGATATTTATACTTTATGTTGAAAAGGTTATAGTATTGATGATATATTTAATTTAGAAGAGCGATGAGGGGGAATTTGCATGAGACCTGAAGAAATTTTGGATATTTTGGAAAATAATAATAAAATACCTACTATTAATAAAGAAATTACAGAAATAATAAAAATGTTAAAAAATACTGATACTTTAGATATTGAAGAGTTTTCATATGTAATAAATAGATGTTCTAATTTAAAAGAAGCAATACTTATTAATATTAATTCTGGATATTTTAAATTATTAAGAAAGATAGAATCCTTATCAGATGCTATTAAATTTTTAGGATTGAAAACGGTTGAAAAATTAGTGATAGCCCATCTTGTTAAATCTATAATGCCAGATAATTTAGGACAATCTAAACAACTTGATAGAGATAAGTATTGGAAGCATTGCTTAGGAACTTCTGTTGCAGCAAATTTAATAGCTGAAAAATTAAATAAGGCAGATATATATAAATATTTTGCTTATGGATTAATTCATGATTTAGGTGTAGTTGTATTAGATGTATGTGTTCCAGACTTGATTGATAAGGTTATGGAAAAACAAAGGAAAGGAATGCATCAAATAATTGCCGAAAGAATAGTTATGAATGGTTTTACTCATGAAGATGCTGGAAGATGGCAATGTATTAGATTTGAATTACCTGATGATATTAGATCTATAGTAGAATATCATCATAGACCTCTTCTTGCAAAGAAGTATAAAGAAGAAGTTTATATATTAAGCATAGCAGATTCAATAAGTAATGTATATTATGAAAATTTATTAGCAATTAACACAAAACACGTTTTTAATAAAAAAGTAATGGATGAATTAGGAATTTCAAAAGATGATTTAGAAGAGATTATTGATATTTTACCTGAGAAAGTAGAAGAAGCAAGTAGGCAGATTAACTTTAATATGTTAAGTATATAAATTTTCTCTTTAAAGGTAAAGCTTTTAATAGCTTATTACTGAATAATATAGATTTTTTAATCCAAAATAATAGTGAAAGTGGTTGTCTATATAATCACCTAAAAAACTGCTAAAAACTTTACCTGAAAGGAGAGAATTATAATGAAACATAATCCAGATGATAGAAGAGATAATGTTGAAAGACTTCAAGAAAATATTAGTAATACTATCGAAAATATGCATCGTGCTGAAGAAATGATTGAAAAAACATCAGACGAGAAAATGAAAGAAACTTTACGAGAAAAAAATAAAAGAAGAGAGCAAACATTAGAGGGGCTTAGACAGGAAATAAGGGAAGAAGCATTAGCAAGAGAAAGAGATTACAAATAATCCTATATAAGTTATAGTTCACA
Source organism: Clostridium isatidis (assembly GCF_002285495.1). Taxonomy (NCBI): domain Bacteria; kingdom Bacillati; phylum Bacillota; class Clostridia; order Eubacteriales; family Clostridiaceae; genus Clostridium; species Clostridium isatidis. The sequence continues at coordinate 1,528,005 of NZ_CP016786.1, read as the reverse complement.
GTGAAGAGTTTTAGATGAATTTAGCTAGTTAAAATTTAATTTAGGGAGTAATTCAAAAAGTTGAATTACTCCCTACTATTATAAATTAAATGATCTAGATTGAATTTTAATTGAGAGCGGCACTTTATAAATTATGGATTGGCTCAGCGCAGTTTGCAGTCTTGCCTTTTAAAATTTCCAAGCCATGTTTTAATGTAGGAATAATATATTCTAAGTTTTCTTTACAAGCCTTTGGGCTTCCAGGTAGATTAATAATTAAGGTGTTATTACGAATTCCAGAAACTCCTCTACTTAACATTCCTTTAGGAGTAATAGCTATGCTATAAGCCCTCATAGCTTCAGAAATTCCAGGAACCTGCCTATGGATTATATCTAAGGTTGCTTCAGGCGTCCAGTCTCTAGGGGAAAATCCTGTTCCTCCTGTAGTTAATACTAAATCAAGCTTTAAATCGTCGCATAATTTTATCATTTCCTTACTTAACATTTCTCTATCATCAGGAAGAACTTTATAATATGACAGTTTATAATTATTTCTTAATAAGATTTCCTTAATAGTTTCTGCACTTTTATCTTCTCTTTCACCAGCATATCCTTTATCACTAGCAGTTATAATACCTACCTTAAACAATGCTAACACCGTCCTTAAAATAAATTTAAATTAATATTTATACATTTATTCAAATATTAATATAAAAGTAACTTTATATCAATAGATAGGGTTTTTAGAAAGAGATGATTTTTAATAAAAAGATTGTAAGGGAAGAGAAGCTTGTCTATAATATCTATTATAGTAATTATCAAGGTTAAATTTATATGTACCTTTAAGTGTTTTTTATATATTTAAAAGCCTGGTCCTGTAAATATAAGAATGGGGGATTAGTTATGCTGGATAAGGAAGGTCGAGAAATAACTTATTTAAGAATATCTGTAACTGATTTATGTAATTTAAGATGTAAATATTGTATACCTGAAGAAGGAGTAAATAAGAAGTGCCATTCTGATATACTTACTTTTGAAGAAATTGAAAAAGTAGTCAGAGCTTCAGCAGAACTAGGTATAAATAAAATTAGACTTACTGGAGGAGAACCATTAGTTAGAAAAGGTATTGTAGATTTAGTCAACAAAATATCTAGTATAGCAGGAATAAAGGAAGTAGTTATGACTACAAATGGAACTTTATTAAAACAGCTGGGAAAAGCCCTAAAAGAAGCAGGATTAAAGAGAGTAAATATTAGTCTTGATACTTTAAAGGAAGATAGATATAAAAATATAACTAGAGATGGGAAAATATCTGATGTTTTAGAAGGATTAGAAGCAGCTAAAGAAGCAGGGTTAAATCCAATCAAGTTAAATGTAGTATTAATAAAAGGCTTTAATGATGATGAAATAGAAGATTTTGTAAACTTAACCATAGATAAGGAGATTGAGGTAAGATTTATTGAGTTAATGCCAATAGGAATAAATGGATTAAAATTTCATGAAAAATTCTTATCAAGTAAAACTGTATTGCAGAAAATTCCTAATTTAATACCTATAGTAAGTAAAGATGAGTTTTCTACAGCTAAGTATTATAAGCTTGAGGGAGCAAAGGGAAAGATAGGACTTATTAATCCTATAAGTCATAATTTTTGTTCAAAATGTAATAGATTTAGATTAACATCAGATGGGAAAATAAAGCCATGCCTTCATTCAAATAGGGAAATAGATATAAAATCAGCACTAAGGGAAGATAAAGATATTATTCCAATTTTAGCAAAGGCAATAAGAGTTAAACCAAAAGAACACCATATAAATGAGGAAGATTATAAACCAATAGATAGGGAAATGTATCAAATAGGAGGATAAGATGAAGTTTACGCATTTTAATGAAAGTGGCAAAGCAAGAATGGTAGATGTTGGAGGAAAAGATGAAACTAAAAGAGTTGCTATTGCAAGAGGAACAATATATATGAGTAAGGAAACTTTAATTAAGGTTAAAGAAGGACATATGAAAAAGGGAGATGTTTTAGCTGTTGCTCAAGTTGCTGGAATAATGGGAGCAAAGAAGACAAGTGAACTTATTCCTATGTGTCATAATATTTTTATAGATGGAGTAGACTTAAGCTTTAAGTTTGATGAAGAAAAATCTGCTATTCATATTGAGGCTGAAGCTAAGACTACAGGAAAAACAGGAGTGGAAATGGAAGCTTTAACAGCTGTTTCTACAGCTGCCCTTACAATTTATGATATGTGCAAATCTATTGATAAAAAAATGATTATTGATAACATAAGATTAGTAAAGAAAACAGGTGGAAAATCAGGAGAATATTTAAGAAATGGAGATATACTTTAAATGGGAAGGGTAGTAGCAGTAAATATTAGCGATATTAAAGGAGTTCCTAAAAGATCAATTCCTGAAGGAAACTTTGTTGAAGACTTTGGTCTAGAAGGAGATGCTCATGCAGGAAAATGGCATAGACAAGTGAGTCTCTTAGGACTTGAAAGTATTAATAAGATGAAATCTTTAAAGGGAGATAAATTTTATAATGGAAAATTTGCAGAAAATCTCACTACAGAAGGAATTATTCTTTATGAGCTGCCTATTGGAACAAAGCTTAAGATTGGTGAAACTATTCAAGAAGTTACTCAAATAGGTAAAGAATGTCATACAGGATGCAATATTCGTAAATTAGTTGGAGATTGTGTTATGCCAAGGGAAGGCATATTTACAAGAGTTATAAAGGGTGGAAGAATTAAAGCAGGAGATAAAATAGAAGTAATTTCTGAATAATAGAATATTAGAATAAAAAGGCTGCAAGCAATAAATCTTGCAGCCTTTTGTTAGTAAAATAATTCCTCAAAAAATTGTTTAATAATCAAAATATTTTTATTGAAATATTTTGATCTACATATTAATATTAGTGTTGTATGTATAGAATTAATTTAACAAAAATTTATAATTAGGAGGCTGATTAGATAAATTGTCTATAAATAGAAATAAGAAATTAAAATTACATGGTTTTAACAATTTAACAAAATCCTTATCTTTCAATATGTATGATATATGTTATACAAAAACACCACAAGAAAGAGAAGCATATATACAATACATAGATGAACAGTATAATGCAGAAAAATTAACAGAAATTCTTACGAATGTTACTAATATTATAGGAGCTAATATCCTTAATATTGCAAAGCAGGATTATGACCCACAAGGGGCAAGTGTTACAATTTTGGTGTGTGAGTATCCCATGGAAGAAACTAGTGAAATTACAAAGGCTAGTAATACTAGCAATGAACCAGGACCGCTACCAGAAACTATATTGGCTCATTTGGATAAAAGTCATATTACTGTTCATACTTATCCAGAATATCATCCAGATGATGGAATTTGCACTTTTAGAGCAGATATAGATGTATCAACCTGCGGAGAGATATCGCCTCTTAAGGCCCTTAATTATTTAGTGCATTCCTTTGATTCTGATATTATGACGGTTGATTACAGAGTTAGAGGATTTACAAGAGACATAAAAGGGAAAAAAATATTTATAGATCATAAGATTAATTCTATACAGAATTATATTCCTAAAAGCATAAGTCAAAAGTATGATATGATAGATGTTAATATATATCAAGAGAATATTTTCCATACCAAATTTAAATTAAAAGAGTTTGATTTAGATAATTATTTATTTGGATACACTAAAAATGAATTAACTATAAATGAGATAAATCATATAACTAAAAAGCTTAAGAAGGAAATGGACGAAATATTTTATGGATCTAATACCCCCCTATAACAGTAAATTTTATAGTTTTTTTATTAAAGGATATATGATTATAACCTTAATATTTATATAAATAATGAAAGATATGTAAGGAGGAACAGAATGTTAGATTTATGGTATTCAGAAAAACTTTCAGAAGGTGCAAAGTTTTCAATGTTAGTAGATGAACATATTTATAGTGAGGAAACACCATTTCAAAAAATTGACTTTTTCAATACAAAAACCTTTGGCAAATTCTTTACATTAGATGGCTTAATAATGCTTACAGAAAAGGATGAATTTATTTATCATGAAATGATTACTGCTGTACCTATGGCAGTAAACCCTAATATTAAGAAGGTATTAATTATTGGTGGCGGTGATGGTGGTACTGCTAGAGAAATATTAAGATACAATACAATTGAAAAAGTAGATATGGTTGAAATAGATGAAAGAGTTGTTAGGCTATGCCAAAAATATCTGCCAAGTACAGCTTGTAAGTTAGATAATGATGATAGATTAAAATTATACTTTGAAGATGGTCTTGCTTTTGTTAGAGATGCAAAAGAAGGAAGTTATGATTTAATCTTAGTAGATTCTACAGACCCAATTGGACCAGGAGAGGGATTATTCACTCATGAATTCTATAAAAACTGTTATAGAGTTCTTTCTGAAGATGGAATTTTAATAAATCAACATGAAAGTCCATACTATGATGAATATCGCCGCGAAATGAAGAGATCTCATAGCAAGATTAAAAATAATTTCCCAATTGCTAAGGTATATCAATTTCATATGCCAACTTATGCTTCAGGACATTGGTTGTTTGGATTTGCTTCTAAAAAATACGATCCTGTAGCTGATCTTAAAGCAGATGAGTGGAATTGTTTCGGAATTAAGACTAAATACTATAATACAGATCTTCATATAGGCGCCTTTGCTTTGCCTAACTATGTAAAAGAAGAATTAGAAAGTGTATAAAGTTTTTATATATCGATGGTAGTAATACCATCGATATTTTTTATAAGCCCTTTGGGCTTTTTTTATTTACTATAAAATTAGATATTTGAGCAAAAATATATTTTCTACAAGAATATAGAATTTTATGGAAAAATAAGGTATACTAATATAAGTTGCAAATTTAATAAATGGAATAATAAATATGATAATGAAAGGTAGTGAAAAGATGAAGGAAAATTTAAAAGTTTTTTTGCAGCAATAGGATATTTGCTATTAGTTTTAGTAATTCAAGTAGTAGTATCTGGTATTGCTGGAATGGTTATTGGTTTTATATATGCAGCAACAAGCTTATCAAGTGGAAGTGAAGTAGATATTCTTGGAATTGAAAATTATATTGGAAGTTCTATGAGTATTATTTTTATATTAAATAACATTATAACCGCAGTTACAATTTTAATAATTTATAGGGTAAGAAAGAAAAATATTAAAGAAGAATTGCAATTTATAAAATCAAATAATTTAAATATGATTATTGCAATTATATTAGGACTAAGTATTTGGTTATTTGATTCGGGTGTTTTAAGTATAATTCAAGAAGCAGGATTATTAGCAGAGCATTTTGCTACAATGGAAGAAACTCTTTCCCCAATAACTCAAGGTAATATGTTCATTGTAATAATATCAGTAGGAATAATAGGTCCTTTTGTAGAAGAATTAATATTTAGAGGGTTAATTTATAAAACATTAATCAAAAAATTTTCAGTACTTTGGACAATTATTATACAAGCAATATTATTTGGACTTTTCCATTTTAATTTAATTCAAAGTGCTTATGCTACCTTAATGGGAATATTACTTGGATATGCAGTTTATAAGACAAAATCTATATGGCCGGCTGTTTTAATGCATATTGTAAATAATTTAGCATCGAGTATTATACCAGAATTAGTTCCTGAAGCAATTATCACAAGGGGAGTTCATATTGCTTTTATAATATTAGGAACAATTGGTGTATTTGCATCAATTTATCTAATAAAAAGTAAAAATATTTCCGTAGAAGAAAAGCTTAAAATAGAAATTTAGTAAATATAAAATATCTTTTGGGGTGCCTATGGCATCCCATATTTTATGTATAGGAAAATAAAGAATTGACAAAGTATAGAATGCTTTCTATACTTTAATTAAGAAGCTTTATAAAGTTTCTTAATAAAGTTTATTTATAAACTTAGGAGGTGTTGAATGGGCAAGAATATTAACCTAATAAAAGCAGGTAATTTAAATATATTAAGAAGGGTTCTTAAGGAAAAAAGAGTAGCAACCAAACCTCAACTATCAGAATTAACAGGATTAAGTGTAGTTACAATTAACTCCCTAGTAAATTATCTTCTTGAAAATAGAGAAATAATAGAAGGAGAAATGCTTCCTTCTGGAGGAGGAAGACCAGCGGTATCTTATAAATTTAATAGCGAATATAAATTAGCTTTGATAATTTATATGAATGAATATAATGGAGAAAATACTGCTTATATAGCTGTTGTTAATTTGTATGGGGAAATAATCGAAAAGTATGAAAAAGTAATAAGAGAAATAGATATTTACAGCTTTGATAATATAATAGAAGACATGACAATAAAGTATCCTAATATAGGAATAATCAGTTTTGGCATGCCTGTAGTAGAAGTAAATGGAAGGCTGTTAATTAGTGATTATAAAGAATTAGAAAATACTTTCTTCACTTCTTATATAAAAGAAAAATTTAATATTCCAGTATTAATAGAAAATGATATTAATTTAGCAATAGCCGGCTACTGTTTTTCTAATAATATTTCTACAAAAAAAACTGCCATAGGAATATATTTTCCTAATAATTATCCACCTGGTGCCGGCATATATATTAATGGGAAAATTCATAAAGGTAGAAATGGGCTTGCAGGAGAAATAAAATACCTTCCTCATAACAAAATTTATTGGGAAAGTTTTGACTATAATCTCAATAAAATAAGAGAAATAATTGCGAAAACTATATTGTCTTTTAATTGTATGTATAATCCAGATCTTATTGTAGTTTATAACGATAAGATAGATGAAACTATAATTGAGGAAGTTACAAATAATTGCAATTCAGAAATAGAAAGAGTAATGATACCTGAAATAATTATTTCTAAGGAAATTAATAAGGATTTTGAAATTGGCATTAAGCATATTACATTAAAGGAATTAGAAAGTTATAAAGAATAATAATTTTTATAAAGGAGAATTAAGATGAGTTATATTGATTTACACATGCATTCATATATTAGTGATGATGGAGAATTTAGCCCAAAAGAATTAGTTGATTTATGTTTAGAAAAAAAGCAAAAATACTTTGCTATTGCTGATCATAATTCTATTAAAGCTATTGAGGAAGCTATGGATTATTGTCTTGATAAAGAAATTAAAATAATACCGGCAATTGAATTAGATTGTACTATTGGTGAAGTAAATTTACATGTTTTAGGCTATGGCATAGATTATAAAACATCAGCTTTTGATAAAATAGAAGAAGATATAATAATGCAGGAACAAGAAGCTTCTAAAAAACGTATGAAATTAGTTCGTGAGTTAGGCATAGATTTTTCAGATGAAATAATAGAAAAATTATCAAGAAATGGTGTAGTAAATGGAGAAATGATTGCTGAGGCCGCAATGTTATATGATAAGGATAAGAAAAATCCTTTATTACAGCCTTATTACAAAAATGGTTCTAGAAGCGATAATCCTTATGTTAATTTTTATTGGGATTTTTGTGCAAAAGGTAAAGCTGCTTATGCAGAAGTTAAATACATTAGTTTAAAAGAAGCAATCGAAGTTATTGAGAAAAGCGGAGGCGTTCCAGTTTTAGCTCATCCAGGAAATAATGTAAAAGAAGATGAAACATTATTAGAAGAAATTATTTCTCAAGGAATAAAGGGCATGGAAGTGTATAGCAGCTATCATAGCAAGGAACAAGTAGAGTTTTATAAAAATTTTGCTAAAAAACATAATTTATTTTTAACCTGTGGAAGTGATTTTCATGGAAAGACTAAACCAAGTATATCTATAGGTGGAATAGATTGTGAAGATAATGAGGAAAATATTCTATCTAGTTTAAGAAAGTTCATAGAAATAGATTAATTATATTTGGACATACTATATTTGAATTAAAAATGAAAGGAGATATAGTATGGAAAGATTTCATTGTCAGGTTAATGGAATTGCAAATGAAAATATAAAAACACAAATTAAAAACTCTCTTGAAAAAGTAGAGGGAGTAAATAAAGTTTGTGTTGATAAGGCAAGAGGTTCTGTAGAAGTGATTTATAATGAACCTGCAAACCAAGAAGATATAAAAAAATCTATAGAAAAGACAGGTCATAAAATAGAATAATTTAATTAACAGTTGCTAAAGGACATATGTCCTTTAGCAACTGTTTTATTTTTTTGCAAATAAAAAGTCTGGAACAGAAGTTTTTATTTCATCATTTCCAACTACAATAAATACATCCCCACCTTCTATTGTTATGTAAGGACCTGGAGATATAATTAATTTATCATCTCTTTTAATTGCAATTAAAGTTGCTCCAGTATTTTGCCATAACTTAATTTCTGCTGAGGTTTTTCCTATATAAATACAATCTTCTGGAATTGTAAATTCTATTGGTACAATTGCATTTACTTCGTCAAATCTACTTGAGTAATCTATAATTCCATTAATAGATTTTAATAATTCATCTTCTATTTCTTTTCTTTTTTCTAAAAGATTTTGAATTTTTGTTTTATAATCTTTCATACTTGAAATTGATTGATTTCTTTTTAAAAAGGAGACTGCCTGTTCTTTAGAAACAACCAATACCCCCTTACCTTTAATAGCTTTAACTGCTTCTATATCTTCTAAAAGCATAATGGCCCTTCTTATGGTTTCAGGAGATACATTATATTTACTGGCTAAAATAGAGCGGCCATGTAAAATTGTACCTTCTTGAATAGCTCCATTTTTAATTTTATTTGCAATATCTAAGGCAATTTTTTTATATGTAGGAATTGCTGTAGTCATCATTTTTCCTCCGAGGGTTAATAAATTACTTCTAAATAATAATATAAACAAATGCTTTGTGAAATGTCAATCAAATAATATAAGTGAATTTACAGAAAAAAACAAACAACTTGACAAAAGTAACAACTTGGTGATAATATTAAGTTGTTTTAAAGGGGTGGTATTATGATAGAATTTAGAAATGTTAAAAAGAAATATAAGAAAAATACAGTAATAGACAACTTTAACCTTACAATTGAGAAGGGAAAATTAGTAGTACTAATTGGAGCAAGTGGATCAGGAAAGACTACCTTGCTTAAGATGATTAATAGATTAATTCCAATTTCAGATGGTCAAATTTTAATTAATGGTAAAGATATTTATAAAATGGATCCAATTGAATTAAGAAGAAGCATAGGTTATGTTATTCAGCAAACTGGATTGTTTCCACATATGACAGTAAAAGAAAACATAGAAGTAATTCCAAGGCTTATTGGTATGTCTATTGATGAAATAGAGAGAAAAACAATTGAATTATTAAATATGGTTGGATTAGATCCAGAAATATATAGTGACAGATATCCAGCAGAGTTAAGTGGAGGACAGCAGCAAAGAGTAGGAGTTGCTAGAGCATTTGCTGCTGGAGCAGAAATAATTTTAATGGACGAGCCTTTTAGTGCTTTAGACCCTATAACTAGGGCAGAGCTTCAAGAAGAGTTATTTAATATTCAAAAGGAATTTAATAAAACCATAGTATTTGTAACTCATGATATGGATGAAGCCATAAATATTGCAGACAAAATATGTATTTTACAAAAAGGAAAGATAATTCAATATGATACTCCAGAAAATATTCTAAAAAATCCTGCCGGAGATTATGTTCAAGAATTTATAGGTAAAAATAAGATTTGGAGTAAACCAGAATTTATTAGGGCGGAAGATGTTATGATATCAAAGCCAATCTCAGTATCAGGAAGCAGAAATTTACTTCAAGCTAGAGAAATTATGAGGGATAAGCAGGTTGATAGTTTATTAATTGTAGATAAAGAAAAGAAACTGGAAGGATATATTACTTTAGAAGATATACAAAATTTAAAGGATAAATCTCTATTGATTAAGGATGTAATGAGAAAAAATCCTGAATTTGTTACTGAAAATATAAGCTTACCTGATTTATTAGAAATTTTTAATAAGCTAAAAAGAGGTTATTTACCAGTTTGTGATAAAAATAGGAAACTTTTAGGATTAATAACAAGAAGCAGTTTAATCTCAGTACTTAGCAGTCAATATATAGAACAAGGAGGGGATAACTAGTGAGGGAGTTTTTAATAAATCTTGCAGCAAGAAAAGAAGAAATATTTTCATTGTTGCTGAAGCATGTAAATTTAACAATAGTAGCAGTATTAATAGCAGTTATTATTGGGGTTCCCCTAGGAATATTTATTACAAATCATAAAAAGCTTGCTAAAGCAGTAATTGGATTTGCAAATTTAGTACAAGCTATACCTAGTTTGGCTTTATTAGGTTTTTTAATACCATTAACAGGCATTGGATCAACGCCAGCTATTATAATGGTTGTGCTATATTCAATGCTTCCAATTATAAAAAATACCTATACAGGAATTACTAATATTAATCCAGATATTATAGAGGCGGCAACGGGTATAGGAATGACAAAGGGACAAGCTCTAAAAAAAGTAAAGATTCCTCTATCTATGCCGGTAATTATGGCAGGAATAAGAATTTCAGCAGTAACAGCTGTAGGTCTTATGACCATTGCTGCTTTTGTTGGAGCAGGCGGCTTGGGATATCTTGTGTTTTCAGGGATTCAAACTGTTGATAATAACTTAATATTATTTGGGGCTATTCCAGCAGCTATATTAGCCTTGCTTATGGACTGGATTACTGGAAAGATAGAACTTGCAGTTGCGCCAAAGGGTATAAAAAGAGCTGATGGAACAATGAAGGTTAAGAGCAATTCAAAAAATAGCAAGAAGAAATTAATTATATCAGGAATAGGAGCAGCAGTTTTAGTTATTGCTTTATTAACGGCTAATCTTCCTTTTAATAAAGGAGGCAAAAGAATTGTAATAGGATCTAAAAATTTTACAGAACAGCTTATTTTAGGTAATGTTTTAGATATTTTAATTGAAGATAAAACTGATATTAATGTAGAGACAAAATTAAATCTTGGTGGAACTCAAATAGCCTTTGAAGCTTTAAAGGCTGGAGGAATAGATTTATATGTTGAATATACTGGAACGGCTTATGTTAATTTATTAAACATTAATGATGGTGAGACAAATCCAGATAAGGTTTATAATTTTGTTGAAGAAAGATTTAAGAAGGAATTAGGATTACAATTTTTAGAACCATTAGGTTTTAATAATACTTATGCTATAGCTACAACTAAGGAAATTTCAGAAAAATACAAGCTTAAGAAAGTTTCAGATTTAAATGGAATTTCACAGGATTTATTAATGTCACCTACCATTGAATTTGCAAACAGGGAAGATGGTCTTCTTGGCTTGCAAAAAGTTTATGATTTAAACTTTAAGAAGATCAGTCCTGTAGATGGAGCTTTAAGATATACAGCTCTTATTAATAAGGAGTCTGACTTAATAGATGCTTTTACAACAGATGGTTTAATTGATAAATTTGACTTGACTATATTAGAAGATGACAAGCAATTCTTCCCGCCTTATTATGCTGCGCCTCTTATAAGGATTGATACTTTAGAAAAATATCCTGAGTTAAAAGAGGTATTAAATTTATTAGCTGGAAGGATTACAGATGAAAAAATGAGGGCTTTAAACTTTGAAGTTGATGTAAATGGAAAAGATCCAAAGCTTGTTGCTAATGAATTTTTAGTAAGGGAAGGACTTATTGACTAAGCCTTGTTTAGTCAAATTTACAGTTTAAAATGTATAGATTAAGGATTGTTTTTAGAATATTGAAAATTTTAAATTTAATATAATTCTACCATTAAATAATATATTAAAAAGGAAGATTTTCTTTCAATGGAAAATCTTCCTTTTGTTTAATTTAAACTTTTTATTATTTAAAGTTTGGTATTATTTCGTTTCTTTCAATTCTTTTTAAATCTTTTAATCTTAAATGAGTTTCATCCATAATTTTATCATAGGATTCTCCAGCAATTAGCATTTTCTTTGCTTTATCATGCAAATCCTTATCTATTGCATAGGCCATAGTTTTTTACCTCCTTAAAATTTATTTCATAAATAGTTTGTCCATATAAAATGAGCTTATTCAATAGTTATTATTCATAATTAACCATAAAATTTTAGAATTTTTATATAATAACTATTGAATTATTATTTAGTAATAAGCTATATAATAAAGATAAGAATAAAGGAATATTTAAGCATAAAATAAATATTTAAAAAATTTTTTGGAATAATAAAATAATGGAAATTTGAAAAAAGAATAGGAGAAAATTATGAGAATATTAATAATGCGCGTTACCCTAAGAGCATCCTGGGTTCACTCCTTAAAGGAAAAGAGAATGGTTATTAAAAGTATAATGCAAAAATTAAAAAATAAATTTAATATTTCAGTAAGTGAAGTTGCTGAGCAGGATATTCATCAAATCTTGGTTATTGGGATTGCAGCAGTTTGTGGATCATCTGCTCAAATATCTTCAATAATGGAAAATATTATTAGTTTTATAGAGGAAAATTGTGATGCAGAAATAATAAATATAGAAGATGATGAAGAGTTATTTTAATTAAAAAGGAGTTTTACAAATGAAAAATTCGTTTAAAAGAATTTTTTTTCTAGGAATTATATTATTTTTTATTAGTAACTTTATATTGGCCCTTCCAATAATGAATAAGAATGTAAATACTGCAGTAGTAGTTAAAAAAGATGGACTTTGGGCAGTTAATGTAAATAATCCCAAGGAAAAAGTTTTGCTTAAGGAAGGCGAAAATTATAAATTTCCTTTAATATCAATGAAGGGCTATGTGGCTTTTAAAAATGAAAATAATGATTTATTTGTTGTAAAAATAAATTTCAAAAATAATGAAGAAAGTTTTAAAGTAAGTGATAAAGTAGCTTCTTATGCATGGGATGATGAAGGAAATTTACTTTTTTCTAAATATACAGGAGGCTTATATCTTTTTGATGTTAATAATAAATCAGTTAATGATATTAAAGCAGAAAAGGAATATTATTTACAATTAGCTTTAGGAAAAGATAATACTATTTATGGACTAAAAAATGAAGGAATGACTGATGAAAACAGTTATCCAATGCCATTAGGGATTGTGGAATTAGATTTAAATACAAAAAAGGAAAATATGATTGTGCCTTATAAGCCTGCAAGTTTAGAGAATGATGGATTAGGATTAAATCCCGCTATTGCAGCAATTTCAAAAGATGGTACAAAGTTAATAATATGGCTAAGACCTAATTCAGCCTCAATTACGGCAGATGGAGTTCCTATAGGAATTTATGATTCTGTAACTAAAGAATTTAAAGAGATAAAAAATGAGAATATAATTGTTCTTACCTATAATGATATGATTGATGTATCACCTAAGGAGAATAATCTTATTGCTTTAATAAATGGATCCTCTAGATTTATGAACTTAAATAAAACTTTAGGAGTCTTAAATGTTGAGAATAACAATTTTATAAAAATTACTAAAGAAAATGAAGCAGCAATGACACCTAGTTTTTCTGAGGATGGAAATAAAATAATTTATTCTTCCTCACCATCCATGGAAGAGATGCAAGAGTGGGAAGCATCTAATAATCAAAATATATATGAGGTTAATTTAGAAAATAATGAAATAATAAAACTTACAAATTCTAAAGATGGATTTGACTTTTGGCCTAAATACCTAAGTGATAAGGAATTTACTTTTATAAGAAAAGACAGAAATAATAAGTTTTCACTCATGAAGGGAAATAAAGAAGGCAAAGAAGAAATAATCATTGATGAAATAATTAGCCCAAAAGATGCAGCTTTAGAAGCAGATTTTTGGTATTATGGACATTATAATATGAATAAAATTTTTGACTTTATGGCTATTAAAGGAGATAATTAAATATAAAAAGTTCCCAAGTTAAAATTAAGCTTTTGGCAGCTTTTAAGAAATATTATATAAGCTCTTAGAAATTAATTAAATTTTTTCTATTAGCCTTTATTGGGGCTATGAATTTGGGAGATTAGGGGGAAATATAATGGATTTATCAAAACTTATCGAAAATAAGAATCTTACTGAAACAGAAATTAATGTTTTAAATTATATAATAGATAACATTAATGAAGTAAATAAATTAGGGGTAAGAGGAGTTGCAAAAGAAAATTTTACTTCTACTTCAACAATTATGAGGTTAGCAAAGAAACTTGGCTATTCAGGTTTCTTAGAAATGCAGTATAATTTAGCCTCTATAAAGAGGAATGGAATAAGTGATAATTTAAATGAAAGTGATTTTGTTAATAGTTTAAATATGGATAGTCTACTAAAGGAAAATAGTACACAGGCTATTAATAGTCTTGTAGACTTATTATTTCAAGATGATAATAAATTTATTTTTATATATGCAAATGGTTTTTCTGGAATTATAGCTGAATATATTAATAAAAAACTTTTAGTTATGGGAAAAAGGTGTATTTTTTCAAATGGGACAGATTCTATTGGGGTTTTTGAAAATAATTTAGATTATATTAGCAGTATTATTGTAGTATCAAAATCAGGGGAAACTCCAATGGTTTTAAATAAGGTAATAACTGCAAAAGATTATGGAATTAAGGTAGTATCTTTTACAAATGAACGTGAAAATAGTATAAGCAAACTTGCAGATATATCTTTTAAAATTGAAGATGCTAATAAATTAGATGATAGAAATTTAATGCCAAATACATTTTTTCCAAAGGTATTGGTATTAGTTGAGTTATTAGTATATGAGTATTATAAAAGAAAAAAGAGTATTAAAAATGAGTAACGTGTTATCTAATTGAGTAACACGTTTTTTTGAAGGCAAAATCTATATACATATAAGATTTCGCTATTTATAATATGGCTTGTAAATGATTTCTTATTTAAATAAATGGAGGGAAAAAAATGAAAGAAAAGATAATGAACCAATTACAAAACTTTTCTAAGGGAATGTTTGTGCCAGTACTAATCTTACCAATAGCAGGTATAATAATTGCTTTAGGAAATATTTTAACAAATGCAAAGTTAGCAGAAGTTTTACCATTTTTACAAAACGATCTAGTTTTTGGACTAGGAAAAATGCTATCAGGCTCATTAGTTTCAATTTTAACAAATCTAGGTATTATTTTTTGTGTAGGATTATCTGTAGGATTAGCTAAAAAGAAGAAAGCAGAAGCTGGATTTACATCATTATTAGTATTTTTAGTATTTATAAATGCAATGAATATATTTTTAACTTTAACTGAAAAATTAGTACCAGCAGATGCATTAAGAGGAAGTGGACAAACAACTGTATTAGGTGTTCAAGTACTTGATATGGGAGTATTTTTAGGAATTATTTTAGGGATAGTTGTTTCATATGTTCATAATAAATATTGTGAAAAGGAATTCAATGGAGCATTTCAAATATATGGAGGAACAAGATTAGTATTTATTATTCTTATTCCAGTAACTGTTTTATTAGCTGTAGTTTTTAGTTTTGTATGGCCGTTTGTACAAAAATTTATTAACAGCACAGGAACATTTATTCAAAATGCAGGTAATTTAGGAATTTTCGTGTATGGAACTTTAGAAAGACTATTAATCCCAACTGGCTTACATCATTTAGTTTATACTCCGTTCTTATATAGTTCTTTAGGTGGAGTTGCTGAAATTGGCGGTCAAGTGTTAGAAGGTTCAAGAAATATTTATTTTGCAGAAATGGCAGATCCAACAATAGCAAAACTTTCTGCATCAGTAATTTGGGATGCAAGAGGACTTTCAAAGATGTTTGGTTTAATTGGTGCATGCTTAGCAATGTATCATACTGCATTACCAAAGAATAAGACTAAGATTAAAGCTATATTAATTCCAGCAGCAGTTACTTCTATATTAGCGGGAGTTACTGAACCAATAGAATTCTCATTTATGTTTGCAGCACCAATACTATTTGCATTACATGCATTCTTAAGCGGTGCAGGAATGGTTGTATTAAATATACTAGGAATTAGAGCAATAGGTCCAAATGGTTTTATAGATTTCTTATTATATAATGTACCTCTTGGAATAGAAAAAACAGGTTGGCCAATGTTTATCTTAATAGGCTTAGGACAGTTTGTAGTTTATTACCTTATCTTTAGAGCTGTAATAACTAAGTTTAATCTTAAGACTCCAGGAAGAGAAGAAGAGGGAGAAACAAAACTTTATACAAAGAAAGATTACAAAGAGAAAAAGGAAACAGAAAGGCTTTCAGAAGAATTAGCATCCGTAATAGTTAAAGGACTTGGCGGGGCTGATAATATTGTAAAAGTAGATAACTGTTATACGAGATTAAGATTAATTGTAAAAGATTCATCATTGGTTGATATTGCTTTATTAAAAGAAGAAACTCAAGCTAATGGAGTAATTATTAAAGGGGATAATGTACAGGTTGTTTATGGTTTAAGAGTAAATGGAGTAAGAAAGAGTGTAGATGAATATCTTGGAATAGAAGCAAATTAAGGATATTTTTATTAATAAAAGGGGCATTAAAATATGGTCCCTTTTATTATGAAAATTTATAGTAAGGAAACAGGTTACAAGCTTAAGTAACATGTTTTTATAAGGCTTAAAAAGGTTTACTAGGGAATATTACTTTTCTATAATAAGCACATAAGAAGAAGAAATTAAAAATCTTTTAAAGAACCAAGAAAGGATGATTAAGCTTATGAATAAAGATAAAAAATTTTCAGTAGTAATAGCAGGTGGAGGAAGTACATTTACTCCAGGAATAGTAATGATGTTACTAGATAATTTAGATAGATTTCCACTAAGAAAATTAAAATTATATGATAATGATAAAGAACGTCAAGAAATTATAGGTAAAGCTTTAGAAATCTTATTAAAGGAAAATGCACCAGAAATAGAATTTTCTTATACAGTAGATCCAGAAGAAGCTTTTACTGATGTAGATTTTTGTATGGCTCATATTCGTGTTGGCAAATATGAAATGCGTGAAAAGGATGAGAAAATTCCATTAAAGTATGGAGTTGTTGGACAAGAAACTTGCGGACCTGGAGGAATTGCTTATGGAATGAGATCTATAGGTGGAATGTTAGAATTAATAGATTATATGGAAAAATATTCTCCAAATTGCTGGATGTTAAATTATTCAAATCCTGCAGCTATAGTTGCTGAAGCTTGTCGTGTTTTAAAACCAAATTCAAAGGTTTTAAATATTTGTGATATGCCTGTAGGAACTTTACGTCGTATGTCTCAAATAGTTGGTTTAACTCCTGCTGATTTAGAAGTTAACTACTTTGGATTAAATCATTTTGGATGGTGGACAAGTGTAAGGGATAAAGAAGGAAATGATTTAATGCCAAAATTAATAGAATATGTTAAAGAACACGGTTATTTAAATCAAATTGAAGTTGATACTCAACATACAGAACCAAGCTGGCAGGAAACTCATAAAAAAGCAAAAGATTTAATAGCCTTAGACCCAAATTATTTACCAAATACTTATTTAAAATATTATTTATATCCTGATTATGTTGTTGAACATTCTAATCCAGAGTTTACAAGAGCTAATGAAGTAATGAATGGTAGAGAAAAGAATGTATTTGAAGCAGCAAAAAAAATAATTAAAGAAGGAACAGCAAAGGGAGGAGAATTCCATATAGATTCCCATGCTACATTTATAGTTGATTTAGCAAGAGCAATTGCATATAACACTCATGAAAGAATGTTATGCATAGTTGAAAATAAAGGTGCTATAGTAAACTTTGATCCAACAGCAATGGTTGAAGTTCCTTGTATTGTAGGAAGTAATGGTCCTGAGCCATTAGTTCAAGGTGAGATACCAAGATTCCAAAAAGGATTAATGGAACAACAAGTAGCAGTTGAAAAATTAGTAGTTGAAGCATGGATAGAAGGAAGTTACTTAAAATTATGGCAAGCATTAACTTTATCAAAGACGGTACCAAGTGCTAAAGTAGCAAAGGATATTTTAGATGAGTTAATTGAAGCCAATAAAGGTTATTGGCCAGAGCTTAAGTAATAAAAATATAGGGGCAATTAAGCAGCCCCTTATTTAATATGGGAGGATAATATGATAAGTCAAGAAATAAGAAAAATAGCTCCAGAAATGGATCCTCTTCGTAGAGGAATGGGATATACATCAGAAGATTTATCAAAAGTACAAATAATAATTGAAAGTACTTTTGGTGACAGCCACCCAGGCAGCGTGCATTTATTAAAATTTGTAAATAATGCAGTAAAGGGAGTAGGAGAAAAGGGAGGAAAGGCATCAAGGTTTTTTGCAACAGACATATGTGATGGAATGGCTCAGGGACATGATGGAATAAATTATTCCTTAGCGTCAAGAGATGCCCTTTCAAATCTTATCGAAATTCATGCCAATGCAACCCCTTTTGATGGAGGAGTATTTATCACTAGTTGTGATAAGGGGGTTCCTGCTCATTTAATGGCAATTGGAAGAATTAATATACCATCAATTGTTGTTACTGGTGGAGTAATGAAAGCTGGTCCAAATCTTTTGACATTAGAGCAAATAGGAACTTATAGTGCTATGGAAAGACGAGGAGAAATTACTGAGGAGGAATTAACATATTATAAAAATAATGCCTGCCCATCGGCTGGTTCATGTTCCTTTATGGGGACAGCAGCAACTATGCAGATTATGGCTGAAGCATTAGGATTAATGCTGCCAGGAAGTTCAGTAATGCCTGCAAACTGTGAAGATTTAGAAAAAGTTGCAATTGAAGCAGGTAAACAAGTAGTAGAATTAGCTAAAAAAAATTTAAGAGCAAGGGACATTGTTACAGCAAAATCTTTTGAGAATGCAATAATTATACATGCTGCAATTTCTGGTTCTAGCAATTCACTTTTACACATTCCAGCTATAGCCCATGAATTTGGAATAGAATTGGATGCTGAAGCCTTTGATAAAATTCACCGATATGCGCCATATTTATTAAATATCCGCCCAACAGGTAAATGGCCTGCAGAATATTTCTATTATGCAGGAGGTGTACCAGCAATAATGGAAGAGCTTAAAGAACTATTACATTTAGATGTAATGACAGTAACAGGAAAAACTTTAGGAGAAAACTTAGAAGATCTAAAGAAAAATGGATATTATGAAAAATGTTATGAATATTTAAAAGAAACTGGACTAAAGAAAGAAGATATTATTAGACCATATACTAATCCAATAGGAAAGAATGGAGCTATTGCAATATTAAGAGGAAACATTGCTCCAGATGGTGCAGTTGTTAAACATTCAGCAGTTCCAAAGGAGATGCATAAGGCTATACTTAAGGCAAGGCCTTTTGATAGTGAAGAAGAAGCAATAGAAGCAGTATTAACTAAAAAAATTAAACCTGGTGATGCTGTATTTATTAGATATGAGGGCCCAAAGGGAAGTGGGATGCCAGAGATGTTTTATACTACGGAAGCAATTTCTTCAGATGAAGAACTAGCTGCTAGTATTGCATTAATT